>CANJXQ010000199.1 GCA_947478805.1 Betaproteobacteria bacterium | reverse complement strand
GCCCCCCCCCCCCCCGCGTATCGACCAGTAGCTACTGTTGGCGAACCACCGTCTTATCGAGGTCCTCGCTCTTGACGATATCGCGCACGATGCCGTCGTCGCTCGATATCACCCAGACGTGCATGGGCACCCTGTCGAGGACCATCCAGTACAGCCAGGCATCCTGCTGCTGGCGCTCCATGCGATCAACCTGGTCGGGCGGACCGAGAATTGCCCGCACCTGCTCGCGAGTGGTTTGCCCGACGACCACCTTCGCCAGGTTGGCGTAGGTCAGCACCTGCTCCATGGACTGCATCACGCCGTCCGCCGACATCTTTAGGGCGAAGGTCTGCCTGCCCGCGGGCTGGCGCGAATAGAACCACGTCGCCGAACGATCCGGTTGCTCGATCTTGTATGTCGGCTGCCCGAGATCCGCAAGCACATCCTGCGCCGTGGACTTCCCCGGCACAAGGCCATGGCCGATGAACGTTGCGCAAGCAGACAAGCCAACCATCAAGGCTGCCACCACAATTGCGCGACGCAGATTGGCCGGCAATACGCAATCCCGAGCCTTAAGCTGCCCGTCGAATGCAGCAGTTCGCGAAGTCACTGGACACTCCATCCTGATAGATTTTCAAGCGTTCACCTTACTCAACGGCGAGAAGGCATTGGTCAGACTACAGCATCTGGTCCGGCGCTCGCTTGTCTTTCGAACCTCAATTGATTTTCATCAATTCCGGACGCGCCAGCGAAGTCGATACTCGACCTTAAATGACGCAACTTTTGGCGAAACACATAGGGCGCGCCCTCCTCGCGCTCGCAGTGGTTGGCGTGCTTGGCTGGTTCGCCATGGCGAGCTGGCTCGGCCCTCGCGTGGAGGTGGTGAAGGTCGTCCGGCGCGACGTGGTTCAGTCTGTCGTTGCGAGCGGTCGCGTTGCCGCGCCCAATCGCGTGGACATCGGCAGCCAGATTGTCGGCACCGTCGCCGCCGTCCCTGTCTCCGAAGGCCAGACGGTCGCAGCCGGCCAGACGCTGGTGGTGCTGGAGTCGAGCGAAATACGCGCAGGCGTCCGGCAGGCCGAAGTCGCCGTCGCGCAGGCCGAGGCACGCCTGAGACAACTGCGCGAACTGCAACTGCCGGTCGCCGACCAGTCCCTGCGGCAGGCGCAGGCCAACCTGGAAAACGCCAAGGTCCAGTATGAGCGGAACCGCCGCCTCTACGAATCCGGCTTCGTCGGCAAATCGGCGCTCGACGACGCCCGGCGCGGCCTGGATGTGGCGCAGACGCAGGTGGAATCGGCGCGCAAACAGGTCGAAACGGCGCAGCCAGCCGGCAGCGACACCGCGGTCGCGGTTGCGGCGCTCGAGCAGGCGCGCGCAAACCTGCAGGCGGCACAGGCCAAGTTCGGTTATACGACCATCCGGGCGCCGGTCGCGGGCACGCTCATCGCACGCGACATCGAGCGGGGCGACGTCGCGCAGCCCGGCAAGGTGCTGATGGTGCTGTCTCCCGCCGGCGAAACGCAGCTCGTGCTGCAAATCGACGAGCGCAACCTCAGCCGCCTCAAGACCGGACTGGGCGCCCTGGCATCGGCCGACGCTTATCCCAAGGAAAGATTTCCCGCCGAGCTGGTGTTCATCAACCCTGGGGTCGACGCCCAGCGTGGCACCGTGGAAGTCAAGCTGCGCGTCCCGAATCCACCCGCTTACCTGCGCCAGGACATGACGGTGTCTGTGGATATCGAAGTCGGACAAAGCCCGAAGGCGCTCACCGTGCCAGCGGACACGGTGTACGACATGACGGGCAATGCGCCCTGGGTGTTGAAGGTCCAGGATGGCCGCGCCGTACGCCAAGTGCTGAAACTCGGGCTGCGCGGCGAAGGCATGGTGGAGGTGCGCGAAGGGCTCGCCGAGGGCGACCTGGTGCTTCCGGTTGGCAACTCTCACTCGTACAAGGCCGGCCAGCGACTGCGCCCGATCGCCGTTGAATAGCTGGCTCCCATTCGAATGGATCGCGGCCAGCCGGTTCCTGCGTGAAGGCCGCATGCAGACACTATTTATCGTCGTCGGCGTGTCCATCGGTGTCGGCGTCATCATTTTCATGTCGGCAACGCTGGCCGGCCAGCAGACCAACATCATCAAACGCGTGCTCAGCTCGCAGCCGCACATCACGCTGCTGCCGCCGCAGGAGGTGGCGCGGCCGCTGCGCGCGCCCCCCATCGCCGAGGCCGCCATCGTCCAGAAGCCCTTCCAGCGCGTGCGCTCCATCGACCAGTGGCAGAAGATCGCCGCTGAAGTCGGCCGCATGCGATCAGTGACGGCTGTCTCGCCGATGGCATCGGGGCCGGTACTGGCCGTGCGCGGCGATGCAACGCGCGCGGTGACGCTGCTCGGCATGGACCCCGTTGCGTACTACCGAATCATTGCGCTTCCGGAAAAACTCATCAAGGGCCGCGCCAATCTCACCGCGGACGACATCGTCATCGGCATGGAACTGGCGAGCGACCTTGGCGTCACGGTCGGCGACAAGCTGCGAGTCACCGTGGCATCCGGACAGGCGGCTACGCTGAACATCATCGGCATCGTCGACCTGGGGAACAAGGGCGTCAACCAGCGCAACACCTACGCTGCCCTGCATACCGCGCAGGCGCTGCTGGGACTTACCGGCGGCGTCTCCAGCATCGACCTGACCGTCGACGACATCTATGCCGCGGAGAACGTGGCGCAGGCCATCTCGGCTGCGACCGGCGTCGAGGCCGACAGCTGGATCAGGACCAATGCCCAGTTCTATACCGCCATCAATGCGCAGATCATCGCCAACACCGTGCTGCGCATCTGCGTTGCCCTTGCGATCGCCTTCGGCATCGCCGCGGTGCTGATCGTATCGGTGGTGCAGAAATCCAAGGAGATCGGCATATTGCGCGCCATGGGCACCTCGCAGGGCCAGGTCATGCGGGTGTTCCTGCTCCAGGGCGCTGTTCTCGGCCTGGCTGGTTCGCTGTTCGGGTCGGTCCTGGGAGCCGCCGCGATCCATGCCTGGCAGACCCTGGTCAAGAACCCGGACGGGACGCCGCTCTTTCCGCTGGTCATGGACCCGCATCTGTTCGCCTATTCGGCGATCCTCGCCATGCTGACGGGCCTTGCCGCCGCGGTGGCGCCGGCCGTGCGCGCCGCACGACTCGATCCCGTGGTGGCCATTCGTGGATAACGCCAGCATTCCCGGCGCCGGTGCGAACCAATCCGTACTCAGGCTGGAGGGCATTCGCAAGGCCTATGGCGTGGGCACGCCGATCGAGACCGAGGTGCTGCATGGCATCGACCTGCGCCTAGAACGCGGTGAGTTCTGCGCGCTCATGGGGCCCTCGGGTTCGGGCAAGAGCACGCTGCTCAATGTCGTCGGCCTGCTCGATCGCCCAACCGGCGGCAAGCTCTTCATCAACGACAGCGAAACCAGCCACCTCGACGACAAGGCGCTCACCCGTCTGCGCGGTTACAGCATCGGATTCGTGTTCCAGTACCACTATCTCCTGCCGGCTTTCACTGCGGCCGAGAACGTCATGATGCCCATGCTCGCCGATCGCGGGCGCCCGAACGACGACATGCGCCGGCGTGCCGAATTGCTGCTCGAACGCGTGCAACTCACGCCCTGGCGCGACAGCCTGGTGGTCAACATGTCCGGCGGTCAGCAGCAACGCGTCGCGGTGGCTCGTGCACTGGCGATGAACCCGGCGCTGCTGCTGGCCGACGAGCCCACCGGCAATCTCGACACCAAGTCGGCGCTCAACGTGTTCGAGCTGATGCGCCAGATGAACCGCGAGCAAAGCACGACGGTCCTGTTCGTGACGCACAATCACGACCTGGCCGCACGTTGCGATCGCATCGTGCAGATCGTCGACGGCAGGATCACCAGCGACCAGCCGACCCCGCACTGATCGCCAATCGTCTTTGCTTGCGGGGCTTTGCTTAGGGCCCCAAACCTCGCGCGACCGGCCGCCGAGTCAAGGAAAGCCAATGACCTCTTATAATAATGTTCGTATTTGTCTTATAGAATAAGGATAGTCACTGACAAATATTCTATTTTGTCAGGATTTAACGTCCCACCATCGGCCGGGCGCCACCATAGTTACCAATCGATACAAATCGTGACGGGTCGGATCGCGCTCGTGGATTAGAATCTTGGTGCAACCCTGCCTGCTGTCACACGCACCCGTGGACAGCCCCAATCTGCCTGCAAGGATTTTCGTCCGCCATGGCCTCCGATGACCTTCCCCTGAACCCGCGACCGAGGCAGCGCCGGTGGTGGCTGATGCTGGTTGTGATACTCCTTCTTGCAGCCGGTGGCGGCGCTGCCTATTACTACTTCGTAATGATGCCTGCGAAAAACGCCGTGCCTGCAGCCGGCGGCCCGCCGGGTGGACGGCCTGGAGGTCCGGGAGGGCCCGGCGGCTTCGGCGGCCTCGGAGGTTTCAGCCGGCCGACGCCGGTCGCCGTCGCCCGGGCCGCCACGGCCAATGTGGATGTATACCTCAACGGCCTGGGCTCGGTGACGCCGGTGGGCACGGTGACGGTGCGCTCGCGCATCGACGGGCAGTTGATGCAGGTGCATTTCCGCGAAGGACAGGTGGTGAAGGCCGGCGACCTGCTCGCGGAGATCGATTCGCGCGCCTACCAGGTGCAGCTCGCGCAGGCGCAGGGCCAGATGCAGAAGGACGAGGCGCTGCTCGCCAATGCGCGCATCGACCTCGAGCGCTATCGCACGCTCTTCGCGCAGGACTCGGGTTCCAAGCAGCAGCTTGACACGCAGGCCTCGCTGGTGCGCCAGTACGAAGGCGTGGTGAAGATCGACCAGGCGCAGATCGACAATGCGCGATTGCAACTCGACTACGCCCGCATCACCGCGCCCATCTCGGGACGCCTCGGCCTGCGGCAGGTGGACCCGGGCAACATGGTGCGCGCGGGCGACGCCGCGGGACTGGTGGTCATCACCCAGCTCGAACCCATTGCGGTGGTGTTCACGCTGCCCGAAGACAACGTCCAGCGCGTCATGGACAGGCTGCGCCGGGGCGCGCGCATCGCCGTCGACGCCTACGATCGCGCCGGCAAGGTGAAGCTTGCCAGCGGCACGTTGTTGACGCTCGACAACCAGATCGACCCGGCCACCGGCGCGGTGAAGCTCAAGGCGCAGTTCGACAATCGCGACGCGCGCCTCTTCCCCAGCCAGTTCGTCAACGTGCGCATGCTGATCGAGACCCTCAACAGCGCCACCGTCATCCCCGCCCAGGCGGTGCAGCGCGGCGCGCGCGGCACTTTCGTGTATGTGGTCAAGCCCGACCGCACCGTCACCATCAAGACGGTGAAGCTCGGCCAGACGCAAGGCCAGAACGTGGTTATCGAAGAGGGCCTGGATGCCGGCGACTCGGTGGTGATCGACGGCGCCGAGCGGCTGCGTGAAGGCGCGACGGTGGAACTCCCCGGCGATGCGCCGCCCGCAGGGCGCCGCAGTGACCGGGGCGGCAAGGGTGGCGAAGGCAAGGCGCCGCTCGGCGGCGCTGGGTCAGGATCCACTGCGGGGGCGACGGTCGGATCAACCGCGGGCGCGGGCGGCAATGCCGGCAGCAAGGCCGCCGCCGGCGTGAGCAAGAGCGCGGAACCTGCATCTAGCGGTGGTAATAGTGGCAGCGGTGGCGGGAGCGGCGGCGGGAGTGGCGCAGCGGCCGGCGACCCGCGTGCCCAACTCTTCACCGAAGCCGAGCGCGAAGCCATCCGCAACCGCTTCGAGAACGCTTCCAGTCGCGAAGAACGGCTGAAGATCCGCGACGAGATCCGCGCCACCGCCGAGAAACGCGCCAAGGAAAAAGGCATTACCCTGCCGCCACCGGGCGAGCGCGGCGGCTTCGGTGGCGGTGGTGGCGGTGGCGGCGGCGGGCAACGCTAGAACAGCCGATCCAGTGCCTCGCACGAACGCCGCCCACCGATCCTCCAGCCCTGAATACCGGACGTGAACCCTAGCCGCAACGGATGAATCCCTCGCGCATATTCATCGAACGCCCGGTGGCGACATCGCTGCTGATGCTCGCCATCATGCTGTGCGGCATGGTTGCCTATCGCCTGCTGCCGCTGTC
>CANJXQ010000198.1 GCA_947478805.1 Betaproteobacteria bacterium | reverse complement strand
CGCCTGTCGGGGCTGGAGGCCTGCAACATCGACGAGCAGTCGCTGTTCGTCAATGTCGGCGAGCGCACCAACGTCACCGGTTCCAAGGCGTTCGCGCGCCTGATCCTCAACGAACAATACGACGAGGCGCTGGCCGTGGCGCGACAGCAGGTGGAGAACGGCGCGCAGGTCATCGACATCAACATGGACGAGGCCATGCTCGATTCGAAGGCCGCCATGGTGCGCTTCCTGAACCTGGTGGCCTCCGAACCGGACATCTCGCGCGTGCCGGTGATGATCGATTCCTCCAAGTGGGAGGTGATCGAGGCCGGGTTGAAGTGCGTGCAGGGCAAGGCCATCGTCAATTCCATTTCCCTCAAGGAAGGGGAGGCGGCATTCCTTGCCCAGGCCAGGCTGTGCCGTCGCTACGGTGCGGCGGTGATCGTGATGGCCTTCGATGAACAGGGGCAGGCCGACACCTTCGCGCGCAAGACCGAGATCTGCAAGCGCGCCTACGATCTGCTGACGAAGACTGTTGGGTTCCCGGCCGAAGACATCATCTTCGACCCCAACATCTTCGCCATTGCGACCGGCATCGAGGAACACAACAACTACGGCGTGGATTTCATCGAAGCCACGCGCTGGATCCGCGCCAACCTGCCCCATGCCAAGGTGTCGGGCGGCGTGTCGAATGTGAGCTTTTCGTTCCGGGGCAACGACCCGGCGCGCGAGGCCATTCACACGGTGTTCCTGTATCACGCCATCAAGGCCGGCATGACCATGGGCATCGTCAATGCCGGCATGGTCGGCGTGTACGACGACCTGTCGCCCGAATTGCGCGAACGCGTCGAGGATGTGGTGCTCAACCGCAAGCGCTCCGACGGGGAAGACCCCACGGAGCGCCTGATCGCTTTCGCCGGCTCCCTGAAAGCGGGTGGGGCGAAGGAAGCGCAGACGCTTGAGTGGCGGGGAACAGGGGAGAAACCTGCACCCGTGGAATCCCGGCTGACGCATGCGCTGGTGCACGGCATTACGCAATGGATCGTCGAGGACACCGAGGAAGTACGCCTCAAGATCGAGGCGCGGGGCGGTCGGCCGATCGAAGTCATCGAAGGCCCGCTCATGGATGGCATGAACGTGGTCGGCGATCTCTTCGGCGCCGGCAAGATGTTCCTGCCTCAGGTGGTGAAGTCTGCCCGCGTGATGAAGCAGGCCGTGGCGCACCTGCTGCCCTACATCGAGGCGGAGAAGGCGCGCCTGGCCAGCGAGACCGGGGAAGCGTCGAAACCGAAGGGCAAGATCGTCATCGCAACCGTGAAGGGTGACGTCCACGACATCGGAAAGAACATCGTTTCGGTGGTGCTCCAGTGCAACAATTACACCGTCGTCAACCTTGGCGTCATGGTCCCCGCGCAGAAGATCCTCGACGTGGCTCGCGAGGAGAAAGCCGACATCATCGGCCTGTCCGGCCTGATCACCCCCTCGCTCGAAGAAATGGCCCATATCGCCAAGGAAATGCAGCGCCAGGGCCTGGACCTGCCGCTGTTGATCGGTGGTGCCACGACGTCACGCGTTCACACATCGGTGAAGATTGCGCCCAATTACACGGGTGTGACGGTCTATGTGCCGGACGCGTCGCGCGCAGTAGGCGTCTGCTCGAACCTGCTGTCGCCCGAGTTGCGCGATGAATACATTGCGACGGTGCGTTCGGACTACGAGAAAATCCGCGTCCAGCATGCGCAGAAGAAGGGGCCCTCGCTGGTCAGCCTGGAAGCAGCGCGTGCCAATCGATTCCGGCCGGACCCGTCGGCCGTCGCGCCCACGCGTCCCAAGATGATCGGCAGGAAGCTCCTGAAGAATTACGATCTGGCCGAGCTCGCGCGCTACATCGATTGGTCGCCCTTCTTCCAGACCTGGGATCTGACCGGCACCTATCCGAAGATCCTGGAAGACCCGGTGGTCGGGGAATCGGCGCGCAATGTGTTTCGGGATGCGCAGGCCATGCTCAAGAAGATCATCGATGGACGATGGCTGACGGCAAACGGCGTCTACGGCATCTGGCCGGCGGCCAGCATCGGCGACGACATCGAAATCCTGTCTGGCGAGGACGACGGTGCAGAAGTGTTGATGACCTGGCACAACTTGCGACAGCAGAATGAAAAGGCTGCCGACCGGGCCAACCAATGCCTGGCGGATTTTGTCGCGCCCAAGGACGCCGACATCCAGGACTACATCGGCGCGTTTGCCGTCACCACCGGCATCGGGTGCGATGCCCGGGTCAAGGCTTATGAGGATGCGCACGACGACTACAACGCCATCCTGCTCAAGTCACTGGCGGACCGTTTGGCCGAAGCCTTTGCGGAAAGGCTGCACGAGCGCGTGCGCCGGGAATTCTGGGGCTATGCCGCCAATGAGTCGCTGTCCGCGGACGAACTCGTCGCCGAGAAATATCGCGGCATCCGCCCGGCACCGGGCTATCCCGCCTGCCCAGACCATACGGAGAAAGCCGCCCTGTTCGAGCTGCTCCACGCAGCAGAAGCGGGTATGGCCCTGACGGAAAGCTTCGCGATGATGCCCGCCGCCGCAGTCAGCGGCTTCTATCTCGCCCACCCGCAGGCGCAATACTTCGCCGTCGGAAAAATTGCCGAGGATCAGGTCCGCGACTACGCCCGGCGCAAGGGCATGTCATTGGAAGAAGCCGAGCGCTGGCTGGCGCCGGTGCTCGCCTACGATCGGTAGGGAACGACGACAACCACTAACTTTGCATGGAGAAACCAATGGATATCATTCGACACAATCCGCAGAAAATTCTTTCCGACGCATCCGAGTTCGGGAATCTGGTCTTCACCGGTGGCAACGTGGCCGAAGACCTTTCGCAGGACGTTCGCGGCCAGACTGAACAGATACTCAAGGCCATCGATGCCTTGCTCGCACGCGCAGGGACGAGCAAATCGCGCATCCTGTCGGTGAACATCTGGCTCACGGACATCCGCAATCGCGATCAGATGAACGCCGTATGGTCGGCATGGGTGGATCCGGCAAACCTGCCGCCGCGTGCGACGGTCGAGGCGAAACTTGCCGATCCGCGCATGTTGATCGAGATCTCCGTCGTCGCAGCAAAATAGCCAGGCGTTCCGCGGCGTGAAGCACATCTTCGCCCGCGCGCTCTTCTTGCTCCTGGTGCCGGCCTTCCTTGCCGCCTGCTATGCCGACCTGGACTGGCGAAAGCTGGCATCGGACGAAGGTAAATTCCAGATATTGATGCCTGCGAGGTCGCAAGTGGCTACGCGCGAGATCAGCGCCGGCGCCACGATGACCCTGTGGACGACGACGGCGCGCGATTCCCTGTTCGGCGTCGGATTTACTGACTATGCCGGGGACGCCAACTCGCACGTCCTCGAAGCCCGCGACGCCCTGGTGCGCAATGTGGCGGGGACCATCGTCGATGAACGCGCCGACCCGTCAACTCCCAAAGGTGCGCCTACACTGGGTGCGGCGCTGGCGATGCGTCGAATCACCATCAATGGCTCCACGCGTGCGGCGGCGAAGGAGACACTGCGGCCGGTCATTGTCCACGCCCGACTGCTTCCTGTCGGCAAGCGACTGTACCAGATGGTGGTGATAACTCGTCCCGATGTGCTGTCAGAACCCGACCTGGACATGTTCTTTTCGTCTTTTGAGCTGCTCCGGTAGCAGTAAATTATTATTATCAATATACGAATAGGGTTACCGACACGCTTGCATTAAAAGACGTTTTATTATCATCCAGCCTTTGCCGAGTAATCATTTCTCCCCGTGATCATCGCGCCAGAACATTGGCCTAGGCCGCACCCTCGAAGAACGATCGAGGTGCGCGAGCAAAACCGGCTCTCGATCGATATGGACCATTGCGGCTTGCGGGGCTTCAGCCGTCAGCACGCGCTCCACCCCATCAACCGTTGCAGCCGACATGGCGCCGCTTCCCCGAATCGCAATCACGTCGCATAGCGCCAACCGTTCCTGTTCCAGATCGTCGAGCCGTTCGCTGACGTCGGCAATTCGAGTTGCATCCTGCACCGATAGTGTGGCGCGAAGATCCAGCACTGGCGCCAGCCAGCGATCGGACAAAAGGCGCAAGACCTCCCCGAGCTTCGCCGCACCCGATACCCCGATCAGCACGCGATGCGGCCGCATCTGCCTGAGCAGGCGATTCAAGGCGACACGCATCTCCAACTGAGCGCTGCAACACACGCAGCCTTGCGCGACGTTGACGGTCCCGACGTCATTCTCCTGCGGGAACACAGGGGCCTTAGACACCCCGGATGTGTTGAGCAATACGGCCCAGCGCTGGCCCTGCGGTCGCAGCGCTAGCAGGTCAGCGATAAATTGCTCCTGCCCGTCCCCGCCTTTACCGGCGATGACATTGGCGGGAATGTTCGTCAGCGCGAGCACCAGGCCAAGTATTACCGGCGCCAGAATCCGGGCGTAAACACGACGATCAGGGTAAACAGCTCCAGTCGACCCAGCAGCATCGTCACAGTGCAGACCCAGGTCTGAAAGTCCGTCAAGGATGCATACGTTGTTGCCGGTCCGACCTTGTTCAATCCCGGCCCCATGTTGTTGATGCAGGCCACCGTGGCGGAAAACGCCGAAATAATGTCAAGCCCCGTTGCCGCCAACAGCATGGTGGAAACAGTGATCACGCCACCGTACATCAACATGAACGCAAGCACCGCGAAAATGAGATTGTTTTCCACCGGATGCCCGGACAATTTCACCGGGACCTGCGCGCGCGGGTGAAGAATGCGCGTCATCTCGCGCAAGGCCTGGTGAAACATCAACCGTGCCCGAATCATCTTGATTCCCCCGCCAGTCGACCCCGAGCAGGTGCAAAAGCAAGACAGGAAAAGCATCCATACCGGTGCGAACACCGGCCACAGATTGAAGTCCGTGCTGGCGAATCCGGTGGTCGTGGCGATGGATACCACGTTGAAAGCCGAATACCGCAGGGCCGTCCAGAATGACGCATAGACTTCATTGGAAAAAAGGAACAGCGCGATCCCAAGGACGCTCAAGGCCAATATCAGGAGGAACAGGGAAGCTTCCGGGTCGCGCCGATAGACACCGATCCGCAAACCGCGAAGCGCCTGGAAATGCGTTGCGAAATTGATACCTGCCAGCCCCATGAAAATGATGGTCACGGCTTCGATGGCGGGCGAATTGAAGTAGGCGAAACTGTCGTCGTGAGTCGAGAAGCCGCCCAAGCCCATGGTGCTGAAGGCGTGCACCAAGGCATCGACCCAGCTCATCCCGGCGAGCTTCATCGACACCACGCAGGCCGCCGTAATGCCGAGATAGACCAGCCACAGCCCTTTGGCGGTTTGCGTCATGCGTGGCGTCAGCTTCGCATCCTTCATCGGCCCCGGCGTTTCTGCCTTGAATAACTGGCTGCCACCAACCCCCAACAGCGGCAGAACGGCGACGGCGAGAACAATGATGCCCATGCCCCCGAGCCAGATGAGCAGGCCACGCCATACGTTGATCGAGGCCGGCAAGGAGTCGAGGCCCGACAACACCGTCGCGCCACTGGTCGTCAGCCCCGACACCGTTTCGAAATAGGCATCGGTGAAACTGAGCCCCGGCAACTGAATCAGCAAAGGGAGCGCTGCCAACGCCGGCAGGACCGTCCATACCAGCGAAACCAGCAGGAAGCCGTCGCGTGTCTGCAATTCCTGCTTCTGGCGCCGCGCGATGATCCACAGCGCGACACCCACGCTGCCGCCAAGCAGCATGGCCTGCTCAAACGCCGCCTCCGCTCCGTCATCCATCAACCACGACACGACGAGCGGGACCGCCATGAACGCCGTGAGAAACATGATGACAAACGCCAGCACGTAGAGAACGGGAACAACCCTGACCATGGTCGAGAAATGGAATCGCATGGGTGTTACCTCAGCGCAGGTGCATGTAAAAGACGGTCGCCACAAAGCGACCCATCTCCCGGCGTGAGGATCTCGCCTGCCCGAGCCAGTTGATCGGTTGCATTAGAGGAATCCAACACCGACCTGGAACAGCTTTTCAACCTTCGGCAGCATCTTCTTGTCGGTGACGAACACAATGACATGGTCGCCTGCCTGCACCTTGGTGTCATGGTGGGCCATGATCACTTCGTCGCCCCGCACCAGGGCGCCGATT
>CANJXQ010000197.1 GCA_947478805.1 Betaproteobacteria bacterium | reverse complement strand
TGCCTCAACATCGCGCACGCCGGCGTGTTCATGCTGTGCGCGCTCATCGCCTGCAAGCTCTCCGCGCTGCCCGTCACGGGGGTGCTGCTGCATGCAGCCATCATCCTCGGGCCGGTCCTGATCGGCGTGGTGCTCAGCTATGCGGTGCACCGGCTGTCGCTGCATTACCTCTTGCGGCCGGGCGCCAACACCGTGGACATCGAGATGGCCTCCTTTCTCTCCACCCTGGGTGCGCTGTTCATCATCGAGAGCATTGCCATCGAGTGGTCGGACGCGCGGGCCTTCAACTTCAACTTCGATTACCTGAAGCTGGGCTCGGTCGACGTGGCGGGCGTGGTGCTGCCGCTCAAGTACCTGGCGGTGGGCGCTGCGGCGCTGGCCAGTCTCGTGGCCATGGACCGTTTGTTGAAGAGCCCGCTCGGCCGCATGATGCGCGCGACATCCGACAGCCGCTTTCTCGCCACTGTCATGGGCATCGACGTGCGCCGCACCCAGCAGCTGTCGATGGTCATCGCCGGGGCACTGGCGGGCCTGGCCGGCGTGATGATCGCCTACCTGTACGGGCAGGCGACCTATGGGCTGTCGCACACCTTCCTCCTGAAGGCCATCGTCATCGGCATCGTGGCAGGTCTGGGCTCGGTGAAGGGCGCGATGGTGGTGGCGGTGGCCATCGGCGTGCTGGAGGCCGCCACGGTGCAGTACCTGGGCAGCGGCTGGCGCGACATTTCATTGTTCCTGCTGGTCATCCTCGTGCTGGCGATCCGGCCCGAAGGCGTGTTCTGGAAGAAGCAGCGGGCGGCGACATGATTCGGGGACGTGAAAGCGGCGACATGAAGCAGCGACGTGAGAACCCCGGCATGAGGAAAGCGCCATGAGCCTGATGAGCAGCGGCTTCTGGTTTTCCTTCCTGGCCATCAACATTTCGCTCGCCTATGCGGTGTACCCGCAGGCGCTGCTCGGCCGCCTGAGCGTGGCGCCCGTGGCCTATCTCGCCATCGGCGCCTACGCCACCACCTACTTCACCACGCGCGGCGGCTCGTTCTTCACCGGGCTGGCGGTGGGCATCGCGATTTCAACGGTCATCGGCGCCATCCTCTCCGCGGTGGCCGGGCACCTGCGCAGCCACTTCTTCGTGGCGGCGACCCTGGGCGCGGTGATGATCGTGCAGCAGGCGGCGTTCTCGCTCACGCCGCTGACCAACGGCTACCTCGGCATCACCTCGCCTGCGGACCTCGTCCAGTGGTGGCACGTCTGGCTGCTCGCCATCCTCTGCATGGCCGGCGCCGCCTCCCTGCGGCACTCGGTGCTGGATGGCGTCTGGCGCGCGGTGGGCGCGGACGATCGCATCGCGTCCGCGCTGGGCATCAGCACCTCGCGCGCCGTGTTCACGGCAGGCACGGTGAGCGCGGTGATCGCCACCATCGCAGGCGGCCTGTACGGGCACCTCTTGCCCTTCTTCGATCCCAATGCCTTCGGGCTCTTGCTCATCCTCGTGCTCGCGGCGGGCATCGTGGTGGGCGGCGTGGTGGCCTGGTACGGCCCGGTGATCGGCGCCGTCATCATGACCGGCCTGCCCGAGCTGCTGCGCGATTTCGGCGCCTGGCGCGATTCCTCCATCGGCCTGATCCTGATCGCGTGCATCCTGTTCCTGCCGCGCGGCCTCTCCGACCGGGCGGGCATCGTGAAGCTGTGGAATGCCATGATGCAGGTGCTGGCGCGGCGCAAGCGGGCGAGGTCGAGCTAGCAGGCGGAGATTGGGTAAATGCGCGCCCCAGCATTCTGATGCTGTGGGCACATGACGGTGGAATGGGGCAAAAGGACGCCGAAGAATCGAATAATGCATTATTCTGCCGTGCGTTGAGGTGTAGTCGGCAATCCGCGATTTTGGCAACGATTGTGGCAAGTCATCCCGGCCGCTTGAGCCCTCCAGAGACCAATCAGCCGGCCGGCTTGGCAGTGAGGTGGCAAGTGGCCGAATTGGCCAACTGATGCCATTGAATATGAACCAACCGATGGAGATCCTATGTCGAGACATCTGCTTTGCTTCGTCGCAGCGACAATACTTGCCTGTGCAGTGCCCTTGACTGCCGCCGCCCAGCAATACCCGAACAAACCCCTCCGAATGATCAATCCCAACGCCGCGGGCGGCGTGACCGATCGGATGTCCAGGATGATCGCAAAGGCGTTGGAGCCGCACCTGGGGCAACCCGTCGTGGTCGAGAACAAACCAGGCGCGGCCAGTGTCGCCGGGGTCGATTTTGCGTTGAAAAGCGCTCCGGACGGGTATACGGTCGGAAACACCTGCCCGGGCGTGCTCATCGTTTCGATGACCGGCACCCCGGTGCCCTTTGATTTCGAAAGGGACGCCGTTGTGGTCGGGATGATGGGCGCGCTAGACGTGTTGATCACCACCCGGGGCGACAGCACCATTAGAACCATTGAGCAATTGGTCGCCGCGGCAAAAGCCAGACCCAAGCAGCTTTCGATCGGCATGGTACAAACCCCGTCGAACATCGTTCCGGTGGCCTACATCGCCCAGCGCGCCGGCGTGGAACTGAACATCATTGGGTACAAGGGAGAGGCGAATGCCCTGACTGACCTGTTGGGCGGCTCGATCCAGTTCGCGATCAACGCGCCTGGCACGGTGCTTCAGCACATCCAGGCGGGTACCGTACGACCCGTGCTCATGTTGAACAAGAATCGCAATCCGGCGATGCCGGACGTGCCCTCGCTCTCGGACACCAAGGTCGAAGGCTTTGAGCCGAGCAACTATTGCGTGATGTTCATGCCGAAGGGCGCACCTGCGGACGTGGTACGCAAGTTCAATTCCGCGCTGAATGAAGTTGGCAAGGACCCGGCGGTGCGAGGTGCGTTCACGAGGGAGGGCCTGGTGCCCTACATTGGCGGCACTCCAGGCGAAGCGTCCGCATTATTCACCGATATCGCCAAGCGCTGGCGTGGCGTGCTCAAGGAAGTGGACTATTCGAAGTTCTAGGGGTTTGTTGAAAAAGGGGGACACAGTCCCCCTTGACCCCCTACTTCAGGGGTTGTTGAAAACCGCTTCCCTCTGGCACGAACGTAAGTCGTTGGTCATTGGGTTCGTCGGCAAGCGATTTTCAACAACCTCCTGGTAATGCAGCCTCAAGATTAGAGCACCGCCATGCCCCTGCATCCTGATCTTCGTGTCATGTTGAACGCGGCTCCACCGGAGGCGCGGCTGGACATGTCCTCGGTTCCGGTGGAGGAGGGCGTACGGAAGTTGCGCAGTCGGCCGGTTCCGTCGATCAACGTTCCTGGCGCGGTCCGCACAGAGGATATCCGCGTGCCTGGAGCCGAGGGCGACTTGCCGGCGCGAATCTACCGACCAGCCGATCCCCACGGCATGGTGATCCACTTCCATGGCGGCGGCTGGGTCATGGGCACCCTTGCCCAGGATGACTTCTTCTGTCATGCCCTGGCGCGCGACGCAGCGTGCACGGTGGTGTCGGTCGACTACCGACTGGCGCCGGAACACGCCTTTCCGAAACCGCTGGATGACTGCTTTGCGGCCACCCGCTGGGCATCAGCCAACGCAGAACGCCTCGGCGGGATCGGGGCAAAGCTCGCGGTCAGTGGTATCAGTGCAGGAGGCAACCTCGCGGCCGCAGTTGCGTTGATGGCGCGGGACTTGGGCGGACCGAAGATCGACTTTCAATCGCTGATGTATCCCGTCTGCGACGGTGGCATGGATTTTCCTTCCTGCCACGAGAACGCCGAGGGTTACCACCTCACGTCGGCTGCGATGGAATGGTTCTGGCAAAGATATGCGCCAACGCCAGAGCAGCGGTTCCACCCGCTAGCCTCGGTGCTGCGGGCTCCCAGCCTTGGGAAGTTGCCACCGGCGGTTGTCATGACGTGCGAATTCGACCCGCTGCGTGACGAGGGAAATGCCTATGCGAAGCGCCTTGTGGAGTTCGGGACTCCAGTGCTGCATCGGCAGCTTCCTGGGCTGATCCACGGGTTCCTGCGTATGGGCTGGAATCAACCGTGGGGACAGCAGCCGGTGTCCGACTTGACTTCGGCGCTTCGAGATGCAATGGCTTGATCGGATGCGACCAGCACCACTTGCCCCATGAATCTGGTGACGGTATCGATACCATGCGGCGTCAGCATTCCTCCTACGCCGTTGCGCCGGAGTCCACAAATAACGTCGTTCCCGTCATGAGGGAAGACATGTCGAGCGCACAAAAAAGGATGACACGGGCGACGTCGTCGGGAACCCCGACGCGTCCCAGCGGCATGGCGGCGGCACGCCGTTTCGTGTCTTCGGACAAGCCACGCTGCTCAAGTCCGGGCGTAGAGGTGATGCCCGGTGCAATGGCCAGGATACGAATGCCATCCTGACCCAATTCCAGTGCCAGGGATCTCGTAAGGCCAATCACGCCATGCTTGGAGGCCGAATAGTGGGCAAGATGGTGTCTCCCACGATGCCCGGCTGTAGACGCGACGTTGATGATCACCCCTTTTTTTGTGGATCCTTTCCGCATGCGGGCAACTGCTTCCCGCGCCCCAAGGAACGTGCCGCGCAAGTTGACATTCTGGACACGCTCCCAGGACTCCACAGTCATATCGGTGATCGAAGAGTGGGGAAAAATACCGGCGTTGTTCACCCAGATGTCCAGCCCCCCGAGTTGCGACACTGCCGCATCGGCGAAAGCGATGATCGACTGCTCGCTGGTCACGTCCAACGACTGGCCTATCACCGTCGCGCCAAGCTCCTTTGCGATTTTATCGGCCTCGCGCTTTACGGCATCTCCGTTCAGGTCGCCTATCAGGACGGAGGCGCCCGCTTCGGCCAGGCGACGCACGGCAGCCAGACCGATGCCACCCCCTCCCCCGGTTACAACGGCGCGTCGCCCCTTCAACGACATCAGCTGTGATAAAGGCAGCGCGCTTACGTCATCAATAGCCATTGGTAGTCCTTCGCGAATTCAATTTCGTATGACGGGTTCCAGGAAATACCGCAATCGAATGAATGATCGCAGAACTCCCTTGTACCTCGCGGTAGCTCAGCGCAGGATGAAGCCTTCGTAACCCTTGGCGGCGCTCTCGTCGCAAATCTTGATGAAGTTGGTGAACCCGCCCAGCCAGGTCATGCAGAAATGTTCGCCGGTTTCCGGGTTGACATGTACGTTGCGGTCTCTGAGCTTGCGGGTCATCAGCAGCCTGTTGCTGGCCACTTCGGCCACGCGCTTCACCCACGCCTCCTCCGCCACCGGATCGGCCTCGATGGTCTTGTAGCCATTCTTGTCCAGATAGGCAATACAGTCGCCGATCCAGTTGATCTGCTGCTCATTGACTGGAAATCCGTTGGCCGAAAATCCGATACCGCCGGTGCCGCAGGCCATGAACAGGTTCTTGAAGCCCGAGGTCATGAAGCCCATCATGCTCTTCCAACCCGGCTTCCAGTGCTCGGTGATGCCGCGGCCGTGCTCATTGCGGATATCCGCGTCGATCAGCGTGCCGGTAAAGGAGACGAAGCCCAGCGAGAATATGATCAGATCGAGCTCGTGGTGGCCATTCCTGGTCTGGATGCCGGTTTCAGTGATCCGCACCAGGGGATCCTCGTGCAGATCGACCAGCGTGACATTGTCGCGATTGAAGGTCTCGTAATAGTTCGTGCAGACGCCGAGTCGGCGGTTGCCGACGCCATGCCTTCGAGGGCACAGTTTTTCGGCTGTCACCGGATCCTTGACCACGGAGCGAATCTTGTCGCGGACAAAATCCGACACCACCTGATTGACTTCCCAGTCGACCTGTTCGTTCTTGAAGACAACCGACATGACGTGGCCGCCGAATTGGTACCGGTCTTCCATGATGCGCTCACGTTCATCCTTGCTGAATTGCGTAACGTCCCCCGCCGCCTTGGGGCGGTGCACGCCGTCGTTCGCGAACATTTCGGCCCGGAACTCGTCTAACCGGTCGGCGATCTTCTCGATCAGCGCTGGATCGAGCGGCCGGTTCTGCGGCGGGACGACGAAATTCGGAGAACGCTGGAAGACCGTCAAGTGCCTGCCTTGCTCGGCCATGGGCGGGATCACCTGCACCCCGGAAGCGCCCGTGCCGATGACACCGATGCGCTTGCCCCTGACGTCAACCGGTTCCTTGGGCCAGCGCGAGGTCTGCAACCACTTGCCCTT
>CANJXQ010000196.1 GCA_947478805.1 Betaproteobacteria bacterium | reverse complement strand
CTTTGCATACCTTGCTACAGATTTTGTCGTTGACGCTCTTCGAGAAATTGCCTCTACAACAAGTAGTTGCGGAAACCGCACCCGTGAACAATGACATCGCTTTGCATAATCAGCTGAATCTGTTCGAGTTTTAACCGGACACTACTGACCGGACTTGAAACCGAAATACACGGTCTGGACTTTGGAGGAGCTGTCCGCCGCCAGCGCTGCCGGCGGTGCAGCCTGCACAACCGACGACGCCGCAATGAACTGCTGCCCGTAGGCCTGCGCATAGTAGGTCTTGTACTCGTTGATGGCTGCTAGGTTGATGCCGGACTTCTGGATGGCCTCCTCGCGGCTTGCCACCGGCTGCACGCTGCCTGTTACTGGTGTGCAAGTGGCCGCCCCGCTGCCGAACCCGTTGACGCCAGCAAACAGTCTGAACTGCGATCTTGAAACAACCATCTCCGAATAGTTGTTGGGAAGTCCCGGGCGACGAAACCTGGTGTTCCATGAATCGGAATAGGCATCGTTGACCTGCACTTCGATTGAGCCCACGCAACTAAAAACGACGATAGCCTTCTGATTGACGACTTCGGCAAAGACCGCGGCGTTACCAGACTTAAATCCGAAGTAAACGGGCTGGGCATTGGCGGGACTGTCCGCAGCCAGCGCTGGCGTGGCAAAACATGCAGCGGCCACACCCAGTACTGCTAGCGTGGCCGTCAGTTTCCGCAGTGTTAGAAACCATCGCTGCGACAAGATGCCCTCCCAAGCATAGATCCATAGATCCAGACGGTAAGAGCCTATTGAAACGCACGCTACCGGTCAAGTATCTGGACACGTCGCATGCCCAATGTAGCCCGTCCTAAACTGCCGGTCGAAGGCCGCCTTGTTCAACTCACCCAACGCCTAAAAACGGCCGCTATACCCTACTCGTCAACAATAATTTTCGTCGTGATCGACAGCGCCGTATTGCGCGTCAGCACCGCCTTTCCAGCCTCCCCGATGAGGGGAATGCCTTCACGCAGGGCAAACTCGGTCGCGGCCCGGGTGACCCCGGGAAAGGTGATGTAGTCGTCCAGGATCATGACCCCGTCCGGGGCCAGCAGCCGCCAGTACAGGGCGATGTCCCGCGACACCGATTCGTACTCGTGCCCGGCGTCAATGTAGATGATGGGCGCCTTCACCCCGAGTCTTTGCAGGACAAAGAAGGCCGACTCGCTGGGCAGCGGCAGTGGCGTGATGATCCGCTCGCATTGGCTGGCGATGACATTGTTCAGGAATGTGTGTAGAGCGTCGGGTAGCCGTGCACGATTCCCAGCGACGCGCGCCATGCCTCCACGGCCCCCTCTGCCAGCCAGTGCTCGGGGGAGCCCAGCCAGGTGTCGATGCACAGGATCTCGCCATCCATGCCGAAGTCCTGCATCGCGCGGGCCATGTTGATCGCCGAGCGCCCCTTCCAGGAGCCCACCTCGATGATCAGCTTGGGCTGCAGGCGCTCGATGCAATAGGCGAAGATGCCATGGTCCGAGCCCCAACCCTGCATGTCGACTTTGGTCGGGTCGGCTGCCACGCCCGCGTAGATGTCCTGCCCGCGGAAGATCAGTTCCCGCAGCTTGCCGGACTTCGCGGGTAACTCGCTCCTCGTTGGACTGTTCATTGGCTTATCGCCCCAATACTGCTGCGACCGCTGCACCCAAGCGGGCGAGCGCTATGCCCGCCGCCAGGTGGTCCCCGCCGGCGAGTCTTCCAGGACGATGCCCGCCTTCGCGAGTTCGTCGCGGATGCGATCGGCTTCCTTGAAGTCCCGGCCCTTCTTGGCGGCGGCGCGGCTCTTGATCAGGGACTGGATCGCCTCCGGCGTGTACGTCTCGCCCGCACCCGCATCACCCCCAACCTCCGCCGGCACTGCCTGCAGGAACGCCATGCTGTCGCGGCCAAGCAAGCCCAGCACGCCGGCCAGCGCGCGCAACTGCCGGCCCAGCGCCTCATCCTTCGAGCGGTTGAACTCATTGGCGAGATCGAACAGGACGGCCACGGCCTCGGGCGTGTTGAAATCGTCGTCCATCACCTCGCGGAAACGCTTGGCGTGCGCCTCGTTCCAGTCCGGCGCGCCGACCTCGAGCGGCACACCCTTGAGCGCCGTGTACAGGCGCGCCAGCGACGATCGCGCATCGTCCAGGTGGTGGTCGGAGTAGTTGAGCGGGCTGCGGTAGTGGGCGCGAATGACGAACAGGCGCACCACTTCCGGATCGTAGCGCTTCAACACGTCGCGGATGGTGAAGAAGTTGCCCAGCGACTTGGACATCTTCTCTTCGTCCACACGCACGAAGCCATTGTGCATCCAGTAGTTGACGAAGCGCTTCTCGCCGCCGGGTGCCGCGCCCACGGCGCCTTCGCTCATTGCACCTTCACTCATTGCACCTTCAGACTGCGCGATCTCGTTCTCATGGTGCGGAAACTGCAGGTCCATCCCGCCACCATGGATGTCGAAGCGCTCGCCGAGCAACTTGGTGCCCATGGCCGAGCATTCGATGTGCCAGCCCGGGCGACCGTTGCCCCAGGGCGAAGGCCAGAAGGGCTCGCCATGCTTGGCGCACTTCCACAGCACGAAGTCGAGCGGATCCTGCTTGGCGTCATCCACTTGCACGCGCTCGCCCGCGCGCAGGTCGTCGAGCGACTTGCCGGAGAGCTTGCCGTAGCCGGGAAAGCGCCGCACGGAGAAATTCACGTCGCCGTCCTTGGCCTTGTAGGCGAGTCCATGCGCCTCGAGCTTGGCGATCATGGCGTGCATGTCGTCGATGTAGCCAGTGGCGCGCGGTTCGAAATCGGGCTTCTGCACGCCAAGGGCCGCGGCATCTTCATCCATGAAGCCGATGAAGCGCTCGGTCAGCGCCGACATCGACTCGCCGTTCTCCACGGCGCGCTTGATGATCTTGTCGTCGATATCGGTGATGTTGCGCACGTAGGTGAGTTGGTAGCCGCTGGCGCGCAGCCAGCGCTGGACCACGTCGAACACCACCATCACCCGCGCATGGCCGATATGGCAGTAGTCGTACACCGTCATGCCGCACACGTACATGCGCACCCGGGACGGGTCCATCGGCACGAACGTTTCCTTGGTGCGGGTCAGGGTGTTGTAGAGGCGCAGCATGGCGATTGGGCGGGGTTTCGGGGGCGGGAGGGGACAGGCCGGGGCAATCTGCGAAAGATTCTGGGAATCCCGCAGAAACTATTGATTCTTGTGGTTTTTGCAGGGTTCTTGGTACAATATGCGGGTGCTTATTTTGCGCGAAAAAGTATAACATAATGACCCGCAACCACCGGCGCCCTGCCAGGGCATCGCTGCCGTCCAACGCACACGTAGAGTCACTGTCCATGTCGCGATTTTGCGCACCCGCCTCCACCCTCCTTCGCAGCCTGCTGCGTTCACTCCTCTTGGGCGCAGCCCTGGCCGCGCCGGTGCACGCCGACGAGCTCTCCGATGCCACGGCCTTGCTGCGCCAGAAGCAGCACGCGCAGGCGCTCGACAAGGTCAACCAGTTCCTCGCCGCCAAGCCGCGCGATGCACAGGGTCGCTTCCTCAAGGGCCTGATCCTCGCAGACCAGAACAAGACGGCGGAGGCGATCGACGTCTTCACCAAGCTCACGCAGGACTATCCCGAGCTGCCGGAACCGTACAACAATCTCGCAGTGCTGTATGCAACCCAAGGCCAGTACTAAAAGGCACGCCAGGCGCTGGAGATGTCCATTCGCACGCACCCGAGCTACGCCACTGCCTACGAAAACCTGGGCGACGTGTATGCGAAGCTCGCCAGCCAGGCCTACGACAAGGCGCTGCAGCTCGACTCCTCCAACGCCGCGGCCAAATCCAAGCTGTCGCTGGTGCGTGAAATGATTACCGCGGGCACGCGAACCCCAACGGCTGCCGCCGCCCCGGCGTCCCGGCCTGCCGTAGTGGCCGCAGCCCCCAAGACCGAACCTGCCGCCGCCCCGGCCCCGACGCCTGCCCCCGCATCTGCGGCCAAGGCTGCAGAGCCTGCGGCAGCCAAGGCCCCTCCGGCAGCCGCTGCGCCCGCCGCGCCGGCCCCCGCCGCAAAGAACGGCAATGACGAGGTGCTCAAGGCAGTGCGTGCCTGGGCGCAGGCTTGGCAGGAGAAAGATGTGAAGACCTACCTGGCGCACTACGCCCGGGACTTCAAGACGCCCAAGGGCGAATCGCGCGCCGATTGGGAACAGGGACGCAAGCAGCGCATCGCCGCGCCCAAGAAAATCGAGGTCTCCGTCGATTCGCCCCGGGTGAGCATTTCGGGCGACACCGCCACGGTGACTTTCCGCCAGCACTACCGCTCGGATTCGCTCAAGGTGAGCAGCGTCAAGACGCTGGTCCTCGCGCAGTCGGGCGGCAAGTGGCTGATCAAACAGGAGCGGACCGGAAACTGATGGCGCGCATGCCTGCCGATCTTTTTCGATTTCTCTTTCGCCGCGCCGGCAGGGTACGCCCGACGCCGCTATCTCGCCTTCGCCCGTCCGGGCACTCGCTGGTCAAGCCGCTGAACCGACTGCTGGGGCCGGGAACGACGGCGCGCCGGGCCTTGCCGCGCCTCGTGCTCACCCCTGCCGCATTTCTCCTCGCTGCCTTCTTTTCCGGCCCGGCCTCGTTCGTCGTCGGCGCCACGCCGCGCGGTGTTTCCGCCCTGTCGCCTGACGCGCTGCTGGCCAGCGCGCTGCAGGAAGTGGCGGGCGAGCGGTTCGACAAGGCGCTCGAGCACATCGATGCCCTGCTGAAACTGCGCCCAAACTTTCGCCTCGCGCACCTGATCAAGGGCGATATCCTCATCGCACGTGCCCGCCCCTTGAGCAACATGGGCAGCGGCGTGAACGCCCCCGCCGAGCGCATCACCGACCTGCGCGAGGAGGCGGTGGCACGCCTGCGCGCCTACCGCGAGCGTCCCACCGAGGGCAAGTTGCCGCGCTACCTCATGAAGTTGAAGCCCGAGCAGCAATACGCCATCGTCGTCGACACCAACCGCTCGCGCATGTACCTGTACCGCAATGAAGGCGAGCAGCCGCGCTTCGTCGCCGATTACTACATCAGCTCCGGAAAGCTGGGGGCGCAGAAGGTGCGAGAAGGCGACCTGAAGACGCCGGTTGGCGTGTACCACGTCACGGCCAATCTTTCGCAGCAAAAGCTCCCCGACCTGTACGGCAGCGGTGCCTTTCCCCTCAATTACCCCAATGACTGGGACCGGCGCCAGGGACGCAGCGGGCACGGCATCTGGCTGCACGGCACGCCCTCCGACACCTTCAGCCGCCCCCCGCGCGCCAGCGACGGCTGCGTGGTGCTGTCGAACAATGACCTGGACACCGTCGCCAAATACGTACAGGTCGGTCTTACACCGGTGATCATCAGCGAAGGCGTCGAATGGGTCAGCACCGATGACTGGTCGAACGAGCGCGATACCTTCCTCGGGCAATTCGAGAAGTGGCGCAGCGACTGGGAAAGCCTGGACACCGAACGCTACCTGCAGAACTACTCGCGCAATTTCGTCTCCGATCGCCTGGATTACGCGTCATTCGTAAAGAGCAAGCGCGGCGTCAATGCCAACAAGGAATGGGTCAAGGTCCGCCTGTCCGACCTTTCGGTATTCCGCAATCCCGGCCGTGAAGACCTGGTCGTGGTGACCTTCAACCAGGACTATCGCTCCAGCAACCTGAACAACACCATGAAAAAGCGCCAGTACTGGACGCGCGAAGGCAACCGCTGGCGCATCATCTACGAGGGCGCCGCCTGATCGCCTGGCCATCGGGGCCCGCCTGCCACAGGCCTGTTCCGCATCAATCCCTATCGGAGGTTACGTCATGATTTCTGGCACCGCCCTTGCCCGCCTTGCGGGCGGCCTTGTTGGCGCCTGCGCATTGTCGCTGGCCGTGAGCGCACAGGCGCTGGCGCAAAACCCCTTCGTTGAAATCAAGACCAGCATGGGCAGCATCACGGCCGAACTCAACCAGGAAAAGGCGCCCAAGACTGTCGCCAACTTCCTGCAGTACGTGAAGGATGGCCACTACAAGGGCACCATCTTCCATCGGGTCATCGACGGCTTCATGATCCAGGGCGGCGGCATGGACGCCGGCATGAATGAAAAGAAAACGCGCGACCCGATCGACAACGAAGCCGGGAACGGCCTGAAGAACACCGTCGGAACGCTGGCCATGGCGCGCACCAACAGCGTCCATTCGGCCACGGCGCAGTTCTTCATCAACCTCAAGGACAACGACTTCCTGAACCATCGCGAACCCACCCCG
>CANJXQ010000195.1 GCA_947478805.1 Betaproteobacteria bacterium | reverse complement strand
GATATGGCCCATCCACCGATCAGGCTGGTTGCAGGGCTCGGCAACCCCGGGCGGCAACATGAACGGGACCGCCACAACGTGGGGTTCTGGCTGGTGTCGCGCCTGGCCGAGGCCGAGCGCATCCAGCTCGTCAAGGATGCCAAGTACCATGGGCTGGTGGCCAAGTTGCGCAAGGGCGCCGCGGGGGAAGTCTGGCTGGTGGAGCCGCAGACCTACATGAACCTGTCGGGCAAGTCGGTGGGCGGGCTGGCCAGGTTCTACAAGATCGCGCCCGAGGAGATCCTCGTGGTGCACGATGAGCTGGATTTCGCGCCCGGCGTGGCCAGGCTCAAGCTGGGCGGCGGCGTCGGCGGGCACAATGGGCTCAAGGACATCGCCGCGGTAATGGGATCGCAGAATTTCTGGCGCCTGCGTGTCGGCATCGGACATCCCGGCGACCGCGACCTGGTCGCGGATTATGTGCTGTCCTCGCCCTCGCCCGACGATCGCAAGCTGATCGAGGAGGCGATCGACCGTTCGCTCGAATGCCTGCCGCTGGTGCTCGATGGCGAGACCGGCGCGGCAATGCTCAAGTTGCATACGAAAGGTGGTTAATTAATGTCAGTCAAGTGCGGAATCGTCGGCCTGCCCAATGTGGGGAAATCCACTCTCTTCAACGCGCTCACCAAGGCGGGCATCGCGGCGGAGAACTACCCGTTCTGCACCATCGAGCCCAATGTCGGCATTGTCGAGGTGCCCGACCCGCGCCTCGATGCGTTGTCGGTCATCGTCAAGCCGCAGAAGGTCGTCCCGGCCGTGGTCGAGTTCGTCGACATCGCCGGCTTGGTAGCGGGCGCCTCCAAGGGCGAGGGCCTGGGCAACAAGTTCCTCGCCAACATCCGCGAGACCGATGCCATAGCGCACGTGGTGCGCTGCTTCGAGGATGCCAACGTCGTGCATGTGGCGGGCAAGATCGATCCGGTGTCGGACATCGAGACCATCAACACCGAACTTGCGCTGGCCGACCTTGCCACTGTCGAAAAGCAGCTCTCCAAGAACGTGAAGCTCGCCAAGACCGGCGGCGACAAGGAAGCGGCGCGGCTCGTCGCCGTGCTCGAGAAGATCCAGGCGGCGCTCGATGCGGGCCGGCCCGCCCGCACGCTCGATTTCTCCAAGGAGGAACTGGTCATCGTCAAGCCGATGTTCCTCCTCACCATGAAGCCGACCATGTACGTGGCCAACGTCAGCGAGCACGGCTTCGAGAACAACCCGCTGCTGGCGCGCGTCGAGGAGTACGCGAAGAAGGAGGGCGCCCCGGTGGTGGCCATCAGCGCGGCGCTGGAATCGCAGATCGCCGATTTGTCCGATGAGGACAAGCAGATGTTCCTCGACGACATGGGCATGAAGGAGCCGGGCTTGAACCGCGTCATCCGAGCCGGCTACGCGCTGCTCGGCCTGCAGACCTATTTCACAGCGGGCGTGAAGGAAGTGCGCGCCTGGACCGTGAAGGTGGGCGCCACCGCGCCGCAGGCGGCTGGCGTCATCCACACCGATTTCGAGCACGGCTTCATCCGCGCCGAGGTGACGGCCTATGAGGATTTCATCGCCGGCAAGGGCGAGCAGGGCGCCAAGGAGGCCGGCAAGCTGCGGGTGGAGGGCAAGGAGTACATCGTGCACGACGGCGATGTGATGCACTTCCGCTTCAACGTCTGAGGCCCCCAGCCGGGGGAATCAACGACGATAATGAAGTGTCCCTCGCACGGCGGCATTGCGGGATGTTTGGCTGCTTCAGATCGCGATCACCGGGGGAGCCGTCGAATCATCACGGCCTGCGCGCCGTGAGAGCGCAGTGTCGAAGGTGGCAAAATCATCGCATCCGGCGGATAGCGCATGGTGCAACGCGTCAGCGAAGTCCCAGCCTTGCCGCATTTTCCTTGCCGCCGCAACAACGGCCGCCTGCTCGCCGACGACCGCATTTTCCAGTATCGCGAGCTTTTCCATCGCGTCCGCAATCGCTTTGGGTGAATACCCGAAACGCGAGCGCAGCACCCACTCCAGTTCAAGGATCACCGTTATCGGGATATACACCGGCTGAGCGCTCAGGCAGGCCAGCGCGCGCCGACCCTGTGCCGCATCATCCTGCACAAGGGCGCGCACCAGCACGTTCGTATCCAAGGCGCGCACGCCGTCAGTCCTTGTAGTCGGTGACCCGCATGTCCTTCACAGCTACCCGTGGGCCGGAATACTTGAGGATGGCCTGGATCTCGGCAAGCTTCGCTGTATTCTTGACCGGCGCCGGCGTGATGCGCGCGCCTTTGCCTTCGACACGGATATCGACACGCATTCCCGGCTTTAAGCCGAGTGCCTTCCGCACGGCGACGGGGAGGACGATCTGCCCCTTGGTTGACACAAGCACGGCGCTCATCGCTCGCTCCGGAAGTTTTACCAGGTGGGTATTCTACACTGCCGATATTCCGGGAGATACGGGGGCTTCTTTCTGGTGAATCCCGGGCGGAGATCGCGCGCCAGAGATCTTGCAAGGCCTCTTTCATTTTGCCGGAGCAGCACCGATTTCATCCAGCAACGCCAATCGAGAAGTTGCGGATATTGCATGTAATATATGTTGCAGTGTGCCGTCGGTGCAGACGAGATGTACCCTGGAGCGTCCGGGAGCCCATGCCGGGCCTGCAATGCCCAAAGAGAATTCAAGGAATTTGAAAGAAACCGAAAAGGAGAGTTGGAAAATGTCACAAACCGAAACCGAACCAGCAAACAGCGAATACGGCAAGATCACCCAGGAAGCCATCGACCGGATGAAGGCGCGGTTCGGGAAGGTGTATCCCATCGAGCTGCCGTTTGTGCGCTACGTGAACGGCGACAGCATTGCGCACGCCGCGCGCGCCATCGGCGATGCCAACCCCTTGTGGATCGATCGCGAGCACGCCAAGCGATCGCGTTTCGGGAAACTGGTCGCGCCGCCGGCGATACTGTACGGCGCCGCCTGGGGCAGCTGGGACCTGCGCCGCGGTCAGGGCCTGCCCGGGGTGCACGGACTGCATTCGCGAGATCGCTGGACCTTCTTCCGTCCGCTCCTGGAAGGCGACGAGATCCACGCCACGAAGGAGACCGCGGCACTGGATGAGCGCACAGGCAAATGGGCCGGCCGCTCCATGCTGCAACTGGTGAAGATCCGCTTCTACAACCAGCGCGATGAGCAGGTCGCGATCTGCGACATGTACATCATCCGTGCCGAGCGCGAAGCCGGCAAGAAGGCCGGCAAGTACGCCAGCATTCCCAAGGCCACCTACACGGACGAGGAGATCGACCAGATCGACCGCGAGATTGCTGCAGAGGATGTGCGCGGCGACAAGCCGCGCTACTTCGAAGACGTCACCATCGGTGAATCCATGAAGCCGATCGTGCGCGGCCCGCTCACCGTGTCGGACATGATCTGCTGGCTGATGGGCATCGGTTCGCCGCACATCCGCAGCGGGCAGTACTGGCTCGAATACCGCCAGCGCTCCCCGAAGGTCGCGGTGCGGGATCCGGAGACGCGCATCCCGCAGGCCGTCGAGCGCGTGCACTGGGATCCCTACATGGCCGCAGAGATCGGTATGCCGGGCGCCTACGACTACGGTTCGCAGCGCGGCGGCTGGGCCACGAACTTCCTGACCAATTGGGCCGGTGACGAGGGCTGGGTGGCCGAGTGCGACGTCATGTACCGCGGCATGAACTTCATCGGCGACGTCCTGCGCATCAAGGGCGAGGTCACCGGCAAGTGGATCGGCAAGAGCGGCATCGGCTATGTCGAGTGCAAGATCGCTTCGATCAACCAGCGCGGTGAAAATATCATGCCGGGCAACGGCGTGATTGCGCTGCCCCAGAAGGGCAAGCCGTTGCCGGCGTTCCCGCTCGACCATACCGCCGACAAGCCATAACGCGAGTCGCCCGGCGGGCGTGCCCGCCGGTGCTGGCGTTGTGCGGGTAGCGCTCCATGCGCCCCGAGCGGGCGTTCGCGGCAACGAAAGTGTCTTGTGGAGGCGCAATGCACAAGGGTGCTCGCAGGTTCGGATGGGTCTTTGCAACCTTGTTGCTGGGCATGGCCGCCCAGGCTGCCCACGCACAGGCCTATCCCGACAGGCCGGTGCGCTTCATCGTTGCCACGTCGGCCGGGTCCGCGGCGGACGTGCTGGCGCGGGTGCTCACCGAGGCCATGTCCAGGACGCTGAGTCAGCCCATCATCGTCGAAGCCAAGCCCGGCGCCGACCAGATCATCGGCATGGAATACCTCGCCAAGGGAGCGCCTGCCGATGGCTACACCGTCGGCGTGATCGGCATCGACGGCCAGACGCTGCTGCCCACGCTCAAGAAAGGCCTTCGCTTCGACCCGCTGGGTGATCTCGCTTCGGTGGCCGGCCTGGGCGAGCTGCGCTATGTGCTGGCCGGCCCCGCGTCGACGCCCTACAAGACCTTCAAGGAAATCGTCGACGCAGCCAGGTCGCAACCGGGCAAGTTCAATTACGGCGCCTCGGGCCCGCAGGTGCGTTTCCCGACGCTGGTGCTGATGCAGGAACTCGGCCTCGATATGGTGTATGTGCCCTACACCGGCGGGTCAGCTTATGTCACTGCCGTGGCAGCCGGCACGCTCGACTGGGGCATCATGAGCGAGAGCAGCGGTAACCCGCTCAAGCCGCGCGTGCGCTTCTACGGCATTACCGGTAGGCAGCGCAGCCCGGTCAATCCCGATGTGCCGACATTCACCGAACTCGGATTCCCGCGCATCTACGGGCCGGCGTATGCGCTGACGGTGCGCGCCGGCACGCCGCAGGCCGTGATCGAAAAGCTCTCGACCGCAGCCGCTGCAGCGCTCGCCTCGGCGGAAATGAAGGCCAGCGCCCAGAAGATCCAGTTCGAGATCCACTACGAAAACACCGCCACGGCGGTGCGCACGCTACAGGAACGCAGCCGCTTCTATCAGGAACAGGCAGGCAAGCTGGGGCTGCAGCCGGAGTAGTTCGCCGGTTCGGCGCCCTATGGGCGCGCATTCTTGCCGGACAATATCCTGGCGATAGCTGATATAACGCAGGGCTCGAGCCGCTTGCGCGGTCGCTGGGAAGATACGGTGTCTACCGCGCAAACCGGGAATCGCAATTCAACAAGGGGGCAGTGATGATCGACTATCAGCGGATTTTCCATAACGGGTTCCTGGTGCCCGATATCGAGGTGGCCAAGAAGGAGATGGGCGCATCGCTGGGCTTGACCTGGGCCAACTCCTGGTCCTATGAGCCGATGAGCTACTGGACGCCGGCGGGCAAGACCGAGGCGAACCTGACGGTGACGTATTCCAAGCAGGGCCCGCAGCATGTCGAATTGATCCAGGGCACCGGTTTCTGGGCCTCCAAGCCCGGCGTTGGGATTCATCACATCGGCGTGTGGACCGACAACCTCGCCGCGGAGGCGAACGCGCTGGTCAAGCAGGGCTGGGTTCCCGAGGCGTCGCTGCTGTCGCCCGAAGAGGGCTGGGGGCGTTTCTGCTACATCCGCCCGCCCTCGGGCGGCATGCGCCTCGAACTCGTGTCGACCGAGATCAAGGAACTCATGGAAAGCCGTTGGGTCTGAGCGCTCCTCGGATTCGCGCATTGGATCGGAGGGACGTGTGAAAACTGTGCAGACGAACGTCGACTATCGACGGCTCTTCCAGGTATGCATGCTGGTGCCGGACATGGATGAGGCCATCCGCAGCATGGGCGGGGCCTCGGGGCTCACGTTCGCCGAGCCCTGGTCCTATGACAACCTCGTGTACTGGACGCCGCGGGGCGTCATCACGACCTCGCGCATCCGCGTCACCTACTCGCACCAGGGTCCGCAGCATTTCGAGCTGATCCAGCCGGCACCCGGCGGCTTCTTCGATGTCGAGCGCCAGCGCGGCCTGCACCACGTGGGCATGTGGTCCGATGACGTCGGCGGCGAGACGGCCGCGCTTGTGGCCGATGGCTGGGCAGTTGAGGCGGCAGCCGTGTCGCCGGAGGAAGGCTATGGCCGGGTTTCTTTCTTGCGGCCGCCGGGCGGCGGCACCCTGCTCGAAATCGTGTCGACGCAGATCATGCCGCTGATGCGCGGCCGGGTCGGCAAGCCCCTCGACGGCAAGACTGCCTGAACGCAGGCCGTACCGAAGCGCTGGCAGTGTTCCTTGACGCAGCGGGAGCTTCGCAATGAGAACCGTGCACGACTGGCTGGACGAATATGCGGCAAGCCATCGGAACGCCGTGAACCGGCGCTTCCATTACGCCTGCATCCCGCCTATCGTGTTCTCGG
>CANJXQ010000194.1 GCA_947478805.1 Betaproteobacteria bacterium | reverse complement strand
GGCCCAGTGGATGCCGGTGCGGATCTGCTCGACGCGCTTGGTGAGCGTCCATTTGTCCTCTTCCAGCCAACTGATGCCCTGGCCTTCCTTCGTGTTTTCATCGTCCTCGGGGTAGCCGTGGCGGACGTTGCGGCGCATCGGCATGAAGTACACGAGGTCTTCGGCAAAGAGCTCCAGCCATTCCTCGAAGCGGCGCTCATCCAGCAATTCCGTCTCGCGGTAAAGGAAATCCTCGACGTCCTGCTTCAGGGCGAAGTAGCCGGGAGTCCGGCGGATCTGCAGGTGCCTGTTCATGTCCAGCATGTCGGATCCTATGAGTTCATTTTGGGATGAGGGCGCGTTGGCATCACGGCGTCCCCTCATGCTCCCCTGCATCAGGGGCCATTTCGGCCATTCTGGAATGGCCTCTATGGGTTGTCGTTGAGCGTCTTCTTCGGCAGGTGCTGCCCGAGCAGATGGCTCCAGTCCTCGTCCTTCATGTAGCTCGACCAGGCACGGTAGAAGCCGCGCGCCATTTCCTCGGTGGTTTGCGGGCTGATGTTGCCGGGCATCACGTCGTCGCTGCGATACACGCCCAGCGACAGCTGGTAGTTGAACGGATAGCGGCTGGCGATTGCGCCCTTGGTTGCCTCGGTGGCGTAGTACCAGTTCTCCATGTCGTCCTGCTCGGTCATGCCGGCCGGGCCGGAATAGCGCATGTAGTAGCGGCGCAGCATGTCCTTCACTGCGGGGGGCGAGTCGGCATCGACGAGGAAGAAGCGCCAGGCCTCGGTCTGCGTCGGGCTGTGCGGGTGCCACACCACGAGGCTGCGCGGCTGGCGCGCGTGATAGGAGGTGTTCGGAAAGATGGTGCCGGTGAGGCCGACGAGGCGCGCCTTGTCGCCGAGGCGCTGCTTTCGCGCCTGATGGCATTTCTCGGCCCAGGCCTGCACCTCCGGGTTGCCCTGAAAGGTGGGCTTGTGCGTGCTCTTCTCCGGCAGCCACCCGCTGATCACGCCATGGCCTTCGGTCGAGCTCACGTGCAGGAGGCGCGCGTTCAACAGTTCGTCGTCGCGGCGCTCCTTGATGCCGGCTTGGGCGCTCGGGCCGATGCCGACCATTTCCACCGACTGGTGGCTGACTGCGTGGTACATGTCGCCGGCGAAGTTCTCGGAGGGGAACTTCCAGTTCGCGCCGAAGATCCACTTGTGCACGCCGATGCACTCCGAGCCGCCGTCGCGGCCGTCGCGATGATTGAGCGCCTCGTCGAGGTGCGCCTTGGCGCTGCCGAGGTACTCGATGAAATCGGGAGCGTCCTTGTCCCAGGTGGCCCAGATGCTGCCTTTGTAATTGACGAGTTTGGCCACTTCGACGAGCGACCACTCGTCCGGGTTCATGTGGCCTTCGTACAACTCCTTGAACTGCGGCACGGTCTGCAGGCGCCCGTCGGTGCCGAAGGTCCAGCGGTGGTAGGGGCAGGTGAAGGCGGGCGTGTTTCCCTGCTCGTAGCGCAGCACGCGCATGCCCTTGTGGCGGCAGGAGTTGAGGAAAACGTGGATCTCTCCCTTCTTGTCGCGGCAGAGGATGGCCGATTCGGCGCCCATGCGCGTGAGGAAGTAATCGCCCGGCCTGGGGATCAGACTCTCGTGCCCGACCATCAGCCACGCGCGGGTGAAGAGTTTTTCCTGTTCTTCGCGATAGATGGCCTCGTCGCTGAAGATGGTGCGCGCGATGGTGCCGCGCTGCAGGTCGACCATCTGGTCGATGGATTGTGCCGTCGTCATGGTGTGCCGATTCGTCGTTCAACAATAAGGGTTTGGCCCTGCGGCCCGGCGCGCCTTGCGAGCCAGGCAACGACGGTGGCGCCACCGCTGGGGGCGGCGCCACTGTCGCGCTTCAGGTCACGGATCGACGACGAAGTTGCCGTTCTGGATCTTCATCACCGCGTAGCCGAAGCTCGGGATGCGCGTCTCCGGATCGATGGACCATGCGCCGCGGCCCACCACGACCGGCAGGTTCCTGGTTCGGAGCATCGCCTGGCGCACGGATTCGCGCGTCGGGTTGGCGCCGGCATTCTTGATGGCGTTGGCCGAGACCAGCGCCATGGAGTAGCCCACCATCGCCCAGGAGTCGGGCGCCACGTTGAAGCGCTTGGTGTACGACTGGATGAAGGCCTTGGCGAGGTCGTTGACGCCGGTGGACACCGACTCGGCAGAAAAGATCGTGCCTTCGATGGCCTTGCCGCCGGCCTTGAGGTAGTTCACCGAGCCCATGCCGGTATTGCCCACCAGCAGCGTGTTGGCCGGCATGCCTGACTGGCGTGCCTGCAACACGATGTTGGCGCCCTGCTCGGGAGGCGTGTTGATGAAGAGGCAGTCGGCCTTGCTCAACGCAATTTTGGTGCCTAGCGCCGTAAAGTCGGTGTCGGCGGCGAGGATGGAGTCGTCGGCCGCGATGGTTACACCGCCCTTCTTGACCACGTCGCGAAAGACGTTCCCCTGGAGGATGTAGCCCTCGTTGTCGCGGATGCCCACTACGTAGCAGGATTTGGGCTTTCGCTTCTGCGCGACGTGCTCGCCGAGCACCGTCATGTACTGGTCCGCGGTCTCGGTGACCTTGAATACCCAGGGCCCGCTCTTCAGAACCGCGGGCGACGTGGCGGTGGTGAAGATGGGCATCTTGAGGTCGTTCGCTACCGGCGCGGCGGCCATGGCTTCGCCGGTGGCCACCGGGCCGATGACCATGAGGGCGTTGTCGCGCGTGGCCATGCGCGTGATGAGCGCCAGCGCTTCCTGCGTGTTGGAGCGGTTGTCCTCCACCATCAGCGACACCTTCAGGTTGCCGAAATAGTTCTTGGCGTTCAGTTCGTCGAACGCCAGTCGTACCGCATTGATGACAGCGGTCCCGACAAAGGCATAGGTGCCCGTGTTCGCCATCACCACCCCGACCTTGACCTCCTGCGCTTGCGATGTCGCGGCCATGCCGGCAAGCGTGATCGCTCCCAGCCAATGCTTGAGTCTCCTCATTTCTCTCTCCTTTTGTTGGAACGACGTGCAACGCACATGCTACTGCGATTCGCACGGCATGGCATGGCATGGCGCAGTGCAATGCCATGCCCCATCGTTTGCCGTTCTGCGGCAAAATCACGCCCGCACACCGCGGTCCAGCGGACAACCTTTTTTCAGGATCAAACCATGGCTTTCGCCGACAACCTCAAGCAACTTCCCTCGATCAGCCACCTGGCCGAACTGCAACTGCTCGATGCCTCGGGCGCTGTGGTGGCGACCATCGAGAACAAGCCCGGCAAGGCGGGGTCTCTCGCCCTGTTTGCCGCGCTCGCGGCGAAACACGGCGGCATCAACGTCGCGGCGGCGAAGGAGGGGATCGAACTATTCGCCGAACACACTGCCGATGCACGCGCCAATCCCGGCAAGCATCCCAATGTCGATCGCCTGTTCGAGGTCATTGCCACAGGCAGGGGCTATACGGTGAAGTTGGTGAATGCCTGAGTGAGCGAGGAGTCGGGGGGCACCATCGCTGCCTCGAATCCGGGGAACGAGTTTGGCGAAACAGTCCTGCCTACTTCAGCTTTTCAAACCGAAACACCGCCAAGCTTCCAAACAAATTTGGGATGAAGGTTACCGGCCGTCCGTCCGTCAGAACCACCCGCTCGAGGATGCGGATGCCGTGCGTCGAACAAAATGCCTCGAAGTCATGGATGGTGCACAGGTGCACGTTGGGCGTGTCGTACCACTGGTAGGGCAGGGCCTTCGATACCGGCATGCGCCCGGCCATGATCTGCAGCCGCGCTTCCCAGTAGCCGAAATTCGGGAAGGTGACGATACCCTGGCGCCCCACGCGCAGCATCTCCATCACGATCGCTTCCGTGTGGCGCATGGCCTGCAGGGTTTGCGACAGGATCACGTAGTCGAATGAACCGGCATCGAAACCGGCCAGCCCTCGCTCCAGGTCGCTCTGGATGACGTTGATGCCGTTCTTCACGCAGTCGAGCACGTTGGCATCGTCGATCTCCACGCCGTAGCCGCGTACCGCGCGCTGCTGCTTGAGGTAGTCGAGCAGCAGCCCGTCTCCGCAACCGAGGTCGAGCACCGACGCGCCGGGCTCGACGCGGGCGGCGATGGCTTCGAAGTCGGAGCGCCTGGAGCGCTCAGTTGCGTTTACAGTTGCGTTTATGGTTGCGTTCATCGGGCGTTAAGCGAGGCGTGGATGTTGTCGAACCAGGCGCGCACCAGCGCGTGATAGCGCGCATCGTCGAGCAGGAAGGCGTCGTGGCCGTGCGGTGCGTCGATCTCGGCATAGCTCACGTCGGCACGGTTGTCGAGCAGCGCCTTGACGATTTCGCGTGCGCGTTCCGGCGCAAACCGCCAATCCGAGGTGAACGACGCGACGAAGAACTTGGCGCGCGCCACGGCCATGGCCCGGGACAGGTCGCCCCCGGTGGCCAGTGCGGGGTCGAAATAATCGAGCGCGCGCGTGATCAGGAGGTAGGTATTGGCGTCGAAATACTCGGCAAACTTGTCGCCCTGGTAGCGCAGATAGGATTCGACCTCGAAGTCGACGCCGAAGTGGTACTGGATGCTGCCTGACTTCAGCGTTCGGCCGAACTTTTCCATCATCGCATCATCGGAGAGATAGGTGATGTGCCCGATCATGCGCGCCAGCCGCAACCCGCGCTTGGGCAGGACCGCGTGCTGGTAGAAGTCGCCGCCGTGGAAATCCGGATCGGTGGTGATGGCCTGGCGCGCGACCTCGTTGAAGGCGATGTTCTGTGCGGAGAGTTTTGGCGCGACCGCGATCACCACGGCGTTGGCAACCCGGTCGGGATAACTCAGTGTCCATTGCAGCGCCTGCATGGCACCGAGGCTCCCGCCCATGACGGCGGCAAAACGCGCGATGCCAAGCTTGTCGGCCAGGCGGGCCTGCGCGACGACCCAGTCTTCGACGGTCACGACAGGAAAACCGGAGCCATAGGCTTTGCCGGTTGCGGGGTTGATGCTCGCCGGGCCGGTGGAGCCGAAGCACCCGCCCAGGTTGTTCACGCCGACGACAAAGAAGCGATTCGTGTCCAGGGGTTTTCCCGGGCCGATCATGTTGTCCCACCAGCCGATGTTGTCGGGCTGGTCTTCATACCAGCCCGCGACGTGGTGAGAGGCATTGAGTGCATGGCACACTAGAACCGCATTGGATTTCGCCGCGTTCAGGGTGCCGTAGGTCTCGTAGGCCAGTTCGTACTGGTCGAGCACGCCGCCGCCGCGGAATGCGAGCGGCGCATCGAAACGCAGTTTCTGCGCCTTGACCGCTCCGACCGAGCCTTGCTTTGCTGCAGTATTCATGATGTCCAGAATGCAAAAACCCGTGCAGCCGCGCATCATAGATGTGGCTAAACGGGTTTCCCTCGCTTTAGCCGGATTTAGGAGTCCACGACAATCTCGTTGGATCCAGCGCCCGCAAGCTGTTGATCAAATCGGCGCAGGTGGGAAACTTACCCGAGATGGTGTTCGGGGTCAAATTGGTTGCGCTGCACGGGCGATTGCGTTCTCCGCAATCGCCCGTCGAAACCGGGGGGTCATTCGGGCTGGATGCCGGCTTCCTTGGCGAGCTTGGCCCATTTTGCAATTTCGACCTGGATGAAGCGCGCAAGCTGCTCGGGATTCATCGGTCCCACGTCCATGCCGATGCGCGAGAACGCCTCGCCGAACGCGGGCTTGGCCAGGCTGCGCGCGGCCGCGTCATGAACCTTCGCGATGACATCGCGGGGGGTGCCGGCAGGCGCCATCAGCGCCATCCAGGCGATCAGTTCGTAGCCAGGAAGTGCTTCGGCCACGGCCGGGACGTCCGGTGCGAGCGGGGTGCGTTTTTCCGAGGTGACCGCAATGCCTTGCAGCTTGCCGCCCTTGAGTTGCGCCAGCGCATTGGCGAGGTCGACAAAGGTGAAGTTCAGCGTGCCGCCCAGGACGTCAGTGATGGACTGCGGGATGCCCTTGTAGGGGACCATGGTGACTTCGAACTTGCCCATGGACGCCATCATCGCGAGGGACACCTGCGAGCCCGCGGAACCGTAGCCGCCCGACAGCTTGCCGGAGTTGGCGCGCGCATGGGTGAGGAAATCCTTCAGGTTCTTCGCCGGATAGTCCGGCCGCGCCATCAGCATGAACGAGGTCGTTCCCAGGCGCACGATGGGCGCGAAATCCTTCACCGGGTCGTAGGGCAGCTTCTTGAACAGGCTGGGATTGGCCGCCTGCGTCGTGTTGGTGGTGACCAGGAGGGTATAGCCGTCGGGTGCGCTCTTGGCCACCTGCTCTGCACCGATGGCGCCCGACGCGCCGGGC
>CANJXQ010000193.1 GCA_947478805.1 Betaproteobacteria bacterium | reverse complement strand
TTCACGTCTTCCGGCGGCAGACTCGCTTCGTTGACGACCGGAAGACCGAATCCGTCATGCGTTCGTTCGGCTGGAATGCACAACATGTTACGCGAGGCGATGTTGCCGAAAACGTTCACCGGATTCCGCGCCCAGTTGTCGGGATTGAAGTACGGCGGCAGGTGCCAGAACAAGCGATAGTCCAGGGATTCGAGCTGGCGCACCAGGGATCGGGCATGCTCGGCGCGGTCGTTCTCGACATAGAGCACCGGGCGGTGCCGCGCCAGCGTTTCCCGCGCGCCGCGGATCACCGACTGCTCCATGCCCTCGACATCGATCTTCATAAAATGGCAGGCATCGAGCGCGAGGCTGTCGATCGTTACCAGTGGCACCTGCTCGCCCTGCCTCCACTCCCCCAGGGGCATGCCGCCAAAATTGTTCGCTTGGGCATAGTCGGGGGTGTCAACCGTGATGCTGCCGGGCGTATCGCCCAGCGCCGCATGATGGGAAAAACCGTGCTGGATGCTGTTCAAGGCGAGGTTGGCGCACAGTGCCTGGAACACCACGCGTTGCGGCTCGAATGCATGGACGCGCCCGCGCGGCCCCACCGCCTTGCAGAAATACACCGTGTGGGCGCCGATGTTCGCCCCGGCATCGACCACCGTCTGCCCGGACGCGAGGATCTTCTCGAAGACGTCGACTTCGAACTGGCTGAACTCGGCATATTCGTGCAGCGCGCGGCCGATGTACTGGTCATGAATGTTGTAGAGCATGGTCCCGTGCCGGCACGCTTTCACGCGATTGAATCCCTCAGCGACCGGGCCGGATTCGCGAACGAGCCCCGGCTGCTCACCCGCATCTGCGGGGGCACTGCGCGTAGCTGCGCCAGGCTCCGGTTTGGTCATTCGCTCCTCGCCCATGGAATAGGGACAATCATCCGACCGCCATGGTACAGCGCTTGGCGACGACCATTGCCGCCCCGTCAGGACACATCGAACGAAGCCGGAGCCAAACCCCTGCAATGGTCCGTCCACATGCGACGATAGGCAGCCTCCAGCGCCTTGACATAGGTCTTGGTATCGAAAAGCGGCTGCGTCAACCGATTCTCGTTCAGTCGCCGCCGCAAGGTCTCCAGCGCCTGCGGGTCGCGGGCCAGGGCAATGGCACGCGCCTCGTAGGCAGGCAGGTCCGGCATGACACACTCCGCCAATCCGATCGCGTGCAGAATGCTCGCGGCGACGCGCGACGAAAACGTGTCGCCCGGCCAGGTCAGCAGCGGCACACCGGCCCACAGGGCGTCGCTCGCCGTGGTGTGGGCATTCACCGCGTGGGTATCGAGGAACAAACCGGCATGCGCATGCCGCGCCAGGTGCTCGGGTTTTCGCGCGTAAGGTGCAAAAACCAGGCGTGCCGGATCGACTCCTGTCGCCACCGCAACCAATCGCAGCCTTTGCTCTGCTGCCGGGTGTCCCGCTTGCAACCAAAGCACGCTGCCCGGAACGGCCTTGAGAATGCGCATCCATGCGCCGAAAGTTTCCGGCTCCATCTTGTAGAGCTGATTGAAGCAACAGAAAACGAAGGCTTCGTCGGGAAGGCCCAGGCTGGCCCGCGTGGGGGTCGTGCCGGCAATGGCCTGCCCCCCGTCATTGACCTGATAGCTGCCCGGCATGAACACCAGCTTTTCGGCGTACCAGCACTCCTGATCCTCGGGCACCACCACATGGTCGGCAACCAGGTAATCCATGAAGTCGGCACCCATAGTGCCTGGATAGCCAAGAAAACTGACCTGCAGAGGAGCCGGACGCAGCGCGGGAATTTGCGGCCTGCCGCCACCGGCGAAGCCTGCCATGTCAACCAGGATATCGACGCCGTCGCGCGCGATCTGCTGCGCGATGTCTCCCGCGGGCAGCCCCGCGACATCGTGGAAGGCATCGCAACCCGAGACGATCCGCTGTCGATACTCGCCCGCCTCGCCCCTGCCGATCGAATAGGCAAGGATTTCGAACTGCTTTCGGTCATGCGCCTCGTACAAGCCCGCGCTCAAGTGCGCGGTGGCGTGCTCATGAAAATCGGACGAAAGGTAACCAATGCGCAGTCGTCTTCCCGCGTCGGCCGGCGTTGCAGGCCGATGCGGGATCCGCGGTCCTTGCTCGGCTTCGAGCGCATAACGCGCCGAATAGTGTTGCCCCACCCGCAGCTGGAATTCCGGCGTGAAAGGCAGCACCTGAGACTCGAAGGGCGCGATGGCATCCGCCCAATCCTCGAGGCCCGCCGCGCATTCTTCGCGCAGCGTCGCGACCACCGAAGCGACGGCATCCCAGTCGCACAATTCCATGAGCGGCCGGATCAGGTTCGCTCGTGCCGTGCGATTGCCCGGATCCAGCGCGAGCGCTTCGCGCAGGTGCTCCACCGCCTCGGGAATCGCACCACCCTGGCGCAGGATGGCGGCAAGATTGGTGCGGGCGCCGGCATGGCGCGGATCGATGCCCACGGCGCGGCGCAGCGCGTCCACCGCCTCGTCCATGCGGGCCTGGCCGGCCAGCACCATGCCCAGGTTGCTGGCGGCGCCGGCGTAACCCGGATCGCGGCTCAAGGCCTGGCGAAATACCTGCTCTGCTTGCGCCAGTGCCCCTGCAGCCCACAAGGCAATACCGCGCTCGTTCAGCGCCCGCGCTCTTCTATTATTTACCGACCGGAGTAGCCTCAGTAGCAGATGCGTTTCCCGCCTCAGTAGCCAAGCTCAGTTGGCCGGCCTCAGTTGCCGGCCTCAGTTGCCTGCAATGGTCATGCGATCGACCAGAATCGAACCATTAATCTTGGAGCCGCGCACCAATGTGTCGTTGCCGATGCCCACGATGCCGCGGAACATGTCGCGCAGGTTGCCCGCAATGGTGATCTCCTCGACCGGGTACTGGATCTCCCCCCCCTCCACCCAATAGCCGGCAGCGCCGCGCGAATAGTCGCCCGTCACGATGTTGATGCCCTGGCCCATGAGTTCGGTGACGAGCAAGCCGCGCCCCATCTGGCGGATCAGGCCCTCCAGGTCACGCGGACCCGGATCGAGCACGAGGTTGTAGTTCCCCCCCGAATTGCCGGTGGTCTGCATGCCGAGCTTGCGCGCCGAATAGCTGCCCAGGAAGTAGCCCTGTACTTCGCCCGCGCGCACCACATCGCGTTCGCGCGTGGCCACGCCATCGTCATCGAACCAGGAGCTCGCCTGTCCGCGCGCCACGAAGGGCCGTTCGCGCAGGTTCACCATGGGCGAGAACACGGCCTTGCCGATGCTGTCGAGCAGGAACGTGGATTTGCGGTACAGGCTGCTACCCGTCACAGCCGACACAAAGTGGGAAATGAGGCCGCCCGCCACCGGCGCCTCGAACAACACCGGCACCTGCATGGTGGAAATCTTGCGTCCGCGCAGTCGCGCCAGCGCGCGCCTGCCGGCGTAATCACCCACGGCCGCGGGCGAAGCCAGGTCGGCTGCCGCGCGCTGCGATGCATACCAGTCGTCGCGCTGCATAGCGCCGCCCTCGGACGCGATCACCGCGCATGAAATGTAGTGTCGCGACGTCGGGAATCCCGCCATGAAACCATGGCTGTTGGCGATGATGAACTGCGACTGGTGGCAGGCGACGCTCGCGCCCTCCGAATTGGTGATCCGCGGATCGAGCCGGAAAGCCGCGGCCTCGCACTCGCGCGCCAGTTCGATGGCCTCATCCACGGGCAGGTTCCATGGATGATAGAGGTCGAGTTCCTGTCGCGCCTCCGCCGGCGCCATCAGCTCGGCGTCGGCCAGGCCCGCGCAATCGTCGCTGGCCGTGAACCGTGCAATCGTGATCGCCTTGTCAACCGAATCGCGAATGGCCTGCGGCGAGAAATCCGACGTATTGGCATGACCCTTCTTCTTCCCCACGTACACCGTGACGCCCATGCCCTTGTCGCGGTTGTACTCGATGTTCTCCACCTCGTTTCGCCGCACCGTGACGCTTTGCCCGAAACCCTCGGACACCTCCATTTCGCAGGCGCTGGCACCCTGCGATTTGGCGCGCGCGAGCACATCGGCGGCAATTGACTCGAGCGAGGCAAGTTCGTAGCTGAATTGCGGTTGATGCTGCGTCATGTCGGGGGGCACCGGTTAAGGATCGCGCGGAAAGCCGGTATGATAACAGCATGATTTTCACGCCTGCGAGAGCGGCCATCTGAATCGGGAACGCAATGCAGGAAGACGGCAACGACACCATCAGCAAGACCCGACGCAAGCAGAACATGCATGAGCTGCAGGCGCTGGGCGAACGGCTGACCGAACTCAACGACACGCAGCTTGCGGGCCTCGGGCTTCCCGAAGGCCTGCTCGATGCCGTTATCGATTCACGGCACATCACGCGCCACGAGGCGCGCCGCCGCCACATGCAATTCATCGGCCGCCTGATGCGCGGCGTCGACCCGGCGCCGATCAAGGAGCGCATCGCCGAGTGGGAAGGCGTGTCGCGCGAGGCCACGGCCACGCTGCACCATGTCGAGCGCTGGCGGGACAAACTCATCGACGACGATGCGGCGCTCGCCCGCTTCATGGGAGAGCACCCCAAGGCCAATTCGCAGCACCTGCGCTCGCTGATACGCAGCGTGCGCGAGGATCGCGCAGCGGGCCGGCCGGCGCGGCAATTTCGCGAATTGTTCCGCGAGTTGCGGCGCCTGATGGAGAACGACCGGCAAGACGACAATGCCGGACCGGAAGACGGCGAGACCTGATCCGCGGTCCCGTTGCGAACCGGCAAGCGCAGTGCCTCACATCACAAGCCACCAATGAGGGGACCACAGGCATGAACCACGAGGACGATGAACTGCTGATCGGACTGGTGTCGATCAGCGATCGCGCCAGCCAGGGTGTCTACAAGGACGAGGGGATCCCCGCGCTCGAGGAGTGGTTCGGTCGCGCGCTCGCCAGCCCCTGGCGCACCGAAAAGCGCCTGATCCCGGACGAGCAGCAGATGATCGAAACCACGCTGGTGCAACTGGTCGATTCGATGGGCTGCCACCTCATCCTCACCACGGGCGGCACCGGCCCGGCACTGCGCGACATCACCCCTGAAGCCACGCTGGCGGTCGCCGACAAGGTGATGCCGGGATTCGGCGAGCAGATGCGCCGCATCAGCCTGGAGTTCGTGCCCACCGCCATCCTGTCACGACAGGTCGCGGTCATCCGCAAGAAGACCCTCATCATCAACCTGCCAGGTCAGCCAAAGTCGATTCGCGAGACGCTGGAGGGCCTGAAGAATGCCGAAGGCAAGTCCATCGTGCCAGGAATCTTCGCCGCCGTTCCCTATTGCATCGACCTCATCGGCGGCCCCTATATCGAGACCCACGAAGCGGTGATCAAGGCCTTCCGCCCAAAGTCCGCCATCCGCCCAAAGCCCGCCGCGTAAATTACCGGGACATGAAATGACGGCATCCCCGAACTTTCTCGATGCGCTGGAAACCGCGACCGGCCCCAACCCGTCCGCCAGCGTCATCTGGTTGCATGGACTGGGTGCCGACGGCAGTGATTTCATGCCCATCGTGCCCGAATTGTCGCTGCCCAAACGCGCCATACGCTTCGTGTTCCCGAATGCACCGCAGATGCCCGTCACCATCAACGGTGGCATGGTGATGCCGGCCTGGTACGACATCTCGGACACCGCCATCCGCCGCGAGGACGAGCGCGGCGTGCGCACATCGCAGGCCGCAATCGAAGCGCTGATCGCGCGCGAAGTGTCGCGCGGCTCGCCCACCGGGAACATCGTGCTGGCGGGCTTTTCGCAAGGCGGGGCGATCGCCTTGCAGACGGCGCTGCGTCATCCGGAACGACTGGCCGGCGTAATGGCCTTGTCCACCTACGTGCCGTTGGCGGACACGCTCGCTACGGAGGCCTCGCCCGCCAATCGCGACGTTCCCATCTTCATGGCCCACGGCATGCAGGACCCGGTCATCACGCTGGCACGCGCCGAACAGTCGCGCGTGCTGTTGCAGGGACTGGGTTACCGGGTTGAGTGGCGCAGCTACCCCATGGCGCATGCAGTATGCCCGCAGGAGATCGTCGACATCGGCCGCTGGCTGACCAAGGTGCTGGGCTGACTTCGCCGAGCCTGCGGTCCCTATGGAGCGAAGCGAGGGGTTAACAGCGCCGCCGAGCCTGCGTAGCAGGCGGCGCGGTCCTACCTATTCGCTCGTATCCCTCACCATCAGCCGCCCGCGCAGCAGGTCATAGTCCTCGCCGCGCTCCTGCACCGCCAGGTGTTGAATCACGTTGAAAGCTGTGCCATTTAGGCGGTAATTCACGCTGAAAACTGGGCCACGTTATGCACCCTATCCTGTCGGGATTTGACGGGGGTGTGCAGGAGTGATCAACGTGGGAACACTGAGCAAACTACGGCGGCTGGTTCG
>CANJXQ010000192.1 GCA_947478805.1 Betaproteobacteria bacterium | reverse complement strand
GTGGTCTGCGCGCTGCTCGAGGCGCAGCGCTCAGGCAAGGGCCAGGTGGTGGACGCCGCGATCAGCGACGGAACCGCATTGTTGATGGCGCCCTTTTTCGCACGCCACGCCGCCGGCCTCTGGCGGGACGAACGCGAAGCCAATGGCCTTGATGGCGGCGCGCCCTGGTACGACTCCTATGAAACCGCCGACGGTGCATTCGTTTGCATCGGCGCGATCGAGCAGCGTTTCTACGACGTGTTGCTCGTCCGCATGGGACTGGACCCCGCGTCGCTGCCGAAACGCAGCGACCGCGATGCCTGGCCGCTGCTGCGTAAGTGTTTCGCCGACACATTCAGAAAGTGCACCCGCGAGGAATGGGTGCGCGCCTTCGAAGGCAGCGATGCGTGCTTTGCACCGGTGCTGTCGATCGCAGAGGTCCCCGGGCATACGCACCATCGCGAGCGCGGCGTGTTTTCGCATGAACACGGATACCCGGAGCCCGGACCTGCGCCGCGCCTGTCGCGCACTCCCGGTCAGCGCACCCGCACCGCACCGCGCCCCGGCGAAGGCGGCGCGTCCGCACTCGCCGACTGGAATTTCAGCGCTGCCGATATCTCCACCATGAAAGCCGGCGGCGCGATTCTCGACAAGAAATGATACCCAGCAACCAGGAGCAGAAATGAGCGACTATGAATTGACCGACGAACAACGAATGATCCGCGCTTCCGTTCGTGCGATCGCCGAAAAGCACTTCAAGCCAAAGGCGGCGGAGGTGGACAAGACGCGGCGCGCGCCGATTGAAAATATCAGCATCCTCGCCGAGAACGGCTTTTCGGGAGTCTTCATACCGGAACAATACGGAGGACCGGGTCGGAACCTGACGGACATCGTCATCGTGCTTGAAGAAGTCGCGCGCTGCTGTGCGAGCACGGCAATCCTGGTCGGCTGTACCGACGGCGCAACGCCGCGCGCCATTCTCCATCTTGGTACCGAGGAGCAAAAAAAAGACTACCTGCCAAGAATCGCGAAGGGTGAATTGTTTTGCGCCTTCAGCATGTCCGAACCCAATGCCGGCTCCGACATAGGCAATATCCAGTGCAAGGCGGTAAAGGACGGTGACAGCTATGTGATCAACGGCACCAAGCTCTGGTGTTCGGGCGCACAGGTGTCGGAACTGTTTCTGGTGCTCGTACGGCTCGATGCCGCACCCGGATTGCGAGGCGTCGGCGCATTGCTCGTGGATCGAAGCACACCGGGGTTCACGGTCGGCAAGCACCTCGACCTTATCGGTTTTCGCGCCACCGGAATGGCGGAACTGACGTTCGAGAACTGCCGCGTACCGGCCAGGAATCTGATAATGCCGGCGGGCGGCATGGGCAAGCTGCTCTCGGTTTTCAATGCCGACAGGATCGCCACCAATCCGCCGATCTGTCTGGGAATCGCCCAGGCGGCATTCGAAGCCGCGGTGGCTTACGCGAAGCAACGCATCCAGTTCGGCAAGCCCATCTCCGAGCAGCAGGGAATCCAGTGGAAGCTGGCCGACATGGCGATCGATCTCGAGGCCGCACGTGCGCTTCTGTACCGCGCCGCCGCCCGTGTCGATGCGGGTCACGGCACCGCGATCGATGCGTCGATTGCGAAGACCTACACCAACGAGATGTCGCGACGCGTAACCGACAACGCGATGCAGCTCTTCGGCGCCTTCGGACTGTCCGAGGAATTTCCGATGGAACGCATGTTCCGGGATGTTCGCGGAATGTCCATCGGCTACGGGACTACCGAGATTCATCGCAGCCTGATCGCACGCGAGATCCTCGATGGACGATACACCGCATAAGTCCGCGAATCGACGAACGCCGAACAGTGTTCAGGAGGAAAACGTTATGACCAGACGATCGATATGCGCCGCGCTCGCCACGGCGGCCGCGATGTTCGCGCTTGCGCCAGCGCTTGCGCAGACCTGGCCCGCGAAGCCGCTTCGCCTGATCATGCCCTACCCTCCAGGCGGCGGCGGCGACCTGGTGGTGCGGCCGCTTGTGGACAAGCTCAGCCAGGCTCTGGGCCAGACGGTGGTGGTCGACTACAAGCCGGGCGCAAACACGATCATCGGCACCGAGATCACCGCGAAGGCTGCACCGGACGGCTACACGATTGGCTTCATCACCGACTCGCATTCGATCAACCCGGTGTTTCGCAGGAACCTTCCCTACGATTCGCTCAACGACTTTGCGCCGATCACTACGCTGGTCACGGTGCCGATGGTGCTGGTCACGCACCCGACGGTGCCGGTGAGGACGTTGCAGGAGCTGGTCGCTCACGCGAAAGCGAATCCCGGCAAGCTTGCCTACGGATCGCTCGGCTTCGGCGGGCCGCACTACCTCGCGATGGAATGGTTCAAGCTTCTCGCGGGGCTTGATCTGCTGCACATTCCCTATCAGGGCTCGGCACCGGCGCTTGCGGCCAATGTTGGCGGACAAATCCAGTTGATGTTCGTGGGCGCATCCACCGGTCTGCAATACGGCCGAGACGGACGTTTGAACGTGATTGCAAGTTCACCTGTGGCGCGGCTGCCCGCCTCACCCAATCTTCCGAGCATCGCCGAATCGGGTTACAATGAGTTCGATTTCTCGACCTGGTATGGACTTGTCGCACCCGCGAAGACACCCGCGGAAGTTGTATCAAAACTGAATCAGGAAACCGTGCGTGCCCTGCGCGCACCCGACATGCAGCAGCGTTTCGGCGCGCTCGGGCTTATACCCTTGCCAATGACGCCGGAGGCATTTGCGGCAAAGCTGCGCGACGACGCAAGCCACTATTCGAGCATGGTGAAACTGACAGGGGCCCGCGGGGAGTAAGCACACATTCGTACTCGAATCGGCTGCTCGGCCTGTATGACGCGGTGTCGCTTGCTGCACACGATCAAGACTGCCAAGAACAACAAACCGGAGTGCACATGAGCGACTACGAGCTGACTGAAGAACAACGCATGATTCGCAGTTCGGTGCGGGCGATCGCCGAGAAGTATTTCAAACCCAAGGCTGCAGAGGTCGACAAGACGCGCCGCCCACCGGTCGAGAACATCAAGATACTCGCCGAGCACGGCTTCACCGGCACGTTCATCCCCGAGGAATACGGGGGGGCAGGACTGAAAGTGCTGGACAACGTGCTGCTGGTTGAAGAGATTTCCCGGTGTTGTGCCAGCACCGCGATTCTGGTTGGCTGCACTGACGGCGCAACTCCGCGGACCATACTGCATCTTGGAACTGAGGCGCAGAAAAGAAAATATCTTCCGCGGGTTGTCAAAGGCGAACTGCTCTGCGGCTGGAGCCTGTCTGAACCTAACGCCGGCTCGGACATCGGCAATATCCAGTGCAGGGCGGTAAAGGAGGGCGACAACTACGTGATCAATGGCACCAAGCTCTGGTGCTCGGGTGCGCAGGTTTGCGGCCTCTTTCTGGTTCTGGTGCGACTGGACGCAACGCCCGGGCTAAAGGGCGTCGGCGCGCTGCTGGTCGATCGAGACACACCCGGGTTCAGCGTGGGCAAGCACCTGGACCTGATCGGGTTTCGCGGTACCGGCATGGCCGAGCTGGTTTTCGAGAACTGTCGCGTGCCGGCGGAAAATCTTTTGCTCCCTGCAGGGGGAATGGTCAAGCTGCTCAAGGTTTTCAACGCTGACAGGATCGCAACCAATCCGCCGGTCTGCCTTGGAATAGCACAGGCGGCGTTCGAAGCGGCGGTCGCCTACTCGAAGGAGCGCGTGCAGTTCGGCAAGCCGATCGCCGAGCAGCAGGGTATCCAGTGGAAGCTCGCCGATATGGCTATCGACCTGGAAGCGAGCCGGGCGCTGCTGTACCGCGCCGCAGCTCGCGTCGACTCTGGTCATGGCACTGCGATCGATGCGTCGATCGCCAAGACGTATTGCAACGAGGCCTCACGCCGCGTCACGGATCAGGCGATGCAGATCTTCGGCGCCTTCGGCCTGTCCGAGGAGTTTCCGATGGAACGCATGTTCCGTGACGTCCGGGGCATGTCGGTGGGCTACGGCACCACCGAGATTCAGCGCAACCTCATCGCCAAGGAAATTCTCGACGGCCGGTACAGCGCATAAGTCGGAATCGACACAACGCGACGGGCTTGTCCCGGCTTAGCTACCGAATCAGTTACCGGGCTATCCGGGAATCGGAAAAATCAGGCAAGTCGTAGTGGCATGACCGTAGAGTTTTCCGTTCGCGTCGGTCAATCTTGCCTCCGCGCTCGCGATGCGCGATCCGACGTTGATGATGCGCCCAGTGCTGATCACCCTGCCGGTGGCTGCCGAGAGCGGGCGCACATAGTTCACCTTCAGCTCCACTGTCGTCGATCCGAATCCGGGTTCAAGGGTGGTATGCACCGAACAACCCAGCGCGCAGTCCAGGATTGTTGCGGCGAACCCGCCCTGCACCCGGCCGACCGAGTTGTAGTGGTACTCCCCGGGAATGCCTTCGAACACCGCCAATCCATGCTCGAACTGCACCGGCCGGATTCCCATCAGAACGCAGATCGGCGAAGGTTCTGCGCCCTCTTGAAGTTCGCGCCGCAATAGCTCCAACCCGCTCAGCGTCCGGTGTTTATCGAGATCGGGCGAAGGCACAGTCCATGAGATCGTCCGGCTGCCACGGGCGGGGTTCATGATTGCACGCGAGCATTTCGATCAAGCATGTCGATCCGGATGCCTAACGGTTTTGCGGACACCTCGCAATTCACTTTCCTGCCGAAACCTTGGCTGACTCTTCGCGCAGTGCTCTCAGTACAGCTACGCCGTCGACGCCTTTTGGCTTGGCTTTTGTCTCCACCCAATCCCTTTCGAGGGATTCGGTCCGTGCCTTGATATCGGCGACAAGCGCCGGACTGGCCGTCACGACGGAAATCTTCTCGCTATGGAGCGCGGCAACCGCCTTAGTGTCCATCTCGCCCCAGGCGCGACCGGAGCGGCGCGCAAGTGCTTCGCCTATAAGGGGCTCGATGAGTTTCCTGTCGCGCTCCGGAATCGAATTCCATTTCGCCGGATTTACTGCCCAGGCAAAGCTCTGTGTATACAACCCGCCGGGGACAAAGGTGGCATGCTTTATCAGGCGAAGCAGCTTGAATCCGAAAATCGGTTCTGCGGGCAAAGCCGTCCCGTCTGCGATGCCGGACGATATCAGTTCATACGTTTCGTTTGCAGGCCTGAGCATTGGCACGACACCCAGTTTTTCAACAATCGTGCCCACAGTGGCGCTGCCAACCCTGAACTTCATTCCCTGCAAGTCGCTTATCGAGTTGATTGCACGCTTGGTGTTGAAAAACTGCCCGGGACCGTGGGTGAACATGGAGAGGACCTTCACACCCTCATGCTCATTCGCACGGGCGAGCATTCTCTCGTAGACACGCTGGTACGCGACCGAGGTCGCTTCGGCCGAATCGCCCATGAAGGGGAACTCGATCGCCTCTGCAAGAGGGAACCTGCCAGGACTGTAGCCGTGCGTGACAAACGAAACGTCGATCAAGCCGTCGCGAAGCGCGTCGTAGGTTTGAAACGGCGCGACCGGAGCCTTGGCGAGCACGTTGCACTTGACCCGGGCCGACGTCACTTTTTCGATGTCGGCGCACAAGGGCACGAGCATTCCCGCGGTCACCACGTACAAGGGCGGCAACCAGGAACTCGCCGTCAGAGTGACCTGCGCACCCGCCGATACTGAAATGAACATCGCGGCGATCCCGATTAAACGAGCAGTTTTCATGTACTTCTCCTCCATCGTTGCCACAAGAACGAAAACTCCGTAATTAGACCGCGGTCGGGCGCTTACACCCGCTCACGAATCGGACCGCATGCGGATTACTTCGATTTTTTTGCTTGCCGCTTGCTGGCGAATATCTGTTTGTATTGCTTCGCTTCGGCAGATTCCCAATACATGCGCACCGCCGCCGTTGCCATTCCTTCCAGTCCGCCGATATGCTCCGTGTCAGCATTGAAGGAGTGCTTCAGATAGCGCAATGCGAAAGGACCCAGATCCTTGATCTCGTTGCACCACTTGTCCACTTCCGCATCCAGCTCTGCAAGAGGCACCACCTTGTTCACCAGGCCCATCGTCAGCGCTTCCTGAGCGGTGTATTGCCTGCAAAGAAACCAGATCTCCCTTGCTTTCTTTTCGCCGACTAGGCGCGCGAGGTAGGCCGCTCCGTAACCCGCATCGAAGCTTCCCACCCTGGGACCGGCCTGGCCGAAACGCGCATTTTCCGCCGCAATGGACAGGTCGCAAATGACATGCAATACATGCCCGCCACCAATCGCGTATCCGTTGACGGCTGCGATGACAGGCTTGGTGATAGAGCGCAGCATTTGGTGCGAGCGGGTATGCCAGTAGTCCATATCCTTGTCGTAGCCGCCCTTCTTGGACTCCTGCATGTCGCCGCCC
>CANJXQ010000191.1 GCA_947478805.1 Betaproteobacteria bacterium | reverse complement strand
CTGAACACGAACCCCTTGATGAGGAAGTTGGTGACCAGCTCCCAGTTGAGGAACGACAGGTCGAGGGCGCCCATTATTTATCCCCGCCCACGGTGCCCGGAATCCGGATGCGTTTCTCGATGCGCGCCATGACACGATTGACCACCAGCGCGGTGGCAATATAGAGCGTGGTGACGGCGAGATAGACTTCGACGCCGCGCGAGGTTTCTTCCTGCGCCTGCATGGCGAAGAGGGTGAGTTCGGAAATGCTCACCGCGAAGGCCACCGAGGAATTCTTGATGATGTTCATCGCCTCCGAGGTGAGCGGCGGGATGACGATGCGAAAGGCCATGGGCAGCAGCACGAAGCGGTAGGTCTGCGCGGTGGTGAGGCCGAGTGCCATGCCGGCGTAGCGCTGGCCGCGCGGAAGCGACTGGATGCCGGCGCGCACCTGCTCGGCGACGCGCGCCGAGGTGAACAGTCCGAGCCCCAGCACCACCAGGGCAAAGCTCGGAACCTCCTGCAGCGGCTTGTACAGCGACGGAATGACGTGGTACCAGAGGAAGATCTGCACCAGCAGCGGGATGTTGCGGAACAGCTCCACCCAGGCATTGCCGAATTTCACCAGCCATCGGGCGAGCCCCTCTGTCGGCAGGGTGCGCAAGGTGCCGATGATCGACCCGAGCAACAGTGCCACCACCCAGGCGCAGGCAGCCACCGCCAGCGTCCAGCCCCATGCCGAGATCATCCAGTCGAGATAGCTGGTCTTGCCGTCCCCGATGTCGCGCAGGAAAAATCCCCACTCGAGGTGCATGCTTATCGCGCCCTTGTTTTCATCGCCCCGTTCCCTTCAAGGCTGGTCAAAAAAAACGCGCCCGTCAGAGCGCGTCCTTTCCTGTTTTCCTGTCCGACGGGGCCGCTTACTTTGCGTAGGCTTCCATCGGGTTGTCGTTGGGGTTCTTGAACAGGCCCTTCAGCGTTGCGCCCATCGGCAGGTTGACGCTGGTGTTCTTGGGCGGAATGGGCGACTGGAACCACTTCTTGTAGAGCTTCTCGAGGGCGCCGTTGTTCATCATCTCGCGGATGGTGAAGTCCACCACCGTCTTCATGCCCGGGTCGTCCTTCCTGAACATCACGGCGATCGGCTCGATCGAGAGCACTTCACCGACGATCTTGAACTCCTTGGGGTCCTTGGCATTGGCAATCAGCCCGGCGAGGATGTTGTCGTCCATCACGAAGGCATCGGCGCGGCCGGATTCCATGAGCAGGAATGAATCGGCGTGGTCCTTGCCGAACACTTCCTTGAAATTCACCTTCTCGGCCGCCTTGTGCTTCCTCAGCGTCTGCACCGAGGTCGTTCCGGTGGTGGTGGCGATGGTCTTTCCATTCAGTTGCGAAATGTTGGTGATGCCGGACTTGGCCTTCACCGCCATGCGCACTTCGGTCACGTAGGTGGTCATGCCGAAGGACACGTCCTTCTGGCGCGTGGCGTTGTTGGTCGTGGAGCCGCACTCCAGGTCCACGGTGCCGTTCTGCGTCAGCGGGATGCGGTTCTGCGAAGTCACCGGGGTGTACTTGACATTGATCGGCTTGCCCACCGTCGCCTTGATCTTGTCGATGATGGCGAGGCACAGGTCGACGTGGTAGCCGGTGAACTGGTTGTTGCCGGTGGTAAACGACAGGGGTGATGAGGACTCGCGCACGCCCATGACGATCTCGCCCGTGTCCTGCACTTTCTTGAGCGTGGTCTGTGCCTGCACCGAGCCTGCTGCGCCGGTGAGGGCCAGGGCCAGCACGGTCGCGCCGGTCAGCGCCGAAATCCGGGTTGAAATTGTGTTCATGCAGATCTCCCAAGGAAGCATTGATCGGTAGCCGTTCGGGTGAAATCCGGTTTGGATCCCCTCGGGTCCCAGTGAGATCGATTCTACGCAGGGCAGGGAGGTTTGTCCAAGCGGGTCAGGGGCCGTGTTTCGCGAATCGCGGGTGGCGCTGCCATGGCTGGCTGCCCCCTATAATCGACCGGCATAGCGACTGCGCCCGCTGCACTCCACTTTGCACTGCCCTTTTGCACCTTTCTGGAGCATGTCATTCGCACCGCCATTCCTTCGGTTGCCCGGGCGTTCACCAACTGCGGCCACGCTTTCACGCACCTGCTGATGCTGCTGTTCCCGACCGTCATCCTGACCCTGGAGCGGGAGTGGTCATTGCCGTATTCGGAACTGATCGCGCTGATGTTCGTCGGACAGGTGCTGTTCGGCCTGGGTGCACTCCCCGCAGGCTGGCTGGCCGACCGCTGGTCTGCCGTGCTGATGATGGTCCTGTTTTTCATCGGCGCAGGTGCTGCCACAGTCCTGACCGGATTGGCCAACGGGCCCCTGGGACTGGCCGTCGGCCTGTCGCTGATCGGGCTCTTTGGTTCGATTTATCACCCTGTCGGCATCGCCTGGCTGGTGAGGAATTCCATCCGCCGCGGCCAGGCCATCGGCATCAATGGCGCCATCGGCGCTGTCGGCGTGGCCGGCGCGCCGCTGATCGCGGCGCTGCTCTCCGACTACGTGTCCTGGCGCGCGGCCTTCATCGTGCCGGGGGTCGTGTCAATGCTGATCGGCGTGGCACTCGCGGTCCTGTGGCGAATGGGCGTCGTGGCTGATACGCGCGAGGATCTTGTTCCGCACGTGGAGCCCTCGCGGCAATCGGCGGTGCGCGCCTTCATCGTGCTGACTTTCACCATGACCTGCGTCGGCCTGGTCGGCAACACGCTGGTGGTGGCGCTGCCCAAGGTGCTGTCCGAGGGCATGCCGGCATTCGCCGGCGGCGGCACGGTAGGCGTGGGAACGCTGCTGGCATTGGCCTACCTGTCGAGCGGCGTCGCGCAATACGCGGGGGGCTGGTTGGCCGATCGCCTGGGGATGAAGCCCGTGTACATTGCCTCGGTCGCGGCCCTGGCGCCCGCCTTGCTGCTTACCGGCTGGCTCGGCAGTTGGCCGCTGGTCGTCGCAGTCGTTGCTGCCATCTTCATGAACGTGCTGCAATCGCCGGCGGAGAACGGTCTTCTGGTGCTCTACACCCCGGGCAAATGGCGCAGCACCGCCTATGGCGTCAAGTTCCTGCTGTCGCTCGGTATCTCCGCGCTGTCGGTGCCGCTGATCGCGCTGATGCACGAGGAGAGCGGCGGATTCTTCTCGCTCTTCGCGCTGCTGGCCGGGTTGGTGCTGCTGGCTGCCGTGGCTGCGTTGTGGCTGCCGGGACAGCACAGGACAGGCTCACTGCCATGATAATAATCTATCTATTCATGCAGATACAAAGGATATATAAGCGTCAGATTGATAATAAATACCGGGCGATGGTATTGCGCAGCGTGGTTTTCACGCAAGGGCACGCCCCGGCCTAGAATGGCTGCATCGTTCCCACGGAGGCTATTTGCATGCACGTCGCCACAAACGTCACCTTGAAGGGAGCCACGCGCCGCGAACACGACCTCATCGGCGATCGCGACATCCCGGCCGATGCCTACTGGGGCATCCACACGCTACGCGCGGTGGAGAATTTCCCCATCACTGGCACGCCGATATCCATCTATCCCGACCTCATCGTGGCGCTGGCCTGCGTCAAGCAAGCGGCGGCGGTGTCGAACCACGAGCTGGGACTGCTCGATCGCGAGCGCATGACCGCCATCATGTCCGCCTGCGACGAATTGCGCGACGGCAGGCTGCACGACCAGTTCGTGGTCGACGTGATCCAGGGCGGCGCCGGCACCTCCACCAACATGAATGCCAACGAGGTGATCGCCAATCGGGCGCTGGAACTCATGGGCCGCGCCCGCGGCGACTACGGGTTTGTCCATCCGCTCGACCATGTGAACCTGTCGCAGAGCACCAACGACGTGTACCCGACGGCAGTCAAGGTGGCGGCGCAGTTCGGCATCCGCCGGCTGCTCGCGGCGATGGCGTCGTTGCGCCAGGCGTTCGAGGCGAAATCGACCGAGTTCGTCGACGTGCTGAAGATGGGGCGCACGCAGCTGCAGGATGCGGTGCCCATGACGCTCGGCCAGGAGTTCTCGACTTACGCGGTGATGCTGTTCGAGGACGAAGCGCGCTTGGAGGAGGCGGCGCGGCTGATCCGCGAGATCAACCTCGGCGCGACGGCCATCGGCACGGGGATCAACGCGCACCCGCGCTACGCGGCGCTCGCCTGCCGCGCGCTCTCCGAGATCGCCGACCTGCGCCTGATGACGGCGCCCAACCTCATCGAGGCGACGCAGGATGCCGGCGCCTTCGTGCAACTCTCCGGCGTATTGAAGCGCGTGGCGGTAAAGCTCTCCAAGACCTGCAACGACCTGCGGCTCCTGTCATCGGGGCCGCGCGCCGGATTCGGCGAAATCAACCTGCCCCCCATGCAGGCGGGCTCGAGCATCATGCCGGGCAAGGTCAACCCGGTGATACCGGAAGTGGTGAACCAGATCGCCTACGAGGTGATCGGCAATGATCTGACGGTTACCATGGCCGCCGAAGCGGGACAGCTGCAGCTCAATGCCTTCGAGCCCATCATTGCGCACAGCCTGTTCAAGAGCATTGCCCACCTCACCAACGGTTGTCGCACGCTGGCCGAGCGCTGCGTCAAGGGAATCACCGCCAACCGGGAGCACCTTCGGCGCGGCGTGGAGAATTCCATCGGACTGGTCACCGCGCTCAACCCCTACATCGGTTACACCCGAGCCACCGAAGTCGCGCAGGAGGCGCTGGCAACGGGCAGGAGCGTGGTTGCGCTGGTGCTGGAGAAGCAACTGCTCAGCGAGGCGCAGCTGGATGACATCCTGCGCTTCGACGTCCTCACCCAGCCGCAGCCGCATGCGGCGCGTAAGGACTGAGGGACCGCGCGGCCTGCTACGCAGGCTCGGCCGCGCTGATAAAACCGGGGACCGCTCTGCGCCCTAAAGGGGCCACAGCGGACGCCGCTGCATCCGTTAAGGTCTGATCATAATTATTCCGGTAAGCCAGTGCTGTCCGGGATGAAGATCTTTACCTGATAATAATATTTGTCGATCGGCTATCCGGCCGAATATCCGTCGTCGATGGGGATGATGGCACCGTTGATCATGCGCGCGGCATCCGACGCGAGCAGCAGCAGCAGCCCGTCCAGGTCCTCTTCCTTGCCCACGCGCTGGCGCGGCAGCATGGAAATGAGCTTCTTGCCGGCATCGGTCTGCCAGTGATCGGCGTTGAGCTCGGTAGTTATGTAGCCGGGGCACATGGCGTTGACCGAAATGTCGCGGCGCGCCCATTCGCTGGCCATGGCGCGCGTCATGTAGATGAGCCCGGCCTTGGACATGCCGTAGACGCCCAGCGTCGTGAAGGGCCGCAGGCCGGCGGTGGAGGCGATGTTGATGATGCTGCCGGGGCGCTTGGCGTCGATCATGCGCTGGCCGACTTCCTGCGCGACGAAGAAGGCGCCCTTCAGGTTGGTGTCCATCACCTTGTCGTAGTCGGCTTCGGTGAAACGGCCGAGGCGCTTGTCCACCGCGACGCCCGAGTTGTTGACCAGGATGTCGATGGGGCCGAGGCCCGCCTCGGCGGCGGAGACACCATCGACGATGCTCTTCACGTCGGTGACATCCATGGCCACGGCGAAGGCTGTACCGCCGGCGGCCTTGATCTCACGCTCGAGGTCAGCCAGTCGTTCGGTGCGCCGCGCGGCAATGGCCACGCGCGCGCCGGCTGCGGCCAGCACCGTCGCGAAACGTCGGCCCAGGCCGGACGATGCGCCGGTGACGAGCGCGGTTTTTCCATCGAGTCGAAACATGGTTTGGCTTCCCTCTGGGGCGAGAATGGTTTGCATTGCGTGCAGGGTGCAAGGATAAACGAAGTTGCTTGACGCACAGTGCCCCCGGCGCACTAGAATGGCCCACCGAAGGCAAGCTCACCCGGCGGTGACACACGACCCGCGCCGTCGACGAAACGACGGCGTGCACAATGACCGAATCCAGGAGGAAGAAATGAAATCTGTTTTCCACGGCGAGCTCCGCGTTCGCGTTTCACTGTCGGTCCTCGCGGCGCTGCTGCTGGCCTCCGGCGCAAGCCCGATGGCGCGTGCCGATGCTGGCCAGGCGGGCCAGGACGCTCGACTGGCGACGCCGGGCCTTCGCACTGCACCTCCGCTGCTGCTGGCGCAGGCAACTGCGCCGCGCCCGTCGCCGGCAGCCCTCCAGGCCGAACTCGACGCCCTCATCAAGGGCGCGAAGGCAGAGGGTGAGGTGTCGTTCTATTCTTCGGCGACGGAGAATGTCGCCAAGGGCATCGGCGATGCCTTCACCGCGCGCTTCGGGGTGAAATACCAGTTCGTTCGCCTGCCCGGTGCCCAGGTGCCGTTGCGCTACAGCGCCGAGGCCGAGACCGGCAACTTCAGTGCCGACCTGATGTTCATCGCCGGCAGTTCCGTGACTTTCGGTGAAGATGCGATCAAGAAGGGCTGGATGGACTCCATCCCCAATGCCGGCCTGCCCGTGGTGAAAAGCGGCGAGTTCCCGGCGCGCTTCATCACCGGCCCCACT
>CANJXQ010000190.1 GCA_947478805.1 Betaproteobacteria bacterium | reverse complement strand
CGCAGCTATACCGATGATCGCGGATCGAGCGCGACCAATCAGGCCCTGTCGGTGAAGCGCGCAGACGCGGTGCGGGAGTATCTGGTTGGCGCGAAAGGCATTCCCGCCGATCGCGTTTCGTCCGAGGGACTGGGCGAGGCCGACCCGGTCGCGACCAACGCCAACGATGCGGGGCGTGCGCTCAATCGGCGCGTCGATATCAGCGTGCCGCTCTCGGAATAGGCCCGGCACTGAGTCAGTCCCCCCGCGGGGACTGTCTCCAATTACGTGATTACGCCATCGAGGCGAATTTCTGCAGCAGGCCTGCGCCGCCGCAGCCGAGAATCCCCGCCCCGCCCTGCTTGTAACGGGTCAGCGCAAACCATGCGGTGCGGCTAATCGTTGCCGATGGCCATACGAGGTGATCAAGGTGCGTCGGCCGGTTTGAGCCCCATCGCACGGAACACGCGTTGTGCGTTGGCGCGGTCAGCCCTTACGAACGCGGCGAATTCGGAAGGCGAGTTTCCTACGGACATAAGTGTCTGCGCGTTGAGGAATTCCTGCATCTTGGGTTGCTTCAAAGCCTTGGCAAATTCTCCGGCGAGTTTTTCAAGGACCGGCGGAGGTGTTTTGGCGGGCGCAAACGCTCCGAAATAGCTCGGAAGTCCCGGTTCGACGCCTTCCTGTTTCATGGTGGGTATGCCCGGAAGCAGTGGAGATTCGTCCGGTGTGGCTGCAAGCGCCTTGAGCTTGCCGGACTTGATGAAGGGCACAGAAAAGCCGAGGCCGCCGTACGTAACATGCACTTCGCCGGCAAGAATCGCCGGATATGCTTGGCCGGCACCCTTGTACGGCACTTGCGTGATGTTCACGCCGAGTTCACGGTTTATTGCCTCGAGGTACACGTGCGGGATGCTGCCGATGCCCCACGTTCCGAAATTCACCTTGCCCGGATTGGCTTTTGCATAAGTGATCATCTCCTTGAACGTACTAAACGGTGCGCTTGAGTGCGCCACGATCAGGTTATTCGTTATCACGAGATTGGTTACAGGCGCGAAATCGTTTTCCGGATCGTAGGGCAGCTTGCTGAACAGGAACTGGTTATAGGACAGGCTGTCGGGTGTGGTAATGCAGAGGGTATATCCGTCTGGAGCGGATCTGGCGCAAGCTTGCATGCCAATGAAGGTACTGGCTCCAGGGCGATTTTCAACCAAGACCGGTTGGCCTACGGAATCCGAGACGTGCTGACCGACCGCACGAACGGTGCCATCGAGAAGACCGCCGGCGGCGAAGGGCAAGATGATGCGTATCGGCTTTGTGGGAAAGGCCTGCGCCGATACGGAAGCCATGGTTAGCATGCAGGCGGCAAATGCTACGGTCCTCAATGTTGTGGCGATACTGATCTTCATTTTGACTCCTCCTTTGAGCTTGATTCAGAGCGGATTCAGGGGACGGTTTGACTCCGGAAATTTCCGCACGCTTCGTGGCGTGTCGTTTATTGTTTCTTGAGATAGGCGGGTCTGCGTTCAAGAAGTCGCTTGGCTTTTCCTTCGCCGATGTTTGCGACCGTGTCCAGTTTGCCTTGCTCGGTGAGTTTCACGTCAACGGATACGCCGAGATCAGCCTTAAGGCGCGCTTGAAGGTGGGTCTTAAGTCCCTCCAGGCTCCCGGCGTCCTGGCGCACTTCGACATGGACTATCAGTTCGTCGCGAGGTCCGGCGCCTGTCTCGACCGTGTACGCCTCGCATAGCCATTCGCCGGTGGTTCGCGGGTCGCTGCGTACTGCGGGCAGGCATGCCATCGGGTACACGTTCACGCCACGCAAGCGCACCATGTTGTCGCTACGCCCGAGGAAATGGTCCATCCGCCGGAAGTGGCTCCCGCATTCACATTGACGGGTGGAGACCAGGCGTCCCAAGTCCCTCAGGTTGAAGCGGATGGTGGGCATCATGGTGCGATGGAACACCGTGACGACCAGATTTCCTACCTTGCCGGACTCCACCGGCTGATTGGTCTCGGTATCGAGAATCTCGAAATACATTGCGTCTTCCATGAAGTGCAGGCCGTTCCTGTGCGAGCATTCAAACGCGCCTTCGCCGACCTCATTGGTTCCGTAGTTGTCGAACACCGGGCATCCCCACAGATCCTCGATCTGCGCCCGCAAGGTGCCTTCGGTATCGGGTCCGAGGAACGATGTGATCAGCTTTGTCTTAAGTTCCCTTATGTCGCGACCGATCTCTTCCTTGCTCGCCTGAGCGAGGCGGAGCAGGTATTCGGGGAAGCTCATCCAGCAGTTGACCCCGGCGTCAAACGCAACTTCTATTTGCCGGCGGCTCGGAGTGACCAACCCGCTTCCGGTAGTCACGGGCATGACGCCCAGATAGTCGTGACACCCCTTGTAGATAGCCCAGCCGAGGTTGGCGAGTGAGCAGGTGGCCGGGATCTGCATTACGTCCCCTGGCCGCACTCCCTGAACGTACATCGCGCGCGCAGCGCCCAGGGAATTCCACTCCCACTCGGTGATGCCATGAAGTGTGTTGCGTGGTTTGCCGGTCGTGCCGCCGCTGGTCTGCAGCTTTAAAGGTGACGTTCGTAGGTGGTCGCTGAGGCTTGAGTAGCCGGGCAATAAGCCGAAAGGCGGGTGCTCGTGCTGGTCTTTTTTAAGGTCATCCGAGTTGTACGTGGGCAACTTGCCGATGTCATCAAGGCTTTTGACGTCCCCGGGTTGGATGCCGGCTTCTGCCCATAAGGCGCGGTAAAAGGGATTTTTCCATCCAACCCGCATGACTTCGAGGAAACGCTCGTTCTGAAGCGCACGAATCCGCTCCGGTGACCATTTGAAGACGGTTTCGGCAAATACATCCGGCAATGGGTAGCGTTCGTAGAATGCATCCCAGTCGAACGAATACCTGTACGCAGGCAACTTGCTGCCGCCAGGAGCCCGGAGCGAGGTAACCATGTGCGCATCCTCCTACTTTTTGGTAGCCCTATAGATTTTTTGCGCGTCGAGCGCGCGCTTCACCTTGTCTTCGAGATTGAGTGCACGGATCGCATTCTTGTGGAATATCTTCTCGGCAACCGCGTCCGTGACGCCTTCCATCTGGAGTTCATCCAGGCACTGCGCCGATGACCAGCCCGGATAATCCGATCCGTACAGAATCTTGTCCTGAAGGCGGCGCTTCATTTCCTTCTTCAGGACGTCCGGGATGTACCTGGGACGCCAGCCAGAGATGTCCATGAACACGTTTTTTTTGTGAATCATTACTGCGATCGCTTCCTCGGTCCAGGGCCAAGCCGGGTGTGCCATGACAATGGTGAGTTTCGGAAAGTCCGCCGCAATGTTGTCGATCGCGGGAATGGGCCGCGCGTAGTCAAGTTTGAGCCCGCCGCCGCCGTCCATTCCCTGGCCGAGCGCGGTTGTGCCGCAATGGATAAGAACAGGTGCGCCGAGGGACTGGCACAGGTCCCAGAATGGGTAGAAGCGGTGATCGTGCGGGTAGAACGCCTGCAGAATCGGCATCCACTTCGGACCGGTCAGCTTAAGGTCGCGTATGGCCCGTTCCAGTTCCTGCAATGCCCATTGGCCTTTCCACGGATCCACCACTGCCCAGCCCGGGAGGAACACATCCGGGAAGCGTTCGGTAAGACCGGCGATGAAGTCATTGGTAATGATGCCTTCACCTGTTGAGGACTGGGCATCCATGGCTATCATCATTGCGAGTACGTCGTCCCTACGGAAATCGTTGGCCATTTCCTCCTCGGTTTTCGCCTTCACAGGCTTGCCAAAAAGCACCTCCATTGCTGCAACGAACTTGCCAATGCTTATGGAGTGCTCTTTGGTTGACGGATGGCAGTGCACATCGATGGCTCGCATGGTCTCTCTTTCTCTTGCTAGTTCATCACGAGGCCGCCGCTGACGCTGATGGCCTGTCCGGTTATGTAAGCTGCTTCATCGGATGCTAGAAACGCCATGGTGTTTGCGATGTCCCGTGCGCGTCCGAGACGTTTCATGGGAACCCGGCGAATCATTTCTTCCACGATTCGCGCCCCCGTGTCGCCCTGCCCGCGAAGGGCATCCAGCGTCGGGCCTTCGACGGGGCCTGGACACACGACGTTGGCCGTGATGCCGCTTCGGCCGACTTCGCGCGCGAGGGATTTGGCAAACCCGATCAGCCCGGCGTTGCCTGCGTTTACGACGGCGGTGCCGCTCTCGCCAACCTTGCCGCCATCGGAACTCAGCGCGATGATCCGGCCGGATTTGCGCGGCAGCATATGCTCAACAACGGGCCGACACAGGTAGAAGAAGGACAGCATTTGCGCTTCTATCATCGGGCGCCAGGTGGCGGGATTCTGCTTGGCGAACAACGAAAAACCCTCGGGCAGTTTGGCGCCGGTACAACACGCGAGGATGTCGATCTGACCCAGATCGGCGATGACAGATTCGACCCACCTTCTCGCCTGATCGGGATCCGACGCGTCCAGTTTGTCGATTCGCGCGCGCCTGCCCAAGGCACGTGCCTCGTCCATCGCGGCTCGAGCGGGTGCCTCGTTGCTGTGATATCCGAGTGCAACGTGACATCCGCATTCCGCGAGGCACTTTGCCACTTCGCGCCCGATTCCGCCGCTGGCGCCCGGTATGAGAGCCACCTTTCCTGTCAGGTCAATCATGCTGAAGTGCCTCCTGCTTGTTTTCCAAGTCGAAATGTTTTCGCCATTCCGTTTCCACCGCATCCAGGGGAAGCCCGCGAGTTATGAAAACAATTCGTGAGCGTCGGTCCGTGGCGTGGGGCCAACGGGGCAGGCGTACGGGTGGATGAAAAACATGGTGGACGCCGTGTATTGCTATTGGCTCGTCTTCGCCTGCGACATTGAGGATGCCTTTCACCCGAAGCAGACTGTCCGCATGCCGCACCTTGAACGCGGTGAGCCATCGGGAGAAATCGAGCCAATCGACAGGCTTATCGAACGTAAAGGAGAACGTCTCGATTCCATGCAGGTGATCATGCGAGTGCTCGATGAGGCGTGCATCGTTCTTCGAAACGGTTTGTTCGACCCCGAAAAACTGCGTGGGCGCCAGGTCGTTCGTCGAATACAGCAATGGCGCCCTTTGATTGATTGACGCGATCGCGGAGAGAATCCCGCTGATTTCGCCTTCAGAGGCCAAATCCGTTTTGTTAAGCACGATCCGGTCAGCCAGCGCGATCTGCTTTACGGCCTCGTTCTGTTCGCGCAGCTGCCGCAGCCCGTTCAGTGCATCCACCGTGGTGATCACCGAGTCGAGCCGGAAGTTCTCGACGATCATGGGACGGTTCAACAGCAATTGAATGATCGGCGCGGGGTCGGCGAGACCGGTGGTCTCGATCAACATCCGGTCGAACGACGGAACTTCACCGCGGTCGCGTCTGCCGAAGAGCGTGCCGATTACGCCTTCAAGATCGCCCTGAATGTCGCAACAAAGGCAGCCGTTTGCGAGCACCGTCACATCGCCGTCGGTTCTCTCGACAAACAACTGGTCCAAGGCGATGTCACCGTATTCGTTGATGATTATCGCGGTCTTGGCCAGGTTGGGATGCCGCAGCAACCGGTTCAGCAAGGTGGTCTTGCCGCTACCGAGAAATCCGGTGAGAAGGGAAACCGGCAGGCGCTCGCCGGGGGTCATGAAAAAGCTCACGCAGCGCTCTAAGTGGAGGGGATATTCACGTGGATTACCTGCATGCGACGGCCCGCTTTTTGTGAAGTGCCTTTGTCGCGCCGGAGGAGAGCCTGTTCACGCGCGTTGGGAGCGATATGACATCCGGACGATAGGCAGACATCGCATGCTTTCCGATTTTTTTCATCAGCCTGACTAGTTCGATCTGCTCGGCTTCGGTGAGCACCGAAACTACGTCCGCCATCGTGCGTGCGTGGCTTCGTGATGCAGGTTTGATGAGCGCTTCGCCGGCTTGCGTCAGGTGAACGAGGAAAGCGCGCCTGTCCGTAGGGTGTGGTTGTCGTTCCAGAAGCCCTTGCGATTCGAGCCGGTCAACCGCGGAGGTGATCGATCCGCTGGTCAGAAGCACCTTGGACCCGATAACGTTGATCGGCAGGGGGCCGGAGAATAGCAGCGATTTCAACACCGCAAAATCGGTGAGTCCGAGACTGGTGGAGGCCACGCTTCGCGTCCCGTGCAGTTCGATCCAGTACGCGGCTTTACGTATGACAAGCCAGACATTTGCACTGTTGGGAATGGCAAAGTCTTTGAGGCCCATCGGAAACCTTTCGGCTGAGAAGAACTGAATTCATATTACGAACTCAAGTATCTTGAAGTCAAGAGAGTTTTGGGTGCTGTGATTGTGCGTCGCAGCACTTGGGCCGTTTTCGTGACGAGTTTGCAGGAATCCGGAACCGTTGCCGGAGTCCCCGAAAGCCACGCCAATCCGGAGCTGGATGCGATCCGGTCAGGTCGCGAATTTCAGCAGCAGTCCGGCCGCGCCGCAGGCGAGGATCACCCGGATCACGCTCTGCTTGTAGCGTGTCAGCGCAAGCCATGCGGCGACGCCGATCACCGCCGATGGCCAGTCGAAGCGCCCTGAATTTCCGTTGGGCATGAGCACATGCCAGGCAAAGAACACCGCAAGGTTGACGATCACGCCGACCACCGCGGCTGTGATCCCTGT
>CANJXQ010000189.1 GCA_947478805.1 Betaproteobacteria bacterium | reverse complement strand
TCCGTGTTCCTGCGCACGCACGAAAGCGTGGTGGCGCACGGCGAGCCCGTGCGCAAACCGCCGGTATCGGACCACTTCGATTTCGAAGGTGAGTTGTCGGTGGTGATCGGGCGGCCCGCAAGCCGGATTGCAGAAGCCGACGCGCTCGCCTGCATCGGCGGCTACACCATCGTGAACGACGGCAGCCTGCGCGACTTCCAGAAGCACTCGGTCACCGCAGGCAAGAACTTCGACTCGAGTGGCGCGTGCGGGCCCTGGATCGTGACCGCGGACGAAATCCCGGACCCGACGCAGCTAACCCTGGTGACACGCCTGAACGGCAACGAAGTCCAGCGCTCGACCACCGACCTGCTGATCTATTCCATCCCGCGCATCCTCAGTTACATCTCCAGCTTCGCGGCGCTAAAACCCGGCGACGTCATCGCCACCGGCACTCCCGCAGGCGTGGGCGCGCGGCGCACCCCGCCGCTGTGGATGAAACCCGGTGACACGATCGAAGTCGACATTTCCGGCATCGGCGTGCTGCGCAATCCGGTCGAACAATGACTGCGGCCGCCCAAACGGCGGTCGTGGCGGGCGTCGGGGCCGCGCGCGGACTGGGTGCGACGCTCGCCGCCCGATTCGCACAGCAGGGTCTCGATGTGTTCGTCGCGGGCCGCACCCCGGAGAAAATCGAGGCCGTTGCGCGCGACATCGCTGCTGCAGGTCACACCGCAACAGCATTCCGGACTGACGTTACCGTCGAAGCCGATGTTGTCGCGCTCTTCGATGCAGCAGAGTCTGCAGGGCCGCTCGATCTCGCCGTCTACAACGCGGGCAGCAACATGCCCGGCGACTTCCTCAGCATGGAAGCGAAGTATTTCGAGGATGCATGGCGCATAGGCTGCTTCGGCGGATTCCTGTTTGCCCGGGAGGCGTTGCGACGCATGGCGCCGCGCGGCCGAGGCACCCTCTTGTTCACTGGCGCAAGCGCTTCCCTGCGCGGGCGGCCGCGCTTTGCCGCTTTCGCAGCGGCCAAGGCTGGCCTGCGCGCGCTTGCGCAATCGCTTGCGCGCGACTTCGGCCCGCAGGGCATCCACGTCGCGCACGTGGTCGTCGACGGCGGTATCGCGGGAGACCGGCTGATGCTCGGCCGGCCCGAGTCGGCTCGCGAGCGCGGGCCGGAACGCTTGATCGACCTCGGCGCCCTTGCAGACGCCTACGCATGGCTGCACTCGCAGCCGCGCAACGGATGGACGCATGAGCTGGACCTGCGCACCTTCAAGGAACCATTCTAGAAATTCCCTCACTGGAGAATCCATGCACAGCACCGCCCCCGCAGAGCGCGATCGCCTGCTGAACCTGAATCTTGACCTCACCCCCATGCGTATCAGCGAGATCGTGCTGAAGACCTCGCGCTTCGACGAACTGAAGGCCTGGTACCAGGGCGTACTGGGCGTCGCGCCTTTCTACGAGCACGTGCCCGAGGGCGGCGGGAAGAAGGCGGCCGCGGGGCAGCAGGAGCGCGCCTCCGACATCAAGCTGTGCTTCATCCGCCTGCACATGGACCATCCGTATGTGCAGGTACTGGCAATCTTCGAGGTGCCCGGCACGGGGAACGCCGCCGGCGACGAGCCGGGCCTGCACCACATGCAGTTGCGCAACGCCACGATGGATGACCTGTTCAAGCGCTACGAGCGCCTGAAGTCCATCGGCATCCTCCCGCACCGGACGGCCAATCACGGGCCTGGCACGAGCTTCTACTACCGCGACCCGGACCGCAACATCGTGGAGATCTCGTCCAGCAACTTCACCTCGCAGGCCGACTACCTGGCGTACTTCACCTCGGATTCGTACAAGCGCAACCCGTCGGGAATGGAGATCAACGCCGACGAATACATCGCGCGCTACCGCAGCGGCGTATCGCTTGCCGAGCTGGTGAAGATCCCGGGATGAGTGACGCGGTGATCGAGGCACCGGTGCTGATCGTCGGCGCCGGTCCGGTGGGACTCGCGCTCGCCTGTGAACTCGGCTGGCGCGGCTTGCCCTGCCTTGTAGTCGACCAGGGCGACGGCTCGGTCGTATTCCCGGCCGGCGAGGCAATCTTCGTGCGCACCATGGAGCACCTGCGCCGCTGGGGGATCGCCGACCGGATCCACGAATCAGGATTCCCACAGGACTACCAGCGCAACGTGGTGTTCTGCACGCGCCTGATGGGCTACCGGCTGGCACGCTTCGAGCGCGATTCGGCCGTCTCTGCGCGCGCCAAGTCAGGCCAGCACAGCCCGGAGGCGGCCGCGTACTGCCCCAAGGTGTGGTTCGACCCCATGCTGCGCGATCACTTGCGCAGCTATCCGCACGTACAACTGGAATACGGCTGGCGGCTCGACACGCTCGAGCAAGGCCCCGAGGGCGTGGTCGCGCAAGTGACGGAGATTGCCACTGACCGGCGCATCACGGTACGCAGCCACTACCTCGCCGCCTGTGACGGTGCCAAGAGCAGCGTGCGCCGTGCACTCGGCATCGAGTTCGAAGGCACGTTCGCCGAGGGCCACAACCTTGGCATCTACCTGCGCGCAAAAGACCTGCTCACGCGCCAGCCGCACGGGACTGCAAGCCAGTTCCTCACCATGAGCACGCGCCGCCGGTCTTCCCTTACGACGGTGAACGGCAAGGACCTGTGGCGGTTGTCGCTGTATGTGCAGCCCGGCGAGGCCGAAACGCTGGATCCCGCGGAATGTGTGCGCGATGCGTTCGGCGACGACCTCGACGTCGAAATCATTCGCGCCCAACCCTGGTCCGGCCACCGCGTGGTCGCGCGCTCCTACCGCGACAAGCGCGTGTTCCTGGTCGGGGATGCCGCGCATATGCTGTGGCCCAAGGGCGGCTTCGGCGCCAATACCGGCATTGGCGACGCCGTGGACCTCGGCTGGAAGCTCGCGGCCGTGCTAGCCGGCTGGGGCGGCGAGCGTCTGCTCGAGAGCTACGAGGTTGAGCGCCGCCCGATCGGCGTGCGCAATGTGGAGGAAGCGGCAAGCAATCGCGCCGCCGACGGGGACCTCCCCAGCGACCCGCTGCTCGAAGCGCCCGGGCCCGAGGGGGACGCGGCGAGGAAGCGCGTGAGCGACACCATCCTCGCCACGCGCTGGAAGGAATGGAACACGGTTGGCGTGCAACTCGGCTACCGCTACGCGAACTCGCCTGTGATCGTGCCTGACGGCACGCCGCAGCCGCCCGACGTGCCGAGCGAGTACGTGCCTTCCACCTGGCCGGGCTGCCGCGCCCCGCACGCCTGGCTCTCGCCCGGCCGGTCCACGCTCGACCTGTTCGGGCGCGGCTTCGTGCTGCTTCGCTTCGGCACTGCGCGGGGAACCGCGCTTGCTTTGGCCGCCGTGCGGGCGGGTATGCCGCTCGAAACGGTCGACATAGCCGATGCCTCGATAGCCAATCTGTACGCCGCACCACTTGTACTGGTCCGGCCCGATGGCCATGTGGCCTGGCGCGGCAACGACGAATCGGGGATGCCCGACTCGGTGATCGCACAGGTAACGGGTACACGTGAAATCGCGGCCGGATCCCAGCAGCCCCGGGCGCAGTTGCAAGGCGCCTGAATCCAGGTTCATGCTTCGCCCATAACGATAACGATATCCGGAGGTAGACAAATGACCCTACGCCAGCACACTCTTGCTGCCGCGTTCCTCGCCGCCGCCCTCGCACTACCCGCCGCTGCACAGATGGAGCAGACCACGCTCGCGGTTCCCGTGCTTTCACTGACGTTCAGCCCCACCTACATCGCAGAGGAAAAAGGGTTCTGGAAAGAGGAAGGGCTGGACGTGAAGCTGCAGGCCATTCCCGGGGTCCAGGCGACGAATGCGGTGCTCGCCGGCAGCGTCGATTTCACCAACACGGCATCCTCGGCGTTCCTGCGGGCCAACGCACGCGGCCAAAAAGTGGTGGCTATCGCAAACACGCTCGAGAAAGTGCAGGTCGAGATCGTGATCAGCAAGGCCTTCCTCGACAAGAAGGGCTTCGACGCCAACGCGTCGGTCGAAAAGCGCGCCGCCTTCCTCAAGGGCGCGAAGATCGCCGTCGACGCCCCAAACTCGATCACCCACGGCTATGTGAAGTACGCCGCGAAGAAGGGCGGACTCGACCCCGAGCGCGATGTGACGGTCTCGCCGATGGCGCCGCCGGCCATGCTCGCCGCGATCCGCTCGGGCCAGGTCGACGGCCTGTCGATGTCGCGGCCCTGGCCCTCGATCCTGCGCAAGGAGGGCATTACCCTGACCGTGGCCAGCACGCCGTTGGGAGATTTCCCGGAACTCAATCCGTTCAACTACAACCTGATCATTACCAAACCCGGATTCTGCGAATCGAAACCCTCGGTGTGCCGTAAGTTGATCAATGGCTTCAAGAAGGCCCTTGCGTTCATGCACGACAAGCCGGAGGAAACCGCGGCCATTTTGCGCCGCAAGTTCGACAAGACCGATCCGGCGCTGGTCGACGACGCCCTCAAGGCCGTGATCGAAGGCACGCCCCGCTCGCCCATCGTGAAGGAAGATGGCTTCACCAGTGCGCAGAACTACATGCTGAGCGCGGGCATCATGCGCCCCGAGGAAAAGCTCACATCGTTCGCCGGGCTCTACACCAACGAGTACGCGAAGTAGCTCCGTGCGAACCTTTGACCGGATCGCCGTGCTGGTTGCGCTGCTGGCCGCCTGGCACGCGGCCAGCCTGTACTTCGGCGCGCAGTGGATCACGACCCCGTGGGTCACGGCGCAGGCGTTCTGGCGCGCCCTCATGCGCGGCGACCTCTGGCATCACGGCAGCTATACCTTGTCCGCCGCCGTGCTGGGCTTCCTGATCGGCGGGATCCCGGGCGCGGGACTGCCCTTCGTACTGCGCCGCATGCATACGCTGCGCGCGGTACTCGATCCTTACCTCGTAGCGGGCTACGGCGCGCCCAAGGTGGCGCTGACGCCGCTGTTCATCATCTGGTTTGGCATCGGCCTTGCCTCCAAAGTCGCATTGGTCGCGAGCGTCGTGTTCTTCCTCGTATTCTTCGTGACGTCGGCGGGACTCGCCAGCGTCGACCAGAAACTCATCGCCGCGGCGCGCGTGTTCGGCGCCGATGCGCGGCTCATCGCACGCGAAATCGTCTGGCCGAGCGCTGCGCCGTACGTATTCACAGGATTACGCATCGCGGCGCCCTACGCGATCGGCACCGCGGTAGTCGGCGAGCTGATCTCCTCGAACCGCGGCCTGGGCTACTCCATCCAGGCGGCCGCCACCGACTTCGACCCCGCCGGCATCTTCGTGGGCGTAGTTGCGCTTGCGCTGGTGGTCACGGGGCTCAACGCCGCCCTGGGGCTGCTTGAGGCACGTCTGCTGTCGTGGCGCCCGGACGACAAGACAGTCGAACGCGCGCAGGCGGCTTTCTGAGCATGGACATGAAAGCACACGCCCCCTTCCTCGAAGTCGAGGGCCTCGCCAAGCGCTTTGCGGCCAAGGCCGGTCGCGGGGAATCGCTGTCCGTGATCGAGGACCTCTCGCTCTCGGTAAGCGAAGGCGAGTTCGTTACGGTGGTGGGCCCCTCCGGTTCGGGCAAGTCGACGCTGCTCAACATGCTCGCGCAGATCGACCGGCCGAGCGCCGGCAGCGTGCGCCTGCGCGGCGAGACGATCCTGGGACCGCAGAGCGGGCCGCTGGTGCCGGGCTGGAACTGCCAGATTGGTTACGTCACCCAGGAAGACAACCTGCTGCCCTGGCGCAGGCTCGAGGAGAACATCCTGTTCCCGCTCAGGGCGCAGGGACGCCTGGACGAGGCCGCGCGGGAGCGCGTTGCCGCGCTGGTGGAGCTGGCCGGGCTGAAGGGCTTTGAGCGCTTCTACCCGAGCGAGCTCTCCGGCGGCATGCGCAAGCGCGCGTCGCTCGTGCGCACGCTGTCCTACGATCCCCCGGTCATCCTCATGGACGAGCCGTTCGGCGCCCTGGACGCTCAGACTCGCATGCAGCTGCACGCCGACCTGCTGCGCATGTGGAACGTGAAGAGGAAAACCATCGTGTTCGTCACGCACGACATTGCCGAGGCAATCGCCCTGGGCGACCGCGTGCTCGTGCTGTCGCGCGCTCCGGCCAAGGTCATCGCTGAGCACCGCGTCGACATTCCCCGGCCGCGCGACATAGACCACCTGGTCCTGGCGCCCGGATTCGCCGCGCTGTTCGACCGCATCCGGCAGGCGCTCATATGATCCTGGCAGGACGCATCCTGCTCGGCATCAGCCTCGTAGTGCTTTGGGAGGTGCTGCACCGCTGGCTCGGGCCAGGCGTGCTCGCGGGGCTCTACGAAATAGCGCTGCGGATCGCAGAGATCACCCGCGACGGGCGCCTGTTCAGGCACGGGGGCGTGACCCTGTACGAATCCTTCGCCGGCCTCGCCATCGGCGGTTCGCTGGGCCTGGCGCTGCCTTTCCTGCTGCGCCTCTCGCCTAGAGCGGAACAGGCGCTATCCCCATTCATCGGTGCCGCCATGGGTGTGCCGAAACTGGCGCTGGCCCCGTTGGTGATCCTCTGGTTCGGCATCGGCCTCGCGTCCAAGATCGCTTTCGTGGCCGCGGTGGTGTTCTTCCTGATTTTCTTTTCCACCATGGCCGGCCTGCACGCAACAGAACCCCGCCTGCTCGCTGTAGCGCGACTCATGGGCGCGGGCCGGTGGCTG
>CANJXQ010000188.1 GCA_947478805.1 Betaproteobacteria bacterium | reverse complement strand
GTCGAGCTCCAGCAGGCCGCGCTGGATGGTGCCGATGGAGGCTGCCGAGATGTTGCCGTATTCGGTCTGGTAGGTCTTGGCGTTTTCGCCCACGTGCTGCAGCATGGCGCGCAGGTCCTTCATGTCGAGCAGCAACAGGCCGTTGTCGTCGGCGATCTTGAATACGAGGGTGAGCACGCCTTGCTGCGTGTCGTTCAGGTTCAGCATGCGCCCGAGCAGCAAGGGTCCGAGGTCGGAGATGGTGGCGCGCGTCGGGTGCCCCGACTTGCCGAACACGTCCCAGAACACGGTCGGACAGGCGGCGAAGGCCATGTCGCCCATGCCCAGCAGCGCCAGGCGTTCTTTCAGCTTTGGGGTCGGTGTTCCTGGCTGCGCGAGTCCGGACAGGTCGCCCTTGACGTCGGCCATGAAGACCGGAACCCCGATGGATGAAAAGGCCTGGGCCAGCGTCTGCAGGGTCACCGTCTTGCCGGTGCCGGTGGCGCCGGTGATCAGGCCGTGACGATTGGCCAGGGCCGGCAGCAGCGCGAGTTCGGCTTGGCCGGCTTTGGCGATCAACAAGGGATCGGGCATCTGGGGTTGCTCGTGATTGGAATGCTAAAATTATACGTTCTCACATAGGACATACAGGAAACATCGCGGGTTTCCTGTAATGGCCCTGATGTAGGGGAGCGCGAGGGCTCATTTTCGAAAATGTCCTCGTACCCTTGGTAACTCAGGATGTTGCTGAGACTTTCGCACAAAAGCACTTTAGCCACTTTACCGGGAACGCACACCATGGCAGGTCACAGCAAATGGGCCAACATCAAGCACAAGAAGGCCATTACCGACGCGAAGAAGGGCAAGGCCTTTACTCGTGCCATCAAGGAAATCACCGTGGCTTCGCGCATGGGCGGCAGCGACCCGGCGATGAACCCGCGGTTGCGGCTGGCCATGGACAAGGCGCGCGAGGTGAACCTGCCCAAGGACACGGTGATGAACGCCGTGAAGCGCGGCGCGGGCGAGCTGGAGGGCGTGGCCTATGAGGAAATCCGCTACGAAGGCTACGGGATCGCGGGGGCCGCGGTCATCGTCGACTGCATGACCGACAACCGCACGCGCACCGTCGCCGACGTGCGGCATGCATTTACGAAGAACGGCGGCAACCTCGGGACCGACGGGTCGGTGGCGTTCCTGTTCAAGCACTGCGGCCAGTTCATCTTCGCGCCGGGGCTGACCGAGGACGCGGTCATGGAGGCGGCGCTGGAGGCGGGTGCCGAGGACGTCGTGGCCAACGAGGATGGTTCCATCGAGGTGATCTGCGCACCCAACGACTTCGTCGCGGTGCGCGACGGCCTTGCCGCGTGCGACCTCAAGCCCGAAGTCGGCGAGGTGGTGATGAAACCCAACACCGAAGTGACGCTGGCCGGCGACGATGCGGCGCGAATGAAGAAGCTCCTCGATGCGCTGGAGTCGCTCGACGATGTGCAGGATGTGTACACCAACGCCTTGATGGACGAGGCATAAGCCCCATGCGCATCCTGGGAATCGATCCCGGATCGCGCATCACGGGGTTTGGTGTCATCGAAAAGACCGGCACCAAGCTCGCCTACATCACCAGCGGCTGCATCCGCTCCGGGGTTGACGATCTTCCCGGGCGCATCCGGTCGATTTTCGAGGGGCTGCGCGAAGTCATCACGGAGCAGCGCCCGGATGAAGTTGCGGTGGAGAAAGTATTCGTCAACGTGAACCCGCAATCGACACTGATGCTGGGGCAGGCGAGGGGCGCGGCGATCTGCGCGGTGGTGGATGCGGGACTGGCGATGTCCGAATACACGGCGTTGCAGGTCAAGCAGGCGGTGGTGGGCAAGGGGCACGCCAACAAGGATCAGGTGCAGCACATGGTCATCCGCCTGTTGCGATTGCCGGGCGCGCCCAGTGCCGATGCGGCCGACGCGCTGGCGTGCGCCATCTGCCATGCGCATGGCGGGCTGGGTTTCGGCATCGGGCAGGTCGAGAGGGGGTTTCGCATGAAGAACGGGCGCTTGTCATGATGGGCCAGCCATGATCGGAAGAATCGCCGGCGTGCTGCTGGAGAAGAACCCGCCGCAGATCCTGGTGGAGGCGGCCGGGGTCGGCTATGAAATCGAGGTGCCCATGAGCACCTTCTACAACCTGCCTGCACCGGGCGCGCAGGTCACGCTCCTGACGCACTTCGTGGTGCGCGAGGATGCGCACCTCCTGTACGGTTTTGGCAGCGATGCGGAGCGCCGGGTGTTCCGCCAGTTGTTGAAAATTTCGGGCATAGGGGCGCGCACGGCGCTGGCAGTGCTCTCCGGCCTGTCGGTGGGCGAACTGGTCGAGGCGGTGTCGATGCAGGAAGCCGGCCGGCTGGTGAAGATCCCGGGCATCGGCAAGAAGACTGCGGAGCGCCTGCTGCTGGAACTGAAGGACAAACTGGGGACGGACTTCGCCCCGGGTGCGACCGTGGGCCGTGCCAAGCCCGCAACCAGCGACATCTTCAACGCCCTGCTCGGCCTGGGTTACAGCGAAAAGGAGGCGCAGGGCGCGGTGAAGCTGCTGCCCGAGGGCCTGTCCGTGTCCGACGGCATTCGCCAGGCCCTGAAGCTGCTCGCCCGCGCGTGAGGCGTGCGTGAGACCGGGAACAAGGCCTGGATGTTATTCAAGTATCGATATAAAAATATCCCATAGATGTCCGTTGGACGGACCTTCGCAAAATGAAATTTCGTTGAATTGTGGGCCATCCGTCGATGCGGCGAACGCGGGTAAGATAGTGCATGGCCATTGAAACCGACCGCCTGATTGCGCCCGGCCCGGCTTCCGTCCAGGAAGAGGCCATCGAGCGCGCCCTGCGACCCAAGTCACTCGACGAGTATGTCGGCCAGGAGAAGATTCGCGGCCAGTTGTCGATCTTTGTCGAGGCGGCGCGGCTGCGCAAGGAATCGCTCGATCATGTGCTGCTGTTCGGGCCGCCGGGGCTGGGCAAGACCACGCTGGCCCACATCATTTCGCGCGAAATGGGCGTGAACCTGCGACAGACTTCCGGCCCGGTGCTCGAGCGGCCGGGCGATCTGGCGGCGATCCTGACCAATCTCGAGCCCAACGACGTCCTGTTCATCGACGAGATCCACCGCCTGTCGCCGGTGGTGGAGGAAATCCTCTACCCGGCGCTGGAGGATTTCCAGATCGACATCATGATCGGCGAGGGGCCGGCGGCGCGCTCGGTGAAGCTCGACCTGCCGCCTTTCACGCTGGTCGGTGCCACCACGCGCGCCGGCATGCTGACCAATCCGCTGCGCGACCGCTTCGGCATCGTGGCGCGGCTGGAGTTCTACAGCGATGATGAATTGCGGCAGATCGTCAATCGGTCCGCGGGGCTGCTGAACGTGGAAATATCCGGTGACGGTTCGCTGGAGGTGGCGAGGCGCTCGCGCGGCACGCCGCGCATCGCCAATCGGTTGTTGCGGCGCGTGCGCGACTTCGCGCAGGTGCGGGCCGACGGCAACATCAGTCGCACCGTGGCCGACGATGCCCTGAAAATGCTCGATGTCGATGTGCTCGGGCTGGACGTGATGGATCGCAAGCTGCTGCTGGCCGTGATCGAGAAATTCTCCGGCGGGCCGGTGGGCCTGGACAACCTGGCGGCTGCCATCGGCGAGGAATCGGACACCATCGAGGATGTGCTCGAGCCCTTTCTCATCCAGCAGGGTTACCTGCAGCGCACGCCGCGCGGGCGCGTCGCCACGCTCGCCGCGTACCGGCATTTCGGCCTTGCGGCGCCCGCCGATGTGCGGCCGGGGGCGCAATCCGGCGCACTTTTCGAGGACCCCGGCGCATGATCGCGCCCTTTGCCTGGCCGCAGCGCGTGTATTACCAGCACACCGATGCCGGCGGCGTGGTGTTTCACTCCAATTTCCTGGATTTCATGGAGAACGCCCGCACCGAATTGCTGCTGTCGCTGGGGTTCGATGTGCATACGCTGCTGCACCAGCACAACACCTTCTTCGTGCTGCATTCGGCGAACCTGAAGTTCCTGCGCCCGGCGCTGCTCAACGACATGTTGGCGATCACGGCACAGGTGACGCGGGCGACACGGGCGCGGCTGGTGTTCACACAGCTGGTCAAGCGCAATGATGAGGTGCTGGTCGAGGCCGAGATCACGCTCGCCTGCACCGACCCCAGGACGCAGAAGCTCATTCCGGTGCCGGATGGCATCTACCGCATGTTCGAATCGTCGAAACAAGAGGCGAAGGAAGAACAATACCCATGAATGTCACCCAAGACCTGTCCATCCTCTCCCTGATTTGGAATGCCAGCGAAGTATTCGAACAAGGGGGCACACCCCCTTGTATATCCCCCACTTCAGTGGGAACTGCTGATGGGATAAGCGCATGAACGTGACTCAGGATCTCTCTATCCTCTCCCTGATCTGGAATGCCAGCGCGGTTGTGCAGTTCGTCATGGCACTGCTGCTCGCCGTGTCGTTCATGTCCTGGTACTGGATCTTCCGCAAGTACTTCGCCATCCGCCAGGCGCGCGCGCAGACGGATAAGTTCGAGCGCGATTTCTGGAGCGGCACGGACCTAGTGGCCCTGCACCAGAGCGCGGTCAACAACCGGCACCTGACCGGGGCGCAGGAGCGCATCTTCGAGGCGGGGTTTCGCGAGTTCGTGAAAATCAAACTGCAGAAGGGGACCGAGCCCGGCGCCATGGTGGATGGCGCGCGCCGCGCCATGCGCGCCACCTACCAGCGTGAAATGGACAACCTCGAGGCGCACCTGGCTTTCCTCGCCTCGGTCGGTTCGGTGAGCCCTTACGTGGGGCTGCTCGGAACGGTGTGGGGCATCATGCACGCCTTCCGGGGCCTGTCGACCATGCAGCAGGCCACGCTCGCTGCGGTGGCGCCGGGCATTGCCGAGGCGCTGGTGGCGACGGCGATCGGGCTTTTTGCCGCCATCCCGGCGGTGGTGGCTTACAACCGCTTCTCGCACGACGTCGATCGCATTGCCGTGCGCTTCGAGAGCTTCATGGAAGAGTTCTCGAACATCCTGCAGCGCCAGGCGCAGGCGCGTTAGGGCCACGCCGCCATGCGTCAAAGAAAACTCATGAACCAGATCAACGTCGTGCCTTACATCGACGTGATGCTGGTATTGCTGGTGATCTTCATGGTGACAGCGCCGCTGGTCAATCCGGGCGTGGTCGACCTGCCCAGCGTCGGCAAGTCGGCGCAGCCGCCGGTGGCGCCGCTGGAGGTGCTGATCCGCGCCGATGCGACCCTGCTGCTGCGCGATCGGGGCAAGGGCGGCGGGGATGAGCGGCGGGTGACGAATGCCGAACTGATCGCGGCGCTGCAACAGCGCCAGGCCACGAACGCGGACCAGCCGGTGGTGATCTCTGCCGACAAGGACGTGCGCTATGAGGCGGTGATGAAGGTCATGGACGAGTTGCAACGCGCCAACGTGAAGCGCGTCGGGCTGATGGTCAAGCCACGATAATGCAGGGCGCGGCCACACTGACAGCCAATTTCCCGGCATACGCCGAGCCGGGGCGCAAGCCCGCGGCGGTGCTGGCGGTGCTCGTGCACGCCATCCTGTTTTCGTTCCTTTTCTTCGGCTTGCGCTGGTCGTCAAAGGCGCCGGATGCGGTGGTCGTGGAGTTGTGGACCCAGCCCGCTGTCAGCGAACCGGTCCCAAAGGTCGAGCCCGCCCCCAAGCCTGAACCGGCGCCAGTTCCGAAGGTTGAAACACCGCCCCCGCCTGCTCCCAAGGCTGCGACGCCGGTCCGTAAGCCTGATATTGCGATCGAAAAGGAAAAAAAGCCGCTTCGCAAGGAAGAGCCGAAATTGCAGATCGATGCGCGCTCCCGCATACAGGAGCAACTGGCCCGCGAGACACAGACCCTTGCGCAGGAGCGCCAAAAGGTGACGCCGACCGCGACGCCGCGGCCGACACCGCCCGCTACCGCACCGGTCATTGACCCCGGGTACGCCAACCGCATCAGGCTGAAGATCAAGGGAAATATCGTCGTGCCGGCAGACATCAGCGGCAATCCTGAAGCCATATTCGACGTCATCCAGTTGCCCACCGGCGAAGTGCTCTCGGCGACATTGCGCAGGTCCTCGGGTAATCGGGCCTTCGACGATGCCGTGGAGAGGGCGATCCTGAAATCGTCGCCCCTGCCCCGACCGGATAACTCCTCACAGTTCCAGCGCCAGCTGGAGCTGAAGTTCCGGCCGCAGGAGTAGCGGAGCACCTCGCAGCCATACGTCCAGTACGCGTTCTTGTAACCAATTGTCACGCAAAGGTGCTTTGGGCTGCGCCCGGCGATGATGCCGGTATAATGCGCGCACCGTACAACGCGGCCAACGTGGCATCGTGAGGAACATGAACCGCGTCATTGCGCTCCTGCAATTCATCCTGTTCGGGCTTGTCTTTTTCGCCCACGGTGCCAGCGCCCAGCTCACCATCGAGATCACGGGTGGCGGGGCCAACCAGATTCCGATCGCCGTCCTGCAGTTTGCCGGCGAAGGCGGCGTGCCGGGCAGCATTTCCGACATTGTCGAGGCCGACCTGCAGCGCACGGGCCGCTTTCGCACGCTCTACGCGGGGGGCGTGAGCGCGCCGCCGACCGAGCCATCGCAGATCAATTTTGCCGACTGGCGCAATCGCACGGCCGATGCCATCGTGATCGGCGGCGTCAATCGCCTGCCTGACGGGCGCTTCGAGGTGCGCTTTCGCCTGCTCGACGTCAACAAGCAGACCCAACTG
>CANJXQ010000187.1 GCA_947478805.1 Betaproteobacteria bacterium | reverse complement strand
GCCGCTGGCGCTGCTGGGCGCCTATGGCCTGTTGCGATTTTCCACGACGCTGTTCGCCGAGTTGCGCGACATCGTGTTCGTGCGCGTGACACAGCGCTCCATCCGCCGCGTGGCGCTGTCGGTGTTTCGCCACATGCACAGCCTGTCCCTGCGCTTTCATCTGGAGCGACATACCGGGGGCGTCTCGCGCGACATCGAGCGCGGCACGCGGGGCATCTCCACGCTGCTCTCCTACATGCTGTTCTCCATCATCCCGGTGATCCTGGAATTCACGCTGGTGGCGGTGATCCTGTTGAAGCGCTTCGATTGGCGTTTTCCCGCCGTCACGTTTGCCGCGGTGGCCGTGTACATCGTCTTCACCATCTGGGTCACCGAATGGCGCACCGACCATCGCCGCAAGGCCAATGAGCTCGACTCTCGCGCCAATACCCGCGCCATCGACAGCCTGCTCAACTACGAGACGGTGAAGTACTTCAACAACGAGGAATTCGAGGCCAGGCGCTACGACGAGAGCCTGCAGCGCTATGAAGCGGCCGCGGTGCGCTCGGAGGCGTCGCTCGGGCTGCTCAACATCGGCCAGAGCATGATCATCGCCGCCGCAGTCAGCATCCTGATGATCCTGGCCGCCGAAGGCGTGGTGTCGAAGGCGCTGACGCTGGGTGACCTGGTGCTGGTGAACGCGCTGCTGATCCAGCTCTACATCCCGCTCAATTTCCTCGGCATGGTGTATCGCGAAATCAAGCAGTCGCTGGGAGACATGGATCGCATGTTCCGCCTGCTCGAGCAGCACCGCGAGATCGAGGATCGTCCCGGGGCGAGGCAGCTGCTGGCCGGTCCGCAGGCCATCCGCTTCGAGCACGTGGACTTTCATTACGACGCTAACCGGCAGATCCTGTTCGATGTCAGCTTCGACATCCCGGCGGGCAACAAGATCGCGGTGGTCGGGCACTCCGGCGCGGGCAAGTCGACGTTCGCTCGCCTGCTGTACCGCTTCTACGATGTATCCGGCGGCAGCATCCGCATCAACGATGGGGTCGACGACAGCGACATTCGCGACCTCAGGCAGTCGAGCCTGCGTGCTGCCATCGGCATCGTGCCGCAGGACACCGTGCTCTTCAACGACACCATCTATTACAACATCCACTACGGGCGCCCGGATGCGACACGCGAAGAGGTGATCGAGGCGGCACGCGCCGCGCACATCCATGATTTCATCGTGTCGCTCCCCGATCAGTTTGAGGCGCGTGTGGGCGAGCGCGGCCTGAAACTGTCGGGCGGCGAGAAGCAGCGCGTCGCCATCGCGCGCGCCATCCTGAAGAACCCGTCGATCCTGATCTTCGACGAAGCGACCTCGGCACTGGACTCGGAGACCGAGCAGGCGATCCAGGCCGAACTCGAGCGCATTGCCAAGGGACGCACGACACTGGTGATCGCGCACCGCTTGTCGACGGTCATGGATGCGGACCAGATTCTCGTTCTTGATGGCGGGCGAATCGTTGAACGCGGCACGCACCGGACGCTGCTGTCGGCGGGCGGCGCTTACGCACAGATGTGGGCGCTGCAGCAGCAGGAAGAAGAGGGTCCGGGTTCAAGCGTGGGTTCCGCATCGACGGCTGTGCCGAGTGCGATCGGGCCTTTCCCGGCGATGACTGTCTAGGAGTTGTGGCCCGTCGATGTTGTGTCAAGGAGATGTCAGACTCTTCGAGACTGGATGAGAATAAGTATCTATCCCTCTAATTTTCTTGTAATTTCTTCAACTTCTCGCTAGACTTCGCGGCAATAACCTTCCCGTTGGGGGCATTGTGGCTTTTCTGTTGTCCCGCATTTCGCTGAAACTGGCGGTCGTTGCCTGCACCGTGATGGGTACGCTGGTCATGCAGCCCGCAATGGCAGCAGACCCGTCGCCTTCGCGCCTGGCCCTGAAGTCTTCCGCAGCCTTGGTGCTGGATGAAGAGACCGGCCACGTGCTGTACGGCAAGAACACGGAATCCATCCTGCCGATCGCCTCCATCACCAAGCTGATGACGGCCATGGTGGTACTGGATGCCAACCTCGACCTAAACGAGTCGCTGCAGGTCACCAACGAAGACCTCGATACGCTCAAGGGCACGCATTCGCGCCTGCGGGTCGGGACCTTCCTCACGCGCGAGGAGATGCTGCGGCTGGCATTGATGGCCTCGGAAAATCGCGCGGCTTCGGCTTTGGGGCGCAACTACCCGGGGGGCCTCGAGGCATTCGTTGCCGCGATGAACCTCAAGGCGCGCATGCTCGGGTTGCAGGGCACGCGCTACGCCGACCCGACCGGATTGTCGTCCACCAACGTATCGACGGCTGAAGACCTTGGCAAGCTGGTGCGCGCCGCTCACCGTTATGACCGGATTCGCGAGTTCACGACCGCATCCGGCTTCCAGGTGAACATCGCTGGCCGGCCGGCGGCCTTCCACAATACCAATCGCCTGGTGGCCAGCAGCGGCTGGGACATTGGCTTGTCGAAGACCGGGTTCATCAACGAGGCCGGCCGTTGCCTGGTGATGCAGGCGCGCCTGGCCGGGCGTGGCGTAGTCATTGTCCTGCTCGACTCCTGGGGCAAGTACACGCGAATTGCCGATGCGGCGCGAATTCGCAAGTGGCTGGAAGTGGCGGACGGATCCGAAGTGCATCGGCAGCCATCGGCTCGCTCGGTGTCGAAGAGCCGAAAGACCTCGGCCCGTGCGCGCGCGCAGGCAGGCACGCCCGTCGCCTCGACCGCCCGGCGGGCCCGCGCAAGCTGACTGCCCTGCGACCCAACGGCCGGCCGGGCAGGCTTCTAGAAGTCGATCAAGAACGGCAGCGACTCGAGCTTGGGAGCCGGTCATGGTAGCGCTGCGACAACTCAGGCAAGTTCAACAACCCGCTGTCGGGTCCGATGAGAGACCCGTCGCACCCTTGCGTTGCTATAGCTTTCTTCCGGACGGCTGCGGTTTCGCCCATGATGTCCGGGCGGGCCTGTCGATGCGCTACAAGGTGGTGCCGCCGCGCTGGTCCTTCGATGCCGAAGGCCAGCGCCTCTACGCCGCGCTGATGCAATCACCCGAGTTCTACGCCCAGCGTTGCGAGCTCGAGGTGCTCAAATCGCATGGGGCCGAAATATTCGAATTCATCGGCCCTGATGCGCAGCTCATGGCGATCGGTGGCGGTGGCCTGCCCACCATCCGTTACCTGTTGGTGCAGTTGAGGCCGGCGTTGCACCTGCAGGTCGATGTGGATGCGCTTGCGGCAAGACTGGCCGCCGCTTGGCTGGCAGCCGAATTCCCGCATGTCAACATGGCCGCCATCGTTGCCGATACCACGAGTCCCCTGGTGTTGCCCGAATTCGTCGGCGTTTCCTTGCGGCGCAAGGTGGTGATTCTCCCGGGCTGGACGCTGGGGAGCGTCACTGCGGACGAGTTGTTCGCAATGCTGCAGCAGGCACGGCGCATGGTGGGGGCGGGCGGCATACTGCTTGCCGGCGTGGGCTTGAAAAAATTACGAAAAGTCCTTGATGCATCCTGCAACGACGCGGCCGGGGCGATGGCGGCTTTCAACGCGCATGTGATGACGCGTATCAACACCGACCTTGGCGGCGACATCCAGGTGAACCGCTTTCGCCACCTGGCGTTCTATGACGAGGTCAAGGGGCGCGTCGAGATGTTCATGGAGAGCCAGTTCGCGCAGGTGGCCCACGTCGCCGGCGAGCGTTACAGCTTCGACGCCGGGGAGGCGGTGCTCACCGGCATCATGTGCAAGTACACCGATGAAGAGTTCCTGTCCCTCGCCGGCGAGGCAGGGTTCGTATCGCAGAAGGTGTGGACCGACGCGTCGCAACAGTTCAGTGTCCACGGCTTGCTGGCATCCTGATCTGCTGGCGCGGCTGTCGTGGATTGCAGGTATCCTTTCGATCAAGCGTCCGGGCCGCGCAATGGCTCTCGCGTAACGCGTCGCACCGGCGGGACACAATGTCATACAAGGAGTCGTGGATGATCCGCATTCGCAAGACTGCCCAAGATCTCGGTAGTTCCGTTCGTCGTTTTGCCGGGGTCGCTTTCCTGGTCCTGGCTTGGGGTGGCGCCCCAGATGCGTTGGCGCAATCCAAGGCCGCGGTGCAGGCCGAACTGGATGCGCTGGTGGCAGCCGCCAAGGCCGAAGGTTCGCTGGTTTGGTACTCTGCACCACCCGAGGGGCTGGCCAAGCGCGTGAGCGACGCCTTCTCCGCCAAGTACGGGATCCGCGTGCAATTCGTGCGCCTGCAGACGGTTCCGCAGCGCATCCGCTATTCGGCAGAGGCCGAAGCAAGGAATTTTGCCGCCGACCTGCTGATCCTCGCCGGCGGAACGAATGCGCAATACGCCGATGCGGGGATCAAGAAGGGCTGGATGGAGGCGGTTTCTGCAGCCAACCTGCCAGTGGTCAAGAGCGGCGAGTTTCCAGCCAAGTATCTCACCGGACCCACCGCGATCGTGCAGATCAGTCCCTGGCAGATCACCTACAACACCGACAAGGTGAAGGGCGCCGACATCCCCAAGGACTGGGCGGAACTTGCGAATCCGAAATGGAAGGGACAGCTCATCCTCTCGGGAGTCGGCTCGGGCGACATCTACGCGGAATTCTGGTCCATGCTGGCCAAGCGCTACGGGGAAGGTTTCCTGACCACGCTGCGCGACTCCGGTCCGCGACGCGCCTCCGGCGGGGGCGTGCCCGCAGCGCAGGCACTGAGCGCGGGAGAGGGCAGCATCCAGATACCCAACATCACGTCGGTGACCTTGCCGCTGGTGGACAAGGGCGCGCCGATCGCGTCGGTCACGCCCGACTACACGACGGGGGTTGAGCAGCACATCGCGCTCACCGCGCGTGCGCATTCCAAGAGCCCGAACGCGGCGCGACTGTTCGCCAACTACATCATGTCGCAAGAGGGCAATACGTTGCTGAACGCCGGGCAGGGCATCGGCTCGATGTACGAGTCGGCGCGCATGCCCAGGGACTATCAGACGCCCAACCCTGAGGCTGTCAATCAGGCCGCGGCGCTCACCAAACTGATCGGGTTCTAGCCAGGAGCAAATGAAGATGAATGCAGTGACGAGTGAAACGAAAGCCGGACCGTCCGCGCCGGGAGCGGTGACTCCCGCCATCCCGATCCGCTTCAGTCACGTGGCGTTTACCGTGTCGAAGCAGACGCTCTCCGGCGACAACCTGAAGCGGGTGATCCGCTTCTTTGCGGAGGTGTTCGGCTTTATCGAGCGTCCGCAATACACCAAGGACGGCGCGATGCTGGTGATGATGGCCGGTGCCGTGGACCAGTTCGTGGTGCTGTTCGGCCATGACCACCCGGCCACGGCCAACATCGAGCGCGACCATTTCGGCATCAACGTCAACTCGCTGGCCGAACTGCAGGAGCTGCTGGCGCGCGCCAAGGTATTTGCGAAAACCAACCCGGATGTCGAAATCACCGACTACGCGGTGAGCGAGCCGCGCGTGGACGTGTTGCCGCACAAGCTGCATCGCTTCTACGTGCGCTTCGCCACGCCGTGCCCGCTGGAAGTGCAGTACTACGAAAGGATCTGAGTCCATGCCTGCCGCCATTCCACGGGTCGCGGACGCGATCCTCGAGCGCTTTCGCGCCATTCCCACATCGACCATCTGCGATGGCTACGTCAAGGCGGGGATTCGCATTCCCGAGCGCGTGGTGGTGGAGGGCATGTTGCCCATGCACGGACCCACGGCGCATTTGGTGAGGGCGGTGGGACGCGCCCGCACCCAGCGGCGTGTGCTGGTGCGCGATGCGTCGCGCCTGGGTCAGGCGGCCAACCCCAATCTGTTTCACGGGTTCGTCGAGGATGCGGTGCCCGGCGATTTCCTGGTGATTGCGGCCCCTCCGGGGCCGCCCGGCGCGGTATTCGGCGGCAAGCTCGCGCAGATCGCCAAGATGCGCGGCGCCGCGGGCGTCATCGTCGGCGGGGCGACGCGCGATGTGGCGGAAATCATCGAGCATGACTTGCCGGTGTGGGCGCAGTCGGTGACGCCGATTGCCGGCGGTTACGCCAAGTATTCGATTGTCGAGTTGAACGTGCCGGTCAACTGCGGCGGCATCGAAATCCTGCCTGGCGATGTCATCGTGGCAGATGCCGACGGCGTGGTGGTGATTGCGCCCGAAGACATTGAAAAGCTGCTGCCGGCCTGCGAACAGATCCAGGCTTCGGAGGATGCCAGCGCGCGTGCGCTGGCCTCGGGCAAGTCGGTCAAGGAGACCTTCGCCTCGCGCACCTATGTGTGGGATGCCCAGCGCAAGGACCTGAAATCAAAGCCTTCCGTGGACAAGCCCAAGCGCCCGCGCCGCAGCTAGTGGGACCGCGCGGCCTGCTACGCAGGCTCGGCCGCGCTGCTTGAAGCCGGGATCGCGCGAGATATCAGTCCGCCTTTGCGCCCGAAGCCTTTACTGCAGGGCGCCACAGCTCGATTTCCGACCTGACGTAAGCGGAGAATTCCGCCGGGGAGTTGCCCCCGATCGCGGCGCCGAATTCCTGGAAGCGGGTGCGAACCGCAGGCTGTTGCATGACGCGGGCGATATCGGCATGGATTTTCGAAACCAGCGGGGGCGGTGTCTTGCCGGGCGCAAAAATGCCCACCCAGGTGCGAGCCTGGAACCCGGGGATGGTCTGCGCCAGCGCCGGCACGCCCGGCGCAAACTGGGAAGGTTCGGGGCTCGTCACCGCCAGTGCACGCAGGCGGCCGTTCTGGACGAAGCCCATGACATTGGC
>CANJXQ010000186.1 GCA_947478805.1 Betaproteobacteria bacterium | reverse complement strand
AGGCCAGAATGGATCACTCCGCTGTTATGACCCGTTTGGTGCTGTGCGACAGACTTCTCTTTTTCAATTAAGGTCAGATGGGTGTTAGGACGCATCTGCAGGATACGCAACCCTGTTGCTAAGCCAACGATGCCCCCGCCGACAACAACTACTGCTTTTTTACTTGACATGCCGTATCCCATCTATATCAGAATGTCACCGTTCTTGCCCACGACTCTCGTCTCCGGACAAAGGACCACGAAGCAACCGCCCCTTTCGAGATATTCGCGGTTCGACTCGATGATCTTGGCGGCATGCACCCAGGCCAGGATGACCGTATAGACTGGCATGCGGCGGCACAGTTCGGCCGTGGGCAGGATAGGGATGCCGTCGCCGGATGAAAAATAATTGACCTTCTGCGGGTGGTCGTCGACGATGTACTCGATGGCACCGGTTAGTCCGAGTTGCGAAATAAGGGTGGGGCCGCTTCGTGCAGCGCCATAACCGGCAACAGAGACCTTGGAGCGGCGCCATTCTTCGACCAGTCGCGCTGTCCTTTCGCGCTGTTGCCGAATTTTTTCGGCAAACTGCTTCAGTGTCTCGATCTTGTCCAGGCCGCGGGTCGCCTCAAGCTCGAGTAGTGCTTTGACCGATTCCTCAACCGGGCGCCCCGCTCCTTTTAGCTGAACCTTTCCGATCAGAGATCCGTGCTGGATCGGCACCCGGTCGACGTCGATAAGCTCCAACCCGTGACGATCGAGAAACACAGTCAATGCCTTCACGGAGTGATGGCTCATGTGCTCATGGAAGATGGTCGCGATAAGCACACGGTCGATGATGTCAAGGAGGTATTGGGCCTCGAAGACAAAGATGCCGTCCGGTGCCAGCAGTTCTCGGATGCCTTCGGCGATTTCCCCCATATTGTCGGCGTGTGCAAAAGCGTTGAACATGCATACGACCTGTGCCGTGCCGTGCCTGCTCCTGATCTGCCTGGACAGGTCGAGCGACATGAGTTCGGGGATGGTCTCGATGCCCGCATTCGTTGCCTGTTTCGCGATCTCAGTGGCGGGATCAATGCCTAGAACTCGATAGCCAGCTTCCTTAAAGGGGCGCAACAACGATCCATCATTACTGCCAATGTCGATGACCAATGAACCTTGGACTGGACGATAGTCAGCAATAATTTCCCCGGCGACGTCCCGGAAATGCTCGGGCATACCTTTTGCGTCACCAGAGTAGTAGGTGTAGCTTTCCCAGAGGCTTTTCGAATCCACGACGTCGAGCTGCTGAACGTGGCCACAGTCGCGGCACATGTACAGGTCAACCGGGTAGCGAGCCGCATTCTTCCCCACTTCCGCATCGTCGCAGTAATTTTCAGAAAGTGGGATCGGCTCGAGCTTTACTACCAACTCTACATTTTTGGAATCACATAGCCGGCAGGTGGTTCGATGAAAAACTTGGGCAGCCACAGGCTTCTCCTACGGTGTATTTCAGGTCGGGGATAAAAGATCGCTAACGACCTCTGACAATGTTTGGGGACGGACCCCGGTGAGCGCAGTAGTGCGTTGCATGCCCAGCCCACTATAAGTTGGCTTGAACGCGATATGGATACCCTTCCCCGTCGCAGTGCTTGGGGCGAGCAGGTCTGCACCAATCCCGATTTTCGCCGCCAAGGCTTTTGCAAAGGCCACGTAACTCACATTCTCGGCGCCCGACAAATGCAGGTTCCCGGAGATGCGCCTCTCACCGATGGTCGCCAGCGCCTCACCGACAAATTGCACCGACATCGGCGCGAATATCAGGTCTGAAAACGGCTCAATGACTTCTCCACGTTGCCATGCAGAAAACCACGCAGGCAGCGGTGATGTATTACGATCCAGAATTTTCGTAAGCCGTACGATGTTCAAGCTCTGTTCTGCACCCAATTGGCGCGCCTTCTCGAGCACTACCCTCTCGGCGTCATGCTTTTGCCGGGCATAGGCAATTCCTGGTGTATGAGGATCGTCTTCATGAGGCCAGGGGCGCTCGCCGCCGAAAACAGAGTTGGTCGAGATGAAAGTCACGAACACACCTTGTTCGAGCAACGAAACAATCAAGTTTGGGGTCAGTTCAACATTGATTTTGTGAGCCAGCGGATCTTTTTCGCAGCGGTCATAGTTCGTTGCGGCGGCGACGATATAGGCATAACCGACGTCCCGCGGCGCAATGTAGGGGGTATCGCTCTCGAAATCCAGAAAGACGCGATGGTCATCGACGGTTTCGCGCCGCCTTGTGCTGGCATACGCGGTCTGGCCACGATGCTCCAATGCCTGCAGCAAACCTCCGCCAACGAGGCTATCGCCTCCTACAACCAGGAACGAGGCTCTCTCTGTCATGATCTGGTCCTGCTTTGCTGCCATTCTAGAACTTCCCGCGCAATGTTTTTCATATAGATTTTCGTCTCCTCTGGATTGCCGTCAGAAGGTGAGAATGATGCATTGATAGACTGTCCCTTGATGAACGGCCCATTGGTGACCTCGTGCATGACCAGCATGTCGCTATGTATCAACAGGGTGTGAAAACGGCTGTCCGACAGACGATAGAAAAATTTCCGTCCCGTTCCCATAGCCCCCAGGGAAACAACATCCGAAATCTGGCCAACGTCATCGAATATGGCCACATCTACCTCGCCCTCGATGATATGAAACGATTCGGATTTTCCGAGATGCTTGTGCGGCTGTACGTAGCTCTCTCGGGAAAGAACGATCAACATTTCATGAAGGCTGTCGTCGCTGCTGCGATGCGCACAAATTCGCGCGCGTCCTTTTGGGCTCGACACCGCTTGCGCCTTCAGAAATTCAATCTCTGCATCTCCCAAGGATACAACTGCGCTTCGGGTAACATAGATTTCATCGCTGATTCGATCAAGCTCGATCATGTTCAATATCCTTGTAGATGCTGGAGGAGCTAGCGGAAAATATGGAGCGGAATTGCCCGCCACGGGCCAAGTAGTCAGCCTGGGCCTTTCTTACTTTCTGCTCGCTTTCCGGATTCAGCGTTAGTAAACAGAGATCAACATCCCCTGTTTCGAGACATCCGGAACCAATGATGGGCAGATTGGAACCCGGCATGAGCCGCCCCAGTTTGTTCGGGTTGTCATCGATCACACCGACCAGGCAATCAACCAAGGCGTAGAAGTTGATGAACTTTGCGGCCAAATGCCCCGCTCCGAATAGGGCAACATGCTTGCCCGCAGTTTGCAGTTCCTCTAAATATGCCTTGATATCCCGTCCGCGCGCATGCAGGCTGCCCGCGAAGCCGCCAAGCCGTGCCAACTCACTGTCGACGTGCGCACCCGTGCCAATTGGGCTGGATCGCACATTGCGCACGATGGCGACCAGCGAATCCTCCATTGGGTATGGATAGATTTTCATGTCTGTTTCGGCGTAGCCATTCGCAAGAAGGAAGGTACGCAGGGTGTCTGGCGTGAAGTAGCTGATGTGTTCTTCCCACAAGAAACAATGATCATGGCCTTCCAGTACCTTTCTGCAGTCGGGAACTTCGAAAACCATCAGGCCGTCCGGTTTGCAAAGCCTGTTGCATGCATCCAGCAAGCGGTTGGGGTGATGTGCATGTTCCAGGATATGCCGCACCATGAGTATGTCTGCCTGTCCGATCTTGGATGCGATGTGTTCGGCAAGTTCGGGAGTCAGAACTTGTTGGATCGTCTCCAGGCTTGCCAGAGAGACATCGATTCTCAAGTCTGCTTCCTGTTTGAGCCGGTATGTGTCCGCAATCCCCTTTTCTTGGAAGCGCGCAAGTGTCGAATCATCTTTGTAAGTTATGCCGACAATCTTCGCCTGTGTCGAAAGCTGGCTGCTGGCTACAAGCAGATCGACAAGGTTATCCAGATGACCTTCGGGCTCGTTATATGTAATCCAATCGAAACGCGAACGTACAACGGAAGGTGAAATCGGCTTGGATAGCTGACCCAAACCGCAGGTATCGCAAACCAACAATTCAAGTGGGTGCACCTCACAAGCCTCACCTCTCTGCGCAAGAAATTGATTACTCGGTGGCTGCTGCCCCAAGTCAATCAGACTACGCAAAGTTGTCGCATAACAACCTAAGCATTGTTCAACCATCTACGACTCCAGTTACAATTTTATCAAACACCGTCCGCTGGTCTTGCCGGAACGCATGTTTTCGATGGCGGTATTAATGTCATCCAAGGGCAGACGCTCCGTCAGCAACTCGCGCAGCTTGATGCGGTTGGCGCGAAAAAGATTCTGGTAACGCGGAATATCGAGATTCGGGATGGTTTCACCGCCGTGCGACCCCGACAAACCTTTGCCGAAATGCAGCGGAAGGGAATAGATATTAATGTTGCCGCCCCTACGCGGCACGCCAACCAAGGTAACTCGACCCTGCGGTTTGGTGAGTTGATAGCCGAGTTCGATGATCACCGGTTGCCCCGTGTTGTCGATGAAGGCATCGACGCCCTGCTTTCCAACGATACGTTCAATCTCAGCCTTGGCATCCTGGGTTTTCGCGTTGATTAGGTGAGTGGCGCCCATCTCCCTGGCTAAGGCAAGCCGGTTATCGTGCAAATCGATAGCAATGACCGGATATGCGCCTACCAGGGCTGCGGCCTGCACAATGTTGAGGCCGACCCCGCCAGCGCCGAAGATGACAACAGATTCGCCGATGCGCACCTTGGCGTTGTTCTCGACCACACCGAATCCTGTGGTAACGGCGCAACCAAACAAAGCGGCTACTTCCAGATCGCTATCCGCCGGGATGGTCGTGACACGGTTTTCGGCGACGATGGCGTACTCATTAAAAGTAGCGATCCAGCCGGCATTAAGCTTTGCACCGCGCCATTTATAGTTGGGCGGCGCGCCTTCAATGCCGAGCCCTTTGCGCCAGTGCAGCACAACCGTATCGCCAGTCTTTACATGCTTCACGCCTGGCCCGGTTTCGATGACCGTACCCGAAGCCTCGTGGCCCAGCAGGTGGGGAAGAAACTTGTCTTCACCCTTGGCACCATCGATCTCGCCCAGTTGCGAGCCGCAGATGCCGCTGTAGTGAACCTTGACCAGCACCTGCCCGACTTCAAGCCCTTGGGGAAGTTCGATTTCATCAATGACGAGCGGCTTGCGTTGCTCAACGAGGATGGCGGCTTTCATTGTCTTTGGGATGGACATAATTTCTTTCTACTCAGATTGAAATATAAGATTGGATTGTATAAATGCACACATCAATTACTTTTCCCAAGTTTTTTCTTCCCTGCGGGCGAAAAATAATTTTCTTAACTACCCGGCTTTGCGGCACAGACTGGACGAGACGCAACTGGGATTGCTCCGTCGCTACGTCTGTGAGGTAGTTTTTACCATCCGCAGCAGACAATTTGAGTCAGTGACAAGTTGTCATTGACTTATCGCCTACTCGAAGTAAATGAAAGAATGGTCACCGGTGTAGCGAGTCTGCTTGAACCACCAATCCCATTCTTCCGGGGTACAGAAAGCTTCGCAGGTTACCTGCCAGTAAAGCAGGTTGGCTTTTTCCTCTTCAGTGCGGTATGCCTCAACGCAGAGGTATTTATTGTTCTTGCCAACGCGTTCCATCTCACGCAGGGCTTTGTCAAGGTCGTAGTTATGCAGGTTGTGCAGCGCATTAAGAGAAAAGACAAAGTCAAAGTGATTGTCGGGAAATGGCAGGTCTGTGGCATTACAGACTTGCAGTCGATCCTTGATTTCTTCTTTGGCGTTTTCGATGGCATAAGCAGAAACGTCGATGCCATAGACCTCGATACCGGGCAGAAGTTGGGTCAGCTCATACAGTTGGAAACCTTTGCCGCAGCCGATGTCCAGAATCTTGTCGCCTGGCTTGATGCCATAGTGATCAATCATCGCCTGCCCGACAGGCGCCCACCGCCCGGGCATGTAGCGATAGCCGCCGTAGTTAATTCGCCGATCGCCGTCCCAGTAATCGTGCGCCCATTGTTTGGCCAGTTTGGCGGCCCTGGCTTTGGGAAACTCGGGGTCATTCACCCGGGCGAGATAGTCGCGTTGAGTGCTCTTGTGGATCGGAGACATCAGATCAATGTAGGCCATGGCTTAAGACTTGGGTGGATTGAAAAAGATTGGTGGCCTTGGCGAGTTGCGACTGCTTGAGCGCTTTCTCATCAAGAGCTGGATTGGCAAATTTGCGCCTGGCAAGGTTCGCCGGCAGAAAAATATTAAGTGCAATGCAGCACCATTTCACTTGGTACAGGGGGAGTAACAAGCGGGCGCGCTGAACGATTTCTTCAGGCCGAGGAAATGGCATTACGACCTCCTGCACGAAGCGGTCAAATAGGTTAGCAGGCACAGGCACGGCGAGCTGAGAGAAGAAGTCGCTGATCATTTTAGCTGGATCATCCCAACCGGCGTATTCAAAATCGAGAAAACACAACTTTCCGTCCAATTGGACTAGCGCATTATGAAACCCAAAATCAGAGGGAGAAAGACAACGCTGGGCCTGTTCCAACGGGGCGTTCGGGTCAAGCCCAATTAGCTGGCTAGCCTTAGCGACTTCTTCTGCCAGCATCAGCCAGCGTGCGTAGATCTTTTTAATAATTACCTGAGCCGCGCGGTCTTCACCATCTACTGCTTCAAAAGTCTGTAGACGACCCAACCTAGATGCGATCAAGTCGAGGTGTTCAGTGATGGAGAAACATGCTTCTGATGCTGTTGGCAAGGCAGTCGCTTCCTTCCTTGCAGCAGAATCGTTCAAAGCGCGGAAAAACTGGGTGGCTCGGCCAACCTGTTCCCAAGTAAGATTGCCCGGCTTGT
>CANJXQ010000185.1 GCA_947478805.1 Betaproteobacteria bacterium | reverse complement strand
TTGCGGCCATCGCCGCGACCGGCGTGGCCGATCCGGAAGGTGACAAGGCTTTCGACGGCGAGGACTTCGGCAGCTTCGCGACGGTCCCGGTGACGGTCTTGCCGGTAAAGTCACGGGCATAGATAGAAGGCTTGTGGGCGGGTGTTTCCGTGTGAGCATGCGCTCACACTCTCACAAGATTTGAATGAGTGATATTGAGGAGGAATCGACATGCTTGATCTTCGCATCGACAACGCGACATTGATCGACGGCACCGGCGCGCCAGCCAGGACGGGCAGCCTGGGCGTGCTCAACGGCAGGATCACGACGATCGGGCGCGTGGACGAGCCGGCCAGAAAGATCATCGACGCCGAGGGCCGCGTGTTGGCCCCAGGCTTCATCGACATTCACACGCACTACGACGCGCAAGTGTTCTGGGATCCGACGCTCAGCCCATCGAGCCACTACGGCATCACCACCATCGTCGGCGGCAACTGCGGGTTCTCGGTTGCGCCGCTGGCCGATGGCGACACTGGCGCCTACCTGATGCGCATGCTCTCGCGGGTGGAGGGCATGCCGCTGGAATCGCTCAAGGCCTGTTCGGACTGGGGCTGGAACTCCTTCGGCGAATACCTCGACCGCTTTGACGGCAAGCTCGCCATCAATGCCGCCTTCATGGTCGGGCACTCGGCGCTGCGCCGCTCCGTCATGGGCGAGCGTGCCAACACCGATGCAGCCACACCGGCCGACATCGCCGCCATGCAAAAGCTCCTGGGCGAGTCACTGGCCGCGGGGGGGCTCGGCTTCTCGACCACCATCTCGCCCGCCCACAGCGATCCGGACGGCAACCCGGTGCCCTCGCGCCTGGCCAACCGCGCCGAGCTGGTGGCGCTGGCCGGCGTGGTGCGCAACTTCCCCGGCACCTCCATCGAGTTCTCGCTCGACGTGCAGGTGCCCTTCACCGCCGACCATGTGCAGCTCATGACGGACATTTCCCTCGCCGCCGAGCGCCCTCTCAACTGGAACGCGCTGTTGCCCAGCGCGCGCGCGCCGGAGCTCTTCAAGTCGCAGCTGGCGGCCAGCGACCATGCGGCCAAGCAGGGCGCGCGCGTGGTGCCGCTGGTGGTGGTCAAGCCCGGCGACCTGCGTCTGAATTTCACCAGCGGCTTCGTGCTCGATCTTTTGCCCGGCTGGGCCGAGATCCTGCACGTGCCCAAGGCCGAGCGCCTGCGCACGCTGGCGCAGCCGTCCGTACGCGCCATCCTGAAATCAGGGGTCGACGAGGCGCCCGCCAACATGCGCGCGAGCTACGCCAACTTCCACGAATGGACGGTGGCCGAGACGTTCAGCCCGGCGACGAAGCCGCATGAAGGCAAGGTGGTAGGCGATGTGGCGAAGGCCGCCGGCAAGACGCCCCTCGACATGGTGCTCGACATCGCCCTGGCCGACGACCTGAAGACCACCTTCGTGCTGCCGCGGCGCCACAACGACGAGGGGAGCTGGCAGCTGAGGAGCACTGTGTGGCTGGACCCGCGCGCGCTGATCGGCGCCTCGGATGCGGGCGCGCACCTCGACATGACCGACAGCTTCGCCTTCTTCCCGCAGCTTTTGTCGATCGGCGTGCGCGAGAAAAAACTGATCGGCCTGGAAGAAGCCGTGCGCCAGCTCACCTCGCGACCCGCCCGGCTGATGGGCCTGTCCGATCGCGGCGAGCTGAAGGTGGGCTACCGCGCCGATCTGGTGGTGTTCGACCCGGACACCATCGACCATGGGCCCTTGCACACGCGCTTCGACCTGCCGACGGGCGCGGGGCGGCTGTTCGCCGATGCCATCGGCGTGGGCCATGTCTTCGTCAACGGCACCGAGATCTTTCGCGACGGCAAGTTCCAGGGCGCCTATCCCGGGCGCGCCATCCGCTCCGGGCGCGACACGCAAACGCCGCCGATGGTCGAGGCATCCTAGCGCCTTCAAGGCGGGATGGTCGGCGGCGGTCGGTTGCATTTTGACTGATCACATTCTCATGGTTTATTCAGGAGCAGCGGGTAACATGCGTCAAAAACGATCACAATTGAAACGGACGCCGGCATGAAATTCGGTGTTCGCCTGCATCCCTTCGGCACCTATCCGGATGTGCCGGCCATGGTCGAGACGGTGCAGCGCATGGAAAAGCTGGGCTACGACTTCATCTACCTGCCAGAGCACACCATCTTTCCCGTCGAGCACGAGCGCAAGATGGGCCGCACCTTCTACGAGACGATGACCATTGCCACGCACCTGGCGGCGCTGACCTCGACCATCCGCTTCTATACCGCGGTGCTGGTGCTCACGCAGCACAACCCCATCTACCTCGCCAAGCAGGCGGCCACGCTGGACATCACGTCCAACGGCCGCATCGGCCTGGGGGTGGGCATCGGCTGGCTGGAGGAAGAGATCGCGTGGCTGGGCTGCGAAGTGCGCGGCCGCGGCAAGATCCTCGAGGAATACATCGAGGTGATGCGCACGCTGTGGCGCGACGACCCGGCGAGCTTTTCAGGTGAGCGGATCGCCTTCGAGAATGCCAGCTTCAATCCCAAGCCGGTGCAGAAACCCCTGCCGATCTACATCGGCGGAACGGTGAAGGTGTCGCCCTCGCGCGCGGCGCGCATGGGCGACGGGTGGATGCCGTCGTCCGCGCCCTTTGCCGAATTCAAGGAAGGGCTCGCGCGCCTGTGGCGGGAGATGGATGCGCTCGGGCGGCCACGTGCCGGCTTCCCGGTGTTCAGGAAGATGACGCTCTACACCCTGCCCGAGGAAATACAGGAGCACACCAAGGAGACCGGCGCCGAGTCCGAGCGAGGCTTCGAGGGCGACCTCGATCGCGCGAAGGACTATGTCGCGGAGTGCGAGGCGCTGGGCGTGACGCACATGCCGATCCTGTTCTCCACGCACTACGAAGAGTTTCGCGAGCAGGCGGAACGTTTTGCGCAGGCGATGATTCGCAAATAGATGTCCCGGACGGAGGAGCTTTCCATGATCACCAATTTGAAACTGGGCGCCTTGGCACGCGCCGCGGTGCTTGCCCTCGCAAGCGTGCTTTCGCCTTGCCTGACACCGGCATGGGCGCAGGACTATCCCTCCAAGCCCGTCCGGCTGCTGGTGCCCGGGGCACCGGGCACGGTGCTCGAGACCGCGGCGCGCATCATCGCCCCCGACATGGGCAAGGCGCTGGGCCAGGCAGTGGTGGTGGAGTCGCGCCCCGGTGCGGGCGGCATCATTGCCTACGAACATGTCATCAAGCAGTCGCCCGCCGACGGCTACACCGTGATCCTGTGCGCGAGCGACCTCGTGACGCTGCCGATCTTCGTCAAGGACCTGAGCTTCGACCCCTTGCGCGACCTGCCGCCGGTGTCGCAGGTGGCCGAGGGCGTGAGCGTGGTCTTCGCGCCGATGACCCCGGCCTTTGGTTCGTATGCCGAATTCATCGCCTACGTAAAAGCCAATCCCGGCAAGGTGAACTATGGCAGCGCCGCCTTCGGCCAGCCGCGCCTCACGCTCGAGCTGATCAGGCAAAAGCACGACCTGGACATGCAGTTCGTGCCCTACAAGGGCGGCTCGGCGGATACCACGCGCGCCATATTGGCCAACGAGATCCAGCTGAGCCTGCATGGCGAGGCGGTGGAGCCGCTGACGCGCGAGCGCAAGGTGCGCGCGCTGGCCATCGTCGGCCCGCAGCGCCTGCCGAACTTCCCGGACGTGCCCACGATTGCCGAGGTGGGCGTGCCGGAAATGCCCGCAGGCTTCGCCTTCACGCTGCACATCCGCGCAGGCACCTCGCGGCCGATCATCGACCGCGTGCATGCGGCGACGGTGGCCGCCGTGCAGACGGCCGAGGTGAAGTCGCAGATGGCGAAGTTCCGCATCTACCCCATCGGCAACACCCCGGAGGTGGCGCTGAAGCGGCTCACCGAGCAGGCAGCGGTGTTCGCCAGCGTGGCGCGGCGTGCAGGGCTGCAGCCGCAGGCGCAGTGAAGCGGAGCGGCTGCCGATCAACGTATTCGACGCGAAGGAGGACGCATGAAAAGCGTGGACGGACGCAAGCTCGACTGGACCTTCTACTCATTCCAGCGCATGCGCGCCGAGAGTTCGGTGACGCAGATGCCGCTGTTGCGCCTGGCCGAAGGCGGCCCGGGCGACTTCGACTTCACCATCGTGCGCGTGGACAGCGAATACTATGCGCCGCGCCACACCCATCCCTGGGCGCAGGTGCGCCTCATGCTCGAGGGCGAGCAGAACTATGGCGAGGGCAAGGAGTTGCCGCTGGGTTCGGTGAGCTATTTCCCGGAAGGCGTGTATTACGGCCCGCACGACGTGAAGGGCCCGATGGAAAACATGCTGCTGCAGTTCGGCGGCCCGAGCGGCATGGGTTACCCCTCCCACGAGGCGTTGCTGAAGGTCTCGGAAGAAATGCGCAAGACCGGCAAGTTCATCAAGGGCGGCGTCTACGAGACGGTCGGCCCGGACGGGCAGGTGAAGCGCACCGACGGCTACCGGGCCACCTGGGAGCACTACAAGGGCAAGCCGCTCGTTTACCCCAAGCCGCAATACTACGAGCCGGTGGTGATGTTCCCCGAGCAATTCCCCTGGAAGCGCGTCGAGGGCATGCCCGGCAATTACGTCAAGCCGCTCGGCAGTTTTTCGGCGGGCGAAGTCGAGCTGAAGATGGTCAGGGCCGAAGCGGGTGCCGAATTCGTGCATGGCAGCGGGCGCCGGCGCGAGATCCTGTTCGTCACCGAGGGCGAGCTGAGCGCGGGCGCCACGTCGCTGGGCAAGCGCTCGGCGGTGTACACCACCGAGGGCGAGCACGCCCGGTACACGGTGACCGAGGACGTGACGGCGCTCGTGATCGTGTTGCCGTCGTTCACTGCGTAGCGCGCGCGGGGCGTGCTGCGCTCGGCGCCTGTGGCCGAGCTGAAGGCATGTACGCTGCAACCGGCTCGGCCACACGGTCGAGTGGGCTCCGAACACCGCGCGCCCCCATCTGCCCCGGATGTCGTTTGCCCATATGCAGGATGAAGTAGCGAATCCAGAACACGTAGGTCTTTTCCGTCTGCCGGCTATCGTGATTCAATCGGATTCGACGCCGGACCTGATCGACCAATCGGGGCTTCTCCAGGCTTACTGTCGGTCGGTGAAGTGAGGATTGAGGGTCTGTAGACATTGCGGCCGGCTTTCGGGGTAACTGTGCATTTATACAGTTACCCAACGCATTGATTCAATGCAAGGTTGACGCGCGACCCGCCGGCTTTGTTCCCATATACCCGGCACATGAGCCGGGTATATCCTGAGTTGCGCCGGGTTTGACGGGACGGAAACAATGCGGAGATTCACAAATGGTTGAATTTGGGTCAGCTATCCGAACCGACGCCGGGTTTGTCTCCCGTTTAACCGGCACTTGTGCTGAGTATTAGACGTTAGGGAGCAGGGGCCTGCGCGATATGGAGCACAACGCGATTCAGTTTGAGGCATTGCGAGAGGTGGAGGGCGAGGTTTACGTAGACCTTGTTGAGTTTCACTCAGGAATAACGACGCACCATAATTGGAAACTTGACGCCGTGTCCGCACAAGCTCTGCGCGAAGCCATTGCACAGGACCCATTCCGCAAGGGTAAGGCTACAGTCTGGTTCGGCGGTCTAAGTCATACCCCAGGCCACGCCGACTATATGAGTCGATTCTTGCTCCTGCACGGGCGGAGCAGAAAGAATTTTTTTCGTCCGTGCTCAAAGGAGTTCTACGACAAGTTGCGTGCTCTGACTAATGGTTGGCTACCTCCGGTGAAAATAGCGAATGCCGCTGCAGCGGAGAAAATGGTGGCCATACATAACAAGCGGCTGTGGCAAAAATGATTCACATTAGACACATGCTCCCTAACAACGCGTTGTTTCCCGACGCGCTACGCTGCGCGTACCGCGCGGCAAAACGCGGACGTTAGCGCGCTCGAAATAACGGTGGTAGGCTAGCGGCCATGAGTGACACCGACGTCGAAGAAATCCTGAAACTTCCTGCCGAGGAGCGCCTGCGCCTCGCCGAGATTATTTGGGCGAGCCTCGTGAAAGAGCCTTCTTCAGTGCCATTGGGTGACGCACATCGCGCGGTGATTGACGAACGATTGGCCGACCACGAGCGCAATCCAAATGATGTGGTAACCCGGGCCGAAGTGCTTGCCGAAGCTCGTCGAGGCTAATGGGTCTACCGGTTGTCTATCGGCGAAAGGTCGGGCGGGATCTAGCTGATTATTTCGGTTGGTACAACGAGCAACGTGACGGTCTTGGCGAAGAGTTTCTTGCAGCCGTCGACACCGTATTCGATACCATAGAGCAATACCCTGAGATATTCATGCGTATCCACGGGGAGGTGCGTCGTGCAGTGCTATCCCGCTTTCCCTATGCCGTTTTCTATCGCATCGAATCCAAGCGCGTCGTGGTACTCACGGTCTTGCATACAGCGCGTGATCCTACGGTCTGGCCGCGGCCTCGGAGAAACGCGCGCTAACAACCGCTTGGAACAGGCGCTTCGCGCTGTTCAAGCGGGACGTTAGCACTCACGAAATCAGTTTCCATATCGCGATGTTGACTGCAGCATTACTGCAGCATTACTGCAGTATATACTGGGCCATCATTTCACGGAGAACTGCCATGGCCCTGATGTTCCAGATCGAAGGCGCGACGCGCCTATGACCAGCCCGAGCTTTCTATACCAATGTAATTGAGAGTGTAACGGTTCGAAGTGCTTTTAATAAAGGACTATGGATTGTGCATAGGTGGCGCTCCTGTTGGGGGTTTTAGCTGGAAGCTGCCCGCATATGCGGGCAGCTTCGTTAAAGGCGCCGGCGGTCTGAATCCCAGGCTGCTGTGCGGACGG
>CANJXQ010000184.1 GCA_947478805.1 Betaproteobacteria bacterium | reverse complement strand
GTCTTTGCATACCTTGCTACAGATTTTGTCGTTGACGCTCTTCGAGAAACTACCGTTGCAACAAGTAGTTGCGGAAACCGCACCCGTGAACAATGACATCGTATTGCATAATCAGCTGAATCTATTCGAGTTTTAACCGGACACTACTGCGCTCGCATGAAATGTAACCACTCGACGCGCCGCAACCGGAATCGCCTCCCCGGTCTTCGGATTCCTTCCCGGGCGTTCAGGTTTATTCCTTAGCTGAAAATGCCCGAATCCCGATAGCTTTACGGACTCACCCTGCGCCAACGTCAAGGCGATCTCCTCGAAAAACGCCTCGACCATGTCCTTGGCCTCACGCTTGTTCAGCCCGATTTTCTCGAAGAGCACATCCGATAGGTCTGCTTTGGTGAGTGCCAATTGATCCCCTTATAAGCAAAAAACCCATCGGTGCCGATTGTAGGTCGTTTGGGCGCGCAGGGTAGGCGCCGGCGCCGCCGAAGCGAGCGAGAAAAATGGCGAACTCCGCCTCGCAGTACCCTACCCTACGTCAATATCAGACCGCGTTGCGGTGATAATAGTGCAGGAGTCGCCGAGACGCTCGTGACATTCGATGACAGCACCTCCCAGCCCAAAACTACTGCACTTTCAGTAGCTTCCTATTTTTTTACCATACGGGGGCGTATCTTGAGCGTCGCAGCCGGAACACCTCGCCCCAACTCCCGCACCATCCATTCGGGGTCGAAGTTGACACCGCGGCTGTTGTGGGCAAAGTCCTCACCGTGCATGTACTCGGTTGTTGCTTCGAAGTTCTCGAAGTTATCGGTCTGAAATTCGATATTGTTTCCGTCGGCGTCGGTGTAATAAAACGAGGTCGTCGGTCCGTGATTGATCGACCGGTTGGGCATGATCCCGAGATCCCTCAGGCGCTTGTAGTCTGCCACCAGCACTTCAAGAGATGGAAAGCTGTAGGCGAGATGCACGACGCCCCATGATTGCGGATCGGGGGCAATGAGATCCCCGTGCTGGATGATGACCAGCCGGTGATGTTCGCGGTCGAAGGTGAGGAAGGTGAGCCTCTGGTTTTCGAACTGTACCCACGCGCCTAGCAGCTTCTTGTACCAGTCGACCAGTTCATCGCGACGGTTGGTGTGAAGAACGAAGTGCGCCATGTAGGATGGTCGGATCGTGTCCTCGACCTTGCTCGTCAGTTCAGCTTGTTCTGTTGGCATGTTGTGCATGTCCTCCGGTCACGTCGAATGGCAATGCGTCTGCTCACCGAGTCGGCCACTTCCGTCAGCGGTTTGTACGCGCTATGCTGTCAGCGCCTATCCAAGGTCTTCCGTGGTTGAACGCGATGCATCGTCCACACGCGGAAGCAAAGCGGCACCCCTGCATGAGGCCCTCTGGCAAGGAGACATCCCGATGACTGTAGCTGTTGGAACCACTCTCGACCGATCCATCCTCGACAGAATGGAGATTCTGCAGGTCCTCGAAAGCTGGGGCGTGTTGCGCGACTCCGGCCAGCTGGATCTCCTGGGTGAATGCTTTGCGCCGGGCGGGGTGATGCACACGAGCGGATCGAGTGGCCCGGCCTCCCGGTTCATCGAGAACGCGCGCAAATCGCAGCCGGGAGCGGGGCTGGCACAACACATTTATGGCGGCGGCGTCGTTGAGTTGGCCGGTGACAGGGCGCTGGCGCAGAGCAGGATGCTCGTCATGAGCCGAAAGCAGGTCGGCCGCATTTCGGTCGACCTGACCGGGTTCGTGCGAATGTTCGATCGCTTCGTGCGCACGCCGCAGGGCTGGCGGATTCTCGAGCGGTTCCCCCTCTACGAACGCGATCGGCTCGACGTGGTGGACAGGACGGCGTCGCTCCATGTAGACCTGTCGCCGTTTGCCGCCTATCCGCGAGGATTGCAGCATATTGCGTTTGTGCAGCGTGCCGGTGGGCGCGAGGTGCCCGCGAACATCCTGGCCATGAGTGCCGATGGCTTCGCCGCGACCCATGCCGAGTGGCGCCGGTGGCTCCAAGGCTAGGGGAAACACTAAACAAGGGGGCCTGCCCCCTTGTAAATCCCCCGACTTTAGAGGGAAGCTTGTCATCGAATTTCTCATTGTCAGGACTTGATCAGCGCTTCCCTGGTTGTTACCGTGGTCAGAGAAACGTGACGAGATGCGGGACGCCCAGCACTGACATGTCGATGATGGACTCCCGCTGAGCAAGCTTCAGCTTGCCGTCGACAAGCCTCAACACGTCGTTTCGGCGCGCTGTCACGAACGTGTAATTCGGCGACTCCGCCTTGTTCCGCATGAGCAAGACATAGCTGACAACGGCGAACTCGTCCAACTTGGCCGTATAGTGCGCCGAGACGTTACTGACGAATCGCCGCGTCCTGGCCCGCGGATTTTCCGCCCAGACATTCCTTGATTCGGACAGGCGCCGGGCACGCAGACGAATCGTCGTGTAATTGTCGTCGAAGTGCTGGACAGTGCGGACAATGTCGCTCACCGGGTCTTCGTTCATCCGCGTCACCCGCATCGGGGCCGTGTAGAGGAGATCTACGGTCAGGGTTTCGATCCATTCCAGCAGGCGGTTGTCGTCCAGCAGCAACGCCTCCTCGATGTAGAACTCCGCAATCTCGTTGTAGCGTGGGGAGCCATAGCGGATCTTCTCGCCCATTGGTGGTATCGCCGGCGCATCCGGGCGCAATGTCTGTTCCTGTGGCATCACGCTTCGTCCTTCATCACATCGCTCCAGCGGTTCCACCAGCGCCACTGCGTGTCATCCTTGGAAAAGCCGGCATAGACTGCACCACCACCCGGCCAGTCGACCGGTTTGTTTTCCCCGGCCAGCGCCTGGTACTTCACCGTTTGCTGGCGCGATATTGCGCCAGCGGCATTGGCCTGGATATGCGGCCAGGTTTCGGCATCATCGGATTCGACCATGCCCGTCGTGCCCATGAACAGAATGCCGGCGCGCACCATTTCTGCCTTCATCTCCGGCGACGCTTCCCGTTCCGCGAGGAACCAGTTGATGAACTCGAAGCGACCCCGCCCGAGCGGCACGAAGGTGTGAATGCACATCATGGGCGTGAGGAAGCCGCCGAGCTTCGGCCGGTAGATGCAGATCAATGCCGAATTCGGGAAGATCGAGCCAATGCTGGGCGCGGACTTGGCCAGTAGTTGAAGTTGACCACGGCTGAGATGCTTGGGGAGTTGCGGCACCATTTCCGGCGTGAAGCCGACTGGCGGAAGGATGGAAAGCTGCACCATGGGATCGGGATCGTCCACGGGCGCGGCTGCGCGCTCGTAATACTGTGCCGCATTGACGCAGCGCAGGCTGTGCCCGTTAGCCGCGACCTCCACGGCGTACAGGCCCGCCAGGGTGCGCGGGTCCAGGGTCTCCGGTCGACCGCGCAGACCGAGCTCCCGCGTCGACTGATGCAGCGAGAGCACGTGATAGCCGTCGCAGGCAAACTGCTCGCTCGCGATCTTCCAGTTCGCGTCGATGATGAAGCGCTGTGGCGGCCCGCAGACTTCGATGCCCCGGTCGGACCGCGCAAATATTGTGTCCAGGTAGAACTTGATGTCGCCGAGGAATTCATCGAGCGACGGCCCGTTGATGTTCCAGGTCGCGAAGATGAACCCGGCATAGAGGGTGACACGGGCCTGCCGGAGTCCCAGCTGCGATGTCTCGAGAATGGTGCCGTGCATCTGCTCGCCTGCCACCGGCGCGCCGGTGAACTGGCCATCTAGGCGGTAGGTCCAGCCATGGTAGATGCAGCGGAACATCCGCGTGTTCCCCGCCGCGGGCAGGGCCACACGCATGCCGCGATGCGTGCAGACATTGAGACTGACGTGGATTACGCCGTCCGTGTTGCGCGCGACGACGACCGGGTCCGAGCCCATGTGGCGCGTAACAAAATCTCCCGGATTGGGAATCTCCGATTCGTGGCCGAGCAGCAGCCACGACCGGGCGAATATCTTCTGCATTTCCAGGTCATGCAGGTCCTGGTCGTCGTAGACGCGCAGCATCACCTCTTGAGTCTGCTTGCGCACCAGGTCGTCGATCTTCGTTCCGTCCGGCAAGGCGGTTCCGTCAGGCACGTGCGCATCCCTCTTCATTGCATGGCTCCCTGTCTTCGCGTGGTCGTGCAGCGGGCTCGCGACGTGCTCGGCTATTGCGATCCGGCAAGGCCGGCCTCGCGTACCAGTTTGCCCCAGCCGGCAATCTCGGATTTCACGAAGGCCTGCATGGCCTCGATGGAGGCGTTTTCCGGTGTGTCGCCGGCCGGAATCATCCCGACTGAGCCAATCTGGCCCTTGAGTTGCTCTGTGTTGATGATGGTCGAGATTTCGCGATGAAGCTTCTCGGCGATCGCGCGCGGTATCTGCGCCGGCGCGACGACCATGAGCCAGCCGGACACGCTGAATTCCGGGAATCCGGATTCGATCATGGTCGGGACCTCCGGTGCCGCGGGAAGACGGCGCTGGCTGGTGACGGCCAGCGCGCGCAACTTGCCGGATCGGATCAGTTGGCCGGCGGGTGCAAAGTCGGGGAACATCATGGGCACGTGCCCTGCCACCACATCGTTCATCGGGCCCGTGGTGTAGGGGATGTGGGTAATCTCGATGCCGGCAGCCTTATTGAGCATCTCGGCAAACAGATGGCCGGGCGTTCCGATTCCGAGGGAAGCGTAAGACAGCGTGCCCGGTTTCTCCTTGGCCAGCTTGACGAGATCCTGAACCGACTTTACGGGCAACGACGGGGTGACCACGAGCGTGTGATAGCCACGCGCCATCAGCGCAAGCGGAACAAAATCCGCGACCGGATCGTAGGGAAGGTTCTTGTGCAGGGTGACATTGACTGCCATCGCTCCGGCCGCCGCCATCATGATCGTGTAGCCATTCGGCGCGGATTTGACGACCGAATTGAATCCGATGATGCCGCCGGCGCCGGTGCGATTTTCCACCACGAATGGCTGGCCGAGTTTTTCCTGCAGCCTCGGAGCGATCCAGCGCGAAAGCACGTCGGGAGTGCTCGAGGGAGGAAACGGACTGACGATCGTCACGCTACGTGATGGATAATCCTGCGCCAATGCGCCGGGAGTGCCGAGCGCGGCTACAAGCTCCGTCGCTGTGATGGCAATCAGCACGACCCTCCATGGCTGGTAGCGGGCGTTCCGATAGCCGCCGGAGTTCACGCCATTCATGTTTACGCTCCCATAACGTTGTCAGCGGCCGTACGTGCTTCGCGCCGCCCGTGGTCCCGAAGCCTCAGCGTGGCTGATTCTACATCTTGGCTGATTCCACGCGTACAGGGCGCTTGGCATGTGCAGAACGTCAATGCCTTTTGTTCGCGCCTGCGCGCATGGATGGTCCGCTTCAAGGGTGTTGCCACGAAATACCTCACCCACTACCTCGGATGGTTTAGAGTTCTCAACCGGTCGCCCCGCTTCAGCCCCGATCCCGCACGGTTGCTCGCTCTGGCGGTAAGGGCATGAGTTCAACAACATTATTCGCTAAATGAGCCTTAAAGTAATATCTAGTCGGCGCGCTGTGTTTCGCATTGCCTGCGTATAATTCCCCTGCCTTGCGTTGGCACGCGGGGATTCCTGAGGAGGAATTGTCATGCAGAATACTCCGTCGAATGTCAGTCAAGTAGGCTTCACTTGGCGTACGCTGTCTGCTGCATTACTGGCATTGTTTGCGGGCACGGCGATTGCACAGGCCTGGCCTGCCAAATCGGTCACCGTCATCGTTCCTTTCCCGCCCGGGGGCGGCACCGATGCCTTTGCGCGTCCGCTGGCGGCACAATTGACGAAACAACTTGGACAAACCGTGGTAATCGACAATCGCGGCGGCGCCGGCGGCACCATCGGCGCGTCGATCGCCGTCAAGGCACCGGGCGATGGCTACACCTGGTTCATGGGCGCAGCGCACCACGCCATCGCACCGGCGATGTACCCGAAGCTGGACTACGACATGGAAAGAGATTTCATTCCTATCGCGCTGGTGGCCACGCCGCCGCAGGTAATCGTGGCCAACCCGAAAAACATTGCTGCCGACGACCTCAAGGGCCTGATTGAATACCTCAAGGTCAACGGCAAGAAGACCAACTACGGCTCCGCCGGCAGCGGCACTTCGCATCACCTCGCCGGTGAACTGTTCAAGCAATTGTCCAGGACCGAAATCACCCACGTGCCCTACAAGGGCGCGGGCCCAGCACTGCAGGACCTCATCGGCGGCCAGATCGACCTGCTGTTCGACGGCCTCGGATCGTCGGCCGCGCACATTCGCGGCGGGCGCATCAAGGCCATCGCCGTGGCGGCAGCCAAGCGCTCACCGGCATTCCCCAACGTGCCCACCGCCGCTGAGGCCGGCCTGCCCGGGTATGAGATGTCGACCTGGTATGCGATGTGGGTCCCCAAAGGCACGCCGAAGACTGTTGACGAGCGCGTCTACGCAGAACTGCAGAAAGCGATGAACACGCCGGAACTGAAGCAGATCTGGATCAACAATGGTTCGGAAGTGCCGACGCTGACCTCCGAGCAATTTGGCAGGTTCTTCTCCGACGAGGTCAGGCGCTGGAGCAAGATCGCGGCCGATTCGGGCGCAAAGCTAGACTAGCGTCCCTGGGTTTCACCCCATCGCCCCGTTTCTTAGGATCTTCGGGGTCTTTCTCAGGCTCATCTATCTTCAATTCGGAATCCAGCTGCTTACGTGCAATATCTGGTTTTACCAGCAGCACGCGGCCCCAGCGCGATGCGATAGGTGCAGGAGGCCGCTTGCAGGGGCGTGAGCGGGTTATGCGGATCGATGTCGGCCAGGTAGGTCATGCCCTGCTCTTCGATCAGATAGCCCTGGCGCGTCAACATTGTCAGCAGGCGCGCGATGATCTTGTCAAGCATGGC
>CANJXQ010000183.1 GCA_947478805.1 Betaproteobacteria bacterium | reverse complement strand
GCTACGCCCGCGCGCCCAAGCCTGAAGCTGGCGTGCCTGCGTCTCGGTGATTGTGATCGTGGGTGCGATTCGTATGTCTGTGCCCTCCTAATACTACAGACACGGCAATCGCAATTAAGTTTTAATATTTACGGCGCACTACACTAGCGCCGGAGGTCAATCAGACCCCGTGCTTCTTGAACCATGCCAGCATGCGCTTCCAGCCGTCTTCGGCCGCTTCCTTGCGGTAGGTCGGCCGGTAGTCGGCATGGAAGGCGTGCGGCATGCCGTCGTAGACATGGATCATTGATTCCTTGTCCTTGCCGAAGGCGAGCAGGCCGGCGCGCATGCGCTCGACATCGTCGAGCGGAATGCCGGTGTCGGCGCCGCCATACAGGCCCAGCACCGGTGCCTTCAGGTCATCCGTTACGTCGATGGGCGTGCGCGGCATGGCCGGCGGCACGGCGTTCAACCCGCCGTACCAGGACACTCCTGCCTTGATCTTCCTGCTGTGCGCCGCAAACATCCATACCGACCTGCCGCCGCGGCACATGCCGGTCACGCCGATCTTCTTGGCATTCACCCGCTTCTGCTTTTCCAGGAACTCCACCAGGGCATCCATGTCGCCGAGCATCTGGAAATCGTCCAGGCTATTGGCAAGGCCTACCACCTGCTTGATGTCGGCCATTTTCGAGAGGTCACCCATGCGGAAGAACGGGTCGAAGGTCACCGCAAAGTAGCCGGCATTGGCCAGACGGCGCGTGATGTCCTTCTGGTACTCGTGCATGCCGAATACTTCCGGGATCACGATGATGGTGGAGAGCTTGCCCGCCTTTTTCGGCGCGGCAATGTAGACCGGCATGTTGCCCTTGAACACCGGCACCCGGAGGTCGAAAATGTCCAGGCCCGTCTCGGGTGTCTTGATCGCGGTCTGGGCCATGACCGGGCCTGCCGCCAGCGCGAAGCCGGATGCAGCGGCCGAAGCCAGGAAGCCGCGGCGGGTGAATGCCACCTTGGGCAGCAGGCTCTCCAGATGCGGGTCGTCGAATTGTGCGCGGTCGTTCATGTCTTTCTCCTCTTTTTCGTTGCGTTATCGTGGTGCGCGATTAGCGTGTGTTACTGGACGCAAACCAAGCGTCGGGGCGCAAGTATTTCACAGGAACGCCCATCTTGCTCGGCTACAGGTAGTCCTTTTTAGGTAAATTGCCGCAGCGCGAGCCAGGCCAGGGCCACCGCGAAGAGTGCCATGGGGAAATGGATGCCCCAGCGCCTTGCCGTCTGGCGACGCCGCTGGGTTTCTTCGCGTTCTGCGGCCATGAGCGCTGCAATGCGCGCGGCTTGCTGTGCTGCCTTGTCAGGTGCGGGGGGCATGATCACTGCTGCCGGTGGTGACATCTGGGGGCTCTGGGGGGCTGCTCGCGCGGGCGCTGTTCCCGCGCCAGACAATTTCGCGGGCGCTGTGGCCGCGCCAGACAATTTCGCGGGTGCTGTCGCCGCTCCGGCCTGTTGATCGGGCGCCTGGGCGCGTGGTGTCACGCTTCGAGCGGCCAGCTCGCGTCGCGCCGCCTCGATGACAGCCCGCTCCTTGCTAGAGAGATTTCCCTTGTCATTCATGGGGGTATTCCGACTAGATGAGGATGATATCGAATTCTTCCTGATGGTAGCCCGACTCGACCTGCAACGATACGGGCTTGCCGATGAAATCCCCGAGCATGGCAAGGGATGACGATTCCTCCTCGAGGAACATGTCGATCACCTTCTGGGAGGCGATCACGCGGTATTCCTTGGCGTTGAACTGGAATTGGCGTTCCTCGCGCAGGATTTCGCGCAGGATTTCGTAGCAGACGGTGCGTGCCGTCTTCAGCTCGCCCCGCCCCTCGCACACCGGGCAGGGCTCGCACAGCACGTGGGCCAGCGACTCGCGCGTTCGCTTGCGGGTCATCTCGACCAGGCCGAGCGGCGAGAACCCGTTGACCGTGACCCGGGTGTGGTCGCGAGCCAGCGCCATGTTGAGCTCGACGAGCACTGCATCGCGGTGGGCGGCATCGTGCATGTCGATGAAATCGATGATGATGATGCCGCCCAGGTTGCGCAGGCGCAGCTGGCGCGCGATCACGCGGGCCGCCTCGAGATTGGTCTTGAAGATGGTGTCGTCGAAATTGCGAACACCCACGAACCCGCCGGTGTTGACGTCCACCGTGGTCATCGCTTCGGTCTGGTCGACGATGATGTAACCGCCGGACTTCAGGTCCACCCGGCGCGCCAGCGCTTTCTCGATTTCCGGCTCGACGTTGTGCACGTCGAACAAGGGGCGCGAGCCCGTGTAATGCTCGAGCTGGTCGAAGACATTGGGCATGTACTCGCGCGCGAACTCCTGCAGTTTGACGAAGTTCTCGCGGGAGTCGACGTGGATGCGCCCGGTGTCCTCGTTGATGAAGTCGCGCAGCACGCGCTGTGCCAGCGACAGGTCCTGGTGCAGCAGCGTGGGCGCGGGTTCGGTGAAGGCCCGCCCGCGGATATCGTGCCAGAGCTTTCGCAGGTAGCGGATGTCGTTGGCGAACTCGGCGTCGGTGGCGGTCTCGGCCACGGTACGGATGATGAATCCGCCGGTTTCGTCGGGTGGCAGCAACAGCGCCAGTTTTTCGCGCAGATGCTGGCGCTCCGTTTCATCCTCGATGCGCTGCGAAATGCCGATGTGCGGGTCCTGCGGCAGGTAGACCACCAGCCGTCCGGCGATGGAGATCTGCGTCGACAGACGTGCACCCTTGGTGCCGATCGGGTCCTTGATCACCTGCACCAGCACGGGCTGGCCTTCGGCGAGGATATGCTCGATCGGCTTGGCGTCGGCGGTGCCCTTGGCGGCGCTCTTTCGCTGCTCCCAGATGTCGGCCACGTGCAGGAACGCCGCCCGCTCGAGTCCGATCTCGATGAACGCCGACTGCATCCCGGGCAGCACCCGCGCCACTTTCCCGATGTAGATGTTCCCCACCATGCCGCGGTTGTGCGCGCGCTCGATGTGCACTTCCTGCGGAATGCCGGCAGCCATCACCACCACGCGCGTCTCTTGGGGGGTGACGTTGATGAGGATGTCTTCCTTCATTGGAAGTGCCTGCCTGCCGCGAGCCAATACTGAAGTCGGGGGATATGCAAGGGGGCGGCAGCCCCCTTGCACCGAACGGCTTGGGGGGTGACATTGATGAGGATGTCTTCTTTCATTCGTCGATCTTCTTTCGCAAGCGTCGCAACATCGACGCTGTCTCGTACAGGGGCAGGCCCATCACCCCGGAGTAGCTGCCGCGCAATTCCGAGATGAATGCGGCGGCGCGCCCCTGGATCCCGTAGGCACCAGCCTTGTCGAGGGGCTCGCCGGTGGCAACATACGCGGCGATGGCTTGCTCGTCCAGCACGTCGATGCGCATGAAGCTTTCACTCACCGTCATTTCCACCTCGGCATCGAATTGTATCGCCACGGCCGTGAGCACCCGGTGCTCGCGGCCGGAAAGGGCGGCCAGCATGGCGGCTGCGTCGGCGTTGTCTTTTGGTTTGCCAAGGATGCGTTGATCGAGGCACACCGTGGTGTCGGCGGCGAGCACCGGCAGGCGTGGCAGGCCGCGCGCGATGAGCCGGCGCCAGCCTGTGGCAGCCTTTTCATGGCACACGCGACGCACGTAGTCGTCGGGGCTCTCGCCCGGCAGAGGCGTCTCGTCAACGTCGGGCTGGCGCGCCGAATGCTCGCGCAGCAACAGGACTTCGAAGCCGATGCCGATCTGTCTGAGCAGTTCTCGCCGGCGCGGACTGCGTGAGGCGAGATAGATCTTGTCCCCGGAGGTCGGCATGCGCGTCCAGTCCTATTCCCGGTGATACGGGTGATTCTGCATGATCGACACCGCACGGTACAACTGCTCGGCCAGGAGCACCCGCGCAAGTCCGTGGGGCAGGGTCAGGTTCGACAGGCGCATGGTCGTTCCCGCTTCGGATTTCAGCCGCGCGGACAAGCCGTCCGGGCCGCCGATCACGAATGCGAGGTCGCGCCCGCCCTCCAGTCTCTTTTCCAGCCACAGTGCCAGCTCGCGCGTGGTGAACTCACGCCCGCGCTCATCGAGCAACACGCGCTCGCAATCCGCAGGCATTGCGGCATCGATGCGCGCGGCTTCCGCTTCGTTCATCTGCGCCACTGTTTTCCCGCTGGTGCGTGATTCCGGTCGGACCTCGATCAGCGTAAGGCGGGCGTTCTTCGGCATGCGGCCTGTGTATTCGGCAAAGCCGTCCTCGATCCAGCGCGGCATGCGAGTGCCGACCGCGACAATGTGGAGCTTCATGCGGATCTTGCCGGCGTCGGTGCCGTGCGCTTCAGCCGGCCGAGGCAGTCCGGGGCTTGCGCTTCGCAGGCGCTTTCTTTGCAGGGGCTGCCGGCCGGGCGGATTTTGCGGCCTTGCTGACCTTGGGGGCCGATTTGGCCGGCTTGGGTGGCTTGGGCGCAGCATCGGCGGCTGGCGCCCGCGGTGCGCGCGGCTTCGGATGGCCCCAGAGCTCCTCGAGGTTGTAGTGCACGCGCACCGCCGGTTGCATGATGTGCACGATGATGTCGCCGAGGTCCACCAGCACCCAGTCGGCGGAGTCTTCACCTTCGATGCCCGCCACCCGCCAGCCCAGCGCGCGCGCCTTGTCCTGGACGTTGTGCGCGAGGGCGCGCAGCTGGCGACCGGAATTGGCGCTGGCGATGATCACGCGATCGAACATCGCCGTGATGTGCGTGACGTCGAAGGCCTGAATGTCGTCGGCCTTGATGTCTTCGAGTGCCGAGATGACGGCTTTTTGCAGCTTGCGAACGTCTTTCAAGCGGGGTTCCTGTCTTTGTGTGCGCGATTGCCCTGGCGCGGGTTTAGGCGGGACGGTAGAGGTGTTGCGATTCAATATAGGCGAGAACCTCATCCGGTAGCAAATGGCGCGCGTCGCGCTTCGCGGCGAGGGCCTCGCGAATGGCCGTGGACGAGATGTCCATGGCGGGCATTGGAAAGGGGACGATGTGCCCGCAGGGCAGGGAGCCGAGATGGTCGGCGCGCCGGGTTTTCCATTGCTGCCCGAGGGCCGGTGCCAGGCGTGCAGTGTCGATGGCGTGCCCCGGTCGTTCGGCAACGGCGACGTGCGCGAGCTCGAACAGGCGCTCCCATTCGCGCCAGGTATGCAGCGCAACGAATTGATCGCTGCCGATGATGAGCGCGAGGGGCAATCGGACGCCCAGTTCTGCGCGCAGGCGCGTGAGCGTGTTCACGGTGAAGGTCGGCAGGCCCGATGTGAGTTCCGTCGTGTCGATGACGGTATCCGGGTTCCCGGCCAGTGCCAGCCTCAGCATGGCGAGCCGCTGGTCGGGCGAGGCAACGGGGACATCGCGATGACCGGGGAGGCCCGTGGGCACCCAGCGGATGAGGTCCAGCGCAAGGCAAGTCCGCGCCGAATCGGCGAGGCACAGGTGGGCGTTGTGCACCGGGTCGAACGTGCCGCCGAAAACACCCATGGTGTTTGCCATGAGGCTAGCTGCCCTTACGGGAGGCGGCCACCGGAAGCGCGTCGAGCGCGCGCATCTGCGGCGTATCGAACAGCCCCGGGTCGGCGAGCCAGGCGCGCAGCATAGGGGTTGCATCCTCGCCCCAGAAGAGCTCCGGCCGAGTTTCAGTCCCCAGGGTGCCGGCCACCGGCATCAGGGCAAAAGTGGGAACGCCATAGATGCCCCGCGCGATGGCCTCCTCGCCATTGGCGCGCAGCCTGTCCTTCACCGGTACCGCGCCAATCAGGGAATCGGCCTGTGCAACGCTCAATTCCAGGCGCTGGCACAACAGCGGCCAGTCATCAGCCAGCGAGTGCCCTTCCTTCCAGATGAACTCGAAGATCGTGCGCACGATTGCGATTGCAGGTTGGGATGCTGACGACGCCGGATCGCACAATGCGATGGCGAGCCGCAATGCCGGGATCGGATTGAACGGGTGGCCCGGCGGGAACTTCATTGCGATGTCGCGCTGAGCCGCGGTGTACGCGATCATGCGGTAAGTCTGGCGCCGCTTTTCGGGAATCTCCACCGGGCCCTTGTGACCCCAATGGGCGAGCAGCCCCGCGAATACGACTGGCTTGAAAACCAGCCCCGCCGTTTCGATCAGGCGCTCGAACAGGTCGGGATGTGCGGCGAACTGCAGGTAGGCATACGGCGAGATGAAATCGAAGTACCAGTCTGCCTTGATGCCTTGCCCTTGCGTGTCGGTTCCGGGAGCGGGCCGGATCACGTGCGAACGTGCCCGTCGCCGAATACCACGAATTTCTGCGAAGTGAGTCCTTCGAGCCCCACCGGTCCGCGCGCATGCAGCTTGTCGGTGGAAATACCGATCTCGGCGCCCAGCCCGTATTCGAATCCGTCAGCGAAACGCGTCGACGCGTTGACCATCACCGAGCTCGAGTCCACTTCGCGCACAAAGCGCGCGGCGTGCGATTCATCCTCGGTGACGATGGCATCGGTGTGCTGCGAGCCGTATTTCGCGATGTGTTCCATCGCTTCGTCGAGCCCCTTCACGACGCGCACCGACAGCACCGGCGCGAGATATTCGGTGTACCAGTCTTCCTCGCTGGCGACCGCCATCTGCGGCACGAGTCCTCGAGATGCGCTGTCACCGCGCAGCTCCACGCCCTTGTCGATGTAGATCTTCGCCAGCGTCGGCAAGACCTTCGGCGCGACGGATTCGGCCACCAGCAGCGTTTCCATGGTGTTGCAGGTGCCGTAGCGCTGCGTCTTGGCGTTGTCGGCGATCTTCACCGCCTTGTCGAGATCGGCGCTGTCGTCGATGTACACATGACACACGCCGTCGAGGTGCTTGATCATCGGGATGCGCGATTCGGCCATGATGCGCTCGATCAGGCTCTTGCCGCCGCGCGGCACCACGATGTCCACGTACTCGGTCATGGTCAGCAGCTCGCCCACGGCGGCACGGTCTGG
>CANJXQ010000182.1 GCA_947478805.1 Betaproteobacteria bacterium | reverse complement strand
CTTTCACGCCGCGGTCGATGCCGGGAATCTTCGCCCCGGCGCGATGGTGGGCGATGACCTTGGCACCGGTGGCGGCAACGACGGCGGCGTTGCCGCCCGTATGGTCGCCGTGCTCGTGGGTGTTCAGTATCTGCGTGATCTCCCAGCCCTTTGCCTTGGCGGTGGCGAGGCACTTCACATGGTCGAGGGGGTCGATGGCGAGCGCCTCGCCGGTGTCGGGGCAGGCGATCAGGTAGTTGTAGTTGCGGTAGTCATTGCCAGTCCAGATGCGCTCAACGAGCATGGTCGTTCCTGTGGCGGAATTGAGAACTGGTTGCGAAAATTCATTTCGCAACCGCTGGTTTCGGGGAGTATGAGGGGATGTATTCCCTCATATCGAAACCGACTTCAACGGGCACATGATAACCGGCCGCGTGCCTTATTATTCAGCAACGCTGTCATAAACAATCATCGGAACAGGAGCAACACATGGATGTTCGCGCAGCGGTTGCGCACAAGGCCGGCGCACCCCTCACCATCGAGACCGTGCAACTGGACGGTCCGCGGGCGGGCGAGGTGCTGGTCGAGATCAAGGCCACGGGAATCTGCCACACGGACGAATTCACGCGATCCGGTGCGGACCCCGAGGGCATCTTCCCTGCAATCCTCGGGCACGAGGGGGCGGGGGTGGTGGTCGATGTCGGCGCGGGCGTCACTACGCTCAAAAAGGGCGACCATGTCATCCCGCTCTACACGCCGGAGTGCCGGCATTGCAGCTTCTGCCTATCGGGCAAGACCAACCTGTGCCAGGCCATCCGCGTGACGCAGGGCCAGGGCGTGATGCCGGACGGCACGAGTCGCTTTACCCTGGGCGGCAAGCGAGTGTTCCATTACATGGGCACCTCGACCTTCGCCAACTACACGGTGGTGCCGGAGATCGCGCTCGCCAAAATTCGCGAGGATGCGCCTTTCGACAAGGTCTGCTACATCGGTTGCGGCGTGACGACAGGCATTGGCGCGGTGATCAATACCGCCAAGGTGGAGCCGGGGGCGAACGTGGTGGTGTTCGGCCTGGGCGGCATCGGGCTCAACGTGGTGCAGGGCGCGCGCATGGCAGGGGCCGACATGATCGTCGGCGTGGACCTGAACCCGGGTCGCCGGGCGCTGGCCGAGAAATTCGGCATGACGCATTTCGTGAATCCGAAGGAGGTCGAAGGCGATCTCGTGGCCTACCTGGTCAATTTGACCCGCGGTGGCGCGGACTACAGTTTCGAGTGCATCGGCAATGTGGAAGTGATGCGACAGGCGCTCGAGTGCTGCCACAAGGGGTGGGGCGTGTCGGTGATCATCGGCGTGGCGGGCGCGGGGCAGGAGATCAAGACGCGCCCCTTCCAGCTTGTGACGGGGCGCGCGTGGAAGGGTACGGCGTTCGGCGGCGCCAAGGGCCGGCGCGACGTGCCGAAGATCGTGGACTGGTACATGGAAGGCAAGATCAACATCGACGATCTCATCACGCACAAGCTGAAGCTGGAAGACATCAACACGGGTTTCGATCTCATGCACGAGGGCAAGTCGATCCGCTCTGTCGTGGAGTTCTGAAAGCGCCCGGACTATCCGTCATTCGCCATTCACATTGCCATTCATCGAGGAACCACCATGTCTGCCACGCCACCGTCTGCACCGCCTTTCATCCCGGCCATGAGCGCGTCCGTCGCGAAATATCTGGCCGAACCGAAGAAGCTCTTCATCGGTGGCGAGTGGGTGGATGCACGCGCTGGCGGCACGCTGGAGGTACGCAATCCGGCCAATGAGGAGCTGCTCGCGCGCGTTGCGGCGGGCGAGGCGGCCGATATCGATGCCGCCGTAGCCGCTGCAAGGGCGGCCTTCGAGTCGAAGGAGTGGTCGCAGGCCAGGCCGGTGGATCGGGAGCGCTGGTTGTTGAAGCTTGCCGATCTTCTGGAAGCCAATGCCCAGGAATTCGCGGAGCTGGAAACGCTCGACAATGGCAAGCCGCTTGTTTTCTCGGCGAAGGTCGACCTTCCGTCGGCGGTCGATTTCCTGCGCTATGCCGCGGGTTGGGCGACGAAGGTCGAGGGCAGCACCATCGACGTGTCGCTGCCGGCCTTTCGCAAGAACGAGTTCGTTGCCTATACGCGCCGCGAGCCGGTGGGCGTGGTGGGGGCGATCATCCCGTGGAACTTTCCCCTCATGATGGCGGTTTGGAAGCTGGGCCCGGCGCTGGCGGCGGGCTGTACCGTGGTATTGAAGCCCGCCGAGGACACGCCGCTCACCGCGTTGCGGCTTGCCGAGCTGTCGCAACAGGCGGGCATCCCCAAGGGGGTGATCAATGTGGTGACGGGACTCGGTCACGTGGCCGGCGCGGCGCTGGCGGCGCACCCGGGCGTGGACAAGATCGCTTTCACCGGCTCGACCGCTGTGGGCAAGCTGATCGGCAAGGCGGCGGTGGAGAACATGGCGCGCGTGTCGCTGGAACTCGGCGGGAAGTCGCCGGTGATCGTGCTCGACGACGCCGACCCCAAGAGTGCGGCTTTCGGCGCTGCCAACGCGATCTTCTTCAACTCCGGGCAGGTCTGCGTGGCCGGTTCGCGCCTTTATGTCCAGAGGTCCAAGTTCGATGCGGTCGTGGAGGGGGTCGCCGCCATCGCCGCCAAGATGCGTGTCGGGCCGGGCATGGACCCTTCATCGCAGCTGGGACCGCTGGTGTCGGAAAAGCAACTCAGGCGCGTGTCCGATTACGTGAATATCGGCGTTGAGGCGGGGGCGACACTGGTCGCCGGTGGCGCCCGCCAGGGCGAGCGCGGTTGGTACATGAAGCCCACGGTGTTGACCGGCGCCAAGGCCGATGCACGCGTGGTGCAGGAGGAAATATTCGGGCCGGTGGTGGTCGCGACACCCTTCGATGACGTGGAAGAAATTGCCGCCATCGCCAATGCCACGCCCTATGGCCTTGCGGCAAGCATTTGGTCGAACGACCTGAAGCGCGTGAACCGGCTGATTCCGCGCATCAAGGCGGGCACCGTGTGGGTGAATTGCCATGGCTTGCTCGACAACGCACTGCCGTTCGGCGGCTACAAGATGTCCGGCTTCGGTCGCGAGATGGGTCGCTCGATGATGGACCTGTACACCGAGACCAAGTCGGTGTTGATGATGGTTTAGGCGTAGCTCTGAGGAAGGGGACTCTTCCCCCTTTCAGATCGCCGGACTTCAGGGGGAAACTCAATGAAAGCGCTCGCAGTCGGCTGTAATATTCCCGCTCATCACCGAATGGAGGCATGACATGAGATACATCGCGCATGCGGACACGGACGACCACAGGCAGGCGTTCCAGACCCGGGATTTCATGACGCTGACACGCTGTTACCTGGGCGTGGCTGCGACCTTTCACCAGGGGCCGCAGGCCATGCTGGTGGAGATGCCGACCAAGGGATCGACCATCCACCCGCACTTTCACGATGTCGACCAGTTCCAGATCATCGTGCGCGGAGGAGGAAAGCTCGGTAGCGCGGACGCAAAACCTGTTTGCTTTCATTACGCGGACGCCTATTCGCCGTATGGGCCGATCGTCGCGGGCGATGAGGGCATCGCGTTCTACACGCTGCGGCTCGCCTGTGAGGGCGGCTATTTCCCGATGCCCGGTTCGCGCCACCTGATGCCTGGCAAACCGGGGCGTGTGTTGACCGGCTACTTCGATCCCGAGTCGACGGTCGCAGCGGGGCAGTCGACAATGCACGACATCATCGATCAGCCGGACGGCGTTCGCGTCACGGACATCCGGCTTGGGGCCAACGCGCGAGGACTTGGCATTGCATCGACGGCGGGTGGACAGTACTACCTCGTGCTCGGTGGATCGCTGGTTCACGAGGGCCGCGAGTATGGGGAACTGGCGATGGTGCAGAACGAAGCCGGCGATCCCGCTCCAGCGTTCACTGCGGGTGCCAAAGGTGCCGCGCTTCTCATGTTGCAGTTCGCGCCACCCTCGTCGCGCCCGGGCTCCGACCTAGCACTGCTTGCTAAACGCAATCCGGAATACGTCAAGCCGGAAGGGTTGGTGGACGTTTGACGGAAAGGTGTCCGAGGCGGAAGTCCAGCCATGCGCATGGACGCACCGGCGCTGATTTCTTGAAACGACAAATGGAAAGGTGGAACATGGAGTTTTGCAGACGAGTTTTTGCCGGGTGCGTGCGGGGTGCCGCGCTGCTGTCCTGGGTCGCGGGTGCCGCGGCGCAAGGCTTTCCGGACAGACCGGTTCGCCTCATCGTGCCATTTCCGCCCGGTGGTGGCGCGGATACCAGTGTGCGCATCCTTGTGGAGCCGCTTTCCAAGCGCCTGGGTCAGCAGGTGGTTGTCGACAACCGTGCGGGAGCAGGTGGCATCATCGGGGTACGCGCACTCAAACAGGCTGACCCGGACGGGTATACGATTGGTCTCGTTGTGTCAGGCAACACGATCCAGCCATTTACTACCAAGGCGCTGGGCTTCGACGTGCGCAAGGATTTCATTCCGCTTTCCTTGGTGTACACCGGCCCGTTGGTCATGACGGTGCTGGATTCCTTTCCGGCGCGCACGCTAAATGAGTTCATCGACTACGCCAAGGCCAATCCTGGCAAGGTCTTCTATGCGTCTGCAGGCACCGGGACAACGACGCATCTCATTGGTGAAATGCTTGGCCAGGTGACTGGCGTGCCGATGACGCATGTGCCGTTCAAGGGAATGCCGGACGCCTACAACGCACTGTTCAGCGGATCGGTGCAGATCGTCTGGGACAGCTTCCAGACCCCCAAGCAGCTTGCGGAGGCGGGCAAGGTCCGCGTCTTGCGGGCCGCCTCACGCGAGCGCCTGGCCGCATTGCCGCAGGTGCCCACGTTCAATGAGACCTACGCCGGATTCGAGGTGGCCGCGTGGGTTGGTCTCGCGGCGCCGCTGGGCGTTTCCAAGGCTGCCACGGATCGCCTCACCGGGGATATCCGCGCGGTGCTCCAGACGGCGGACGTGCGCAAGCGCCTGTCGGATCTCGGGCTTGTGCCGGGTGGCATTGCGCCGTTGGAATTCGCGCAACTGATCAACGACGAAGTCGACCGCTGGGGCAAGGTGACGCAGGCGGCGGGCATTCGCCCTGAATAGATCGCGATTGGCGCAGGGCAATCGGCGGTGGCGACAGATTGGATGATTCGGGAGGTAGGGTGAGTACGATGACAGACAAGGAGGCCGTGGCGCTTGCCCGGTCAATGCTGGAAAAGTCCGGAATGACGGCTTTCAAGGGGTTTCCCGAGATCACGCCATTCATCCCCGGGCGTCGGGATTTCTTTCGCTACCGGGACCTGGGCTTGCGCGAGGCAAGTGGCGGTCGCGCAAGGGCCAACCAACTGTCTGCCGTGGCAGGCATGACCGAGCCTACCGGCTGGCATTTCCATCTGTGCGAATACCAGTTTGTTTATTCGCTGGCCGGGAAGATTATTTTGGAGATGGAGGACGGAACGGTTTGCACGTTTGTGGCGGGGGATGCGTACTTCATCCCTGGCGGTTTTCGTCACAATGAAATCTATCTTTCGGAAGACCGCCAAAGCATCGAATTCTCGGTTCCGGGTGAAATCGGCACCGTCGCGGTACCGCGGCCAGAGGGGCTTCCGGAAGTGCTGCGGCCGGTTTCACGGCAGTCATAAGCGCCGCAACGCGCACCGAATCACTCAGACAGGAAGTCAAGGCCTGTCGTCAACAGGAGTCATGATGATCAAAAATTCAATGCTCGATAGCATGCGTGCCGGCCGTCCTGCAATGGGCATGGTGTTGAGGCAGTCGCGGACGGTCGATATCGGCCGCCTGATGAAGGCCGCGGACTTCGATTTCGTTATGCTCGACCAGGAGCACAACTCCATGTCGCTGGAACAGGCCGTACAGATCGCCGTGGCGAGTCAGGACGCCGGGGTGAGCCCCATCATGCGTGTGCCCAAGAATGATTTTTCGATGGCCTGCCGCGCGCTCGACAATGGTGTGATGGGCATCATCATGCCGCACATCGCTACTGCGGCCGAGGCAGCCGAGTTCGTTCGCGCCTGCCGCTACCCTCCGGTGGGGATGCGCTCGGTCTCCACTCTCTCGCCGCAGTCGTATTTTCGCGGGACCTCGGGCTCGAACATCGTCGCCATGGTGGAGCCGGCAGTGGTTCTTTACGCGCTGATAGAGTCGGCAGAGGGCGCGAAGAATGTCGATGCCATCGTCGCCACACCGGGCCTTGATGGGATTCTGATCGGTCCGCAGGACTTGTGCCTCGACCTGGGAATACCTGGCAACTCCGACGATCCGAAAGTGCAGGCCATCGTTACGGATTGCATCGCCGCCTGCAAGCGGCACGGCAAGTGGATCGGCCTTGGCGGAGCGACGGGCATTGGACGTCGCTTTGCCAATCGCGACATGAACTGGCTGTTGGTCGCATCCGATCAGGCATTGCTGCTTTCGGCGGCGACCGAGCGCGTGAAGAACCTTCGTGAGCAGGTGAAATAGGGGGCTGCGAATTTAAGGAGAAACATTCCCTCGCTTTCCCTTATTTTAGAGCGCGTAATCAAAAACCTGTTTGGGGTTACCTGGGCAGTACGCGCACTTTGCCCTGACTTGAGTTTTTGGATGGCCAATATGGCCGGATATTCTGTTTCTGTCTGATTCGCTCGAAACTGCATGTTTTGGCCCAATGCCGAGTAAAAAGCGGCCATTTGGCGTAGTTTGGGCCAATTTGATGCGCTTTTCACGTGGAATGCGTGCTTTGCAGGGGCTACGGCTGGGATGGAATAGTGCAATGTGAGGTCTCCCTTAGGCCTTCCCTGAAAAAGTGGGCTACGCCAATGGCAATCAGTGTTACGCTTCGCCTGCAGGTCCATTCATAAACGGAGATTTTGGAACATGGCAACAGGTACGGTAAAGTGGTTTAACGACGCGAAGGGCTTCGGCTTCATTACCCCGGACGCAGGCGGGGAAGATCTTTTCGCACATTTTTCTGCAATCCAAAGCAGCGGAT
>CANJXQ010000181.1 GCA_947478805.1 Betaproteobacteria bacterium | reverse complement strand
GCTCATTCCGGCGAAGGCCGGGTCCGGCGAGTCGGACCTGCAGGCGCGCGACGTGCAGTTCGCCAATTACACCTTCCTCAAGCAGAACGAAAAGCGCAACAAGTTCCGCACCCTGTTGTGGCGCTCCGCGCTCGGCTCGCAATTCACGCTGTTTCCCAACCTCAACATCAACGATCCGGAGTGGCGCAAGCTCTTTCGCGAGGAGAAGTTCCGTCATGCGCTGTCGATGGCCATCGATCGGCCGCTGGTGAACCACGTGCTCTACTTTGGCCTCGCCACCGAGGCGAACAACACGGTGTTGCCGGAGAGCCCGTTGTTCCGCAAGGAATACCAGGAGCGCTGGACGAAGTACGACCGCAAGGCGGCGGAAAAGATGCTCGATGAGTTGGGGTTGAAGCGCGGCATTGACGGGGTGCGCCGGCTGCCCGACGGGCGACCCATGGAAATCATCGTCGAGACGGCGGGGGAGAGCTCAGAGCAGGCCGATGTGCTGTCCTTGATTCGCGAGACCTGGTCCGAGGTCGGCATCAAGCTCTTCACCAAGCCATTGCAGCGAGAACTGCTCAGGAAGCGAATCTTCTCCGGGCAGACCATGATTTCGGTATGGGCAGGGATGGAGAACGGCATTCCGACGCCGGACATGAGCCCGGATGAATTGGCGCCGACCAACCAGCTGCAACTGCAGTGGCCGAAGTTCGGCCAGCACCACGAGACCGGCGGCAAGATGGGCGAGGCCCCGGACATGCCTGCGGTGATCGAGTTGCAGAAGCTCAATGCCGCCTGGCACCTGGCCCCCACGCGCGCAGAGCGCGAAAGCGTCTGGCACCGCATGCTCGCGATCCATGCCGAGCAGCAGTTCACCATCGGCGTTGTGTGCTGCGTCCCGCAACCGGTGATCAAGCGCGAGTCACTGCGCAACGTCCCTGCCAAGGGCATCTACAACTTCGATCCGGGCGCATTCTTCGGCATCTACAAGCCCGACACGTTCTGGTTCGCGCAGGATAATTCGGGCGAAGCCCGCTAGGCCCCCATGCTCAGGTACACGCTCAACCGCATCCTGATCCTCATCCCGACGCTGTTCGTGATCAGCGTGCTGGTCTTTACCATCATCAAGCTGCCCCCGGGCGATTTCCTGTCCAACCAGATCGATGAACTGAAGAGCCAGGGCGATACCTCGGCGCTGGAGCGTGTCGAGTTCCTGAAGAAGCAGTACGGCCTGGACAAATCCGCGGTCGAGCAGTACGCGGTCTGGGTGGGCGTATGGCCGGGCGCGCGCGGCTATTCGGGCCTGCTGCAGGGTGACCTCGGCTGGTCCTTCGAATACGATCTGCCGGTCAAGGAGGTGGTGGGCGACCGCCTGCTGCTGTCCTTCATCATGAACTTTTCGGTCATCCTGTTTACCTGGGCCGTCGCTTTCCCGATCGGGGCCTATTCGGCCACGCACCAGTACAGCTGGAGCGACTATGGCCTGACATTGTTCGGCTATGTCGGCCTCGCCACGCCCAATTTCCTGCTGGCGCTGGTGCTGATGTATTTCGCCAACGTGGAATTCGGCCTGGCGGTGGGCGGCATCATGGATCCGGAATACCTCGGCAAGCCCTGGTCCATGGACAAGATGATGTCGGTGCTCTCCCACCTGTGGATTCCGGTGCTCGTGATCGGCACCTCGGGCACCGCGGGCATGATCCGGCGCCTGCGCGCCAACCTGCTCGATGAGCTGCAGAAGCAGTACGTGACGACCGCGCGCGCCAAGGGGATGCCGCGATTCCGCCTGTTGATGAAGTACCCGATGCGCATGGCACTCAATCCCTTTGTTGCCGACATCGGCAGCTTGCTGCCGAGCGTGATTTCCGGCTCGGCGGTGGTGGCCGTGGTGCTGTCGTTGCAGACCTCGGGCCCGATGCTGCTCGACGCGTTGCGCAGCCAGGACCAGTACCTGGCGGGTTCCTTCCTGATGTTCCTGTCCATGCTCGCGGTGATCGGCACCTTCATTTCCGACTTGTTGCTGGCCGTGCTCGATCCGCGCATTCGCCTGACCGGGGGCTCCGCCAAATGAGCACGCCGGTCGCGAACGCCAATGCGCAGGAGCTCGAGCACTATGTTTCGAGCGAGACCTTCGAGCCCGATCGCGCCGAGTCGCTGACCCCGGCGCAGGAGCGCTTCTACAGTGCCTCGCAGTGGCAGATCATGTGGTGGAAGTTCAAGCGCCATCGCGTGGCCTTGCTGTCAGGGATCATCCTGCTGGCGATCTATGCATCGACCCTGGTCAGCGAAGTCATTGCGCCCTACAACCTGCATACCCGTGATGCGCGCAATATCTATTCGCCGCCGCAGCAGGTCCATATGTTCCACGAAGGGAGGTTTGTAGGTCCTTTCGTTTATGGCAATTCCATGAAGCTCAACATGGACACCCTGCGGCGCGAATACACCCCGGATGCCCAGAGCGTGCAGCCGATCCGATTCCTGTGTCGCGGGGACGAGTACCGGTTCTGGGGCCTGTTCGAGGCGAACTTCCACCTGGCTTGCCCTGCGGAAGGCGGCTCGCTCTATCTCTTCGGCACGGACCGGCTGGGCCGCGATCTCTTCTCGCGCATCGTCTACGGAACGCGCATTTCCCTGACGGTAGGCTTGCTCGGGATCGCAGTGAGCTTTCTCATCGGCATCACGCTGGGCGGCATCTCCGGCTATTTCGGCGGCTGGGTGGACAACGTGATCCAGCGCCTGATCGAGATGGTGCGCGCCTTCCCCGAGCTGCCGCTGTGGATGGCGCTGTCGGCTGCGCTGCCGGTGAACTGGAGTCCGGTGCTGATCTACTTCGGCATCACCATCATCCTCGGGCTGCTCGACTGGCCTGGCCTCGCGCGCGCGGTACGCTCCAAGCTGCTGGCGCTGCGCGAGGAGGATTTCGCTGCCGCGGCAGTCCTCATGGGCGCGCGCCCCGGCCGCGTGATCCGCCGCCATCTCCTGCCCAGCTTTGCCAGCCACATGATTGCCTCAGTGACCCTGTCCCTGCCCGCGATGATCCTGGGCGAGACGGCGCTGTCTTTCCTCGGCCTGGGCCTGCGGCCGCCCGTCACAAGCTGGGGTGTTTTGCTCAACGAGGCGCAGAACATCGACGTCGTGGCGCTCTATCCCTGGTTGATGGCATCGGTCGTGCCCGTATTCATCGTGGTGCTCGCCTTCAACTTCCTCGGCGACGGGCTGCGCGATGCGGCCGACCCTTACAGCTGATCGCGCGTTTGCGGGTGCCATACGTGCCTGCGGGCTGTAATATTCGGCAATTCTTGGCCTAGAGCCGGTTGCAAAATTCATTTTGCAATCGTCCAATGTAGGGGAGTATGAGGGGACGTATCCCCTCATTTTGTAACGGACTCTTAGACGGGGCGGCATGGAACGCAGTCTGTTCGGATTCATCCTGCGCTACAGCAAGCGCGAGCAGATACTCATCCTGCCGCTGGTTGTCGCGTCGATGCTGTTCTATTTCGCCACGCTCGACCTGCCCAAGGCCATCGTCAACCAGCCCATCTCGGGCAAGGGCTTTCCGCAGCCCGACTCGACCATGCCGTTCCTGCGCTTTGTCTGGAATCTGCCCGATTTCCTCGGCGGTGGCACCCTGCACCTGTTCGAGGGTTTCGCGATGGAGCGCACGCCCTATCTCTTCGCGCTGACCATTACCTTCCTCGTCCTGATCATCATCAGCGGCCTGATCAAGCTGCAGATCAACACCATGAAGGGCTGGATGGGCGAGCGCATGCTGCGCCGCCTGCGCTTCACACTGTTCGACCACATCATGCGCTTTCCGCTGCCGCACTTCCGGCGCGTCAAGGCGGCCGAAATGGCGACCATGATCAAGGACGAGGTCGAGCCGCTGGGGGCCTTCGTCGGCGACTCCATCATCACGCCGCTGTTCCTCGGCGGACAGGCGCTCACGGCGCTGTTCTTCATCCTCTACCAGCATGTGTACCTCGGCCTGGTGGCGCTGGCGGTGGTGGTTTTCCAGACCCTCATCATTCCGAAGCTGCGCAAGCGCCTTCTGGTGCTGTCCAAGGAGCAGCAACTGACGGCGCGCCAGCTGGCCGGGCGCATCGCCGAATGCGTGGACGGCGTGACGGAAATCCACGCACACGACACCTCGAACTACGAGCGCGCCGAGATCTCGTCGCGGCTGGGGCGGATTTTCCTGCTCAGGTTCGAGCTCTACCAGCGCAAGTTCATGGTGAAGTTCCTCAACAACCTGCTGTCGCAGATGACGCCGTTCCTGTTCTACCTGATCGGCGGCTACCTTGCGATCAACGGCCGGCTCGACATCGGAACGCTCGTTGCGGTCATCGCAGCCTACAAGGATTTGCCCAGCCCGGTGAAGGAGTTGATCGACTGGGACCAGCAGCGGTTGGACACCGGCATCAAGTACACGCAGGTGGTGGAGCAGTTCACAGCGGACGATCTCGCGCCGCAGTCGCAGCAGGAACTGATCGAATCCCCGCAGTTGCCGCAGCAGGGCCTGGTGCGCGCCTCGAACCTGTCCCTGGTCGACGAGTCGGGCAGCAAGGTGATTGATGGCGTCAGCTTCGAATTCGACATGGCGCAGCACGTCGCCATCGTCGGGGCGGCGGGCTCGGGCAGCGGCGACCTTGCCCAGATGCTGGCGCGGCTGGTCCCTCCGACCAATGGCAACATCGACATGGGCGGGGTGGACATCACGCGCGCACCCGAGGCGGTCACCGGGCGCGCCATTTCCTACGTGGGTGCCGCGGCGTTCCTCTTCCCCTTGAGCATCCGTGACAACCTCGTGTACGGCCTCAAGCACTGGCCGGTGCATGAAGTGCCCTATGAAGGCGAGGCGCTGCAAAAGCGCGAGCACTGGCTCAAGGAGTCCGAGCGCGCGGGCAATTCGACGCTGGACATCGCCGCCGACTGGATCGACTACAAGGCGGCCGGCGTCTCCAACGCTCAGGAGCTGGAACAGCGCATCCTCGAAGTGCTCAAGGCCGTGGACCTCGAGGAAACCGTATTCGAGGTCGGCTTGAAGAGCGCGGTTGGGCCGGACCAGGCGGCGGGCCTCATGGACGGCATTCTGCTCGCGCGAGAAACCATGCGCGAGCGCCTGACCCAGCCGGATATCAAGGATCTTGTCGAACGGTTCGATCTCTCGCGCTACAACCGCAATGCGACGCTGGCCGAGAACCTGTTGTTTGGCACGCCGGTGGGCAAGACCTTCGACATGGAAAACCTGGCCAGGAACGCCTATGTGCGCAAGGTGCTGGATGACACCGGTTTGTCGGGCGACCTGCTGAAGGTCGGGCACAAGCTCGCCGAGACCATGGTCGAACTGTTCAGCGACCTGCCGCCCGGCCACGAAATGTTCGAGCAGTTCAGTTTCATTTCGCATGACGACCTGCCCGGCGTGAAGGAAGTACTCGCGCAGGTTTCCGACGTAGGATTGGACCGCATTGCCGAGGACGACCGCAATATGCTGCTTGCGCTGCCCTTCAAGCTGATCTCGGCACGGCATCGCTTGGGCCTCATCGACGAGGCGCTGGAAGCCCGCATCCTGGAGGCCCGCCGTCATTTTGCCGAGACGCTGCCGGCCGAGATGCGCGGTGCAGTGGAGTTCTTCGATCCGGTGCGCTACAACGGCGCGGCATCGCTGCAGGACAACATCCTGTTCGGCAAGATCGCGTCGGGGCAGGCTGGCTCTGGCGCGCGCATCGGTGCGCTGATGCGACAGTTGCTCGACGAACTCAATCTGCGCCCGCTGGTGCTCAAGATCGGCCTGGCTTTCCAGGTCGGTACCGGCGGCGCCCGCCTGCCCGTCGCTGACCGGCAGAAGGTCGCCATCGGGCGCGCCATCCTCAAGCGCCCGGCCCTGCTTATCCTCGATCAGGCCGGATCGGTGCTGGATCCGGCATCGCAGAACCGGCTCTTGGACAACGTGCTCGAGTGCCGCCGCGCCAGCGGCGTATTCTGGGTGCTGAATCGCGTCGAGTTGGCCGAGCGATTCGGCCACGTGCTGGTGCTCGATGGCGGCAGGCTCGCCGCGAGCGGCAGCTATGGCGATCTGAAGGAAGGCAGCGAACCGTTCCAGCGCCTGCTGGGTACGGCATGATGATCTGTAACATGGGTGCGGGAGGCCCCGTCGCAGCGTCACCCGGACCGGGTTCTGCGAACATGGCGCTGGCACAGGAGAAATGACATGAGCCTAGAGCAGGAAGTAGAGTTGATCCGGCGGTTCCCTATCTTCAGCAAGTTGCCGCCGGCCAAGCAAAAGCTGCTGGCGTTCACCAGCGAGCGCCTCACCTTCGATGCCGGGCACGTGATGTTTCGCGCCGGCGATGCGGGCGAAGCCTGTTACATCGTGATCGACGGGAGCATCGAGATTTCCGTGCCGACGCCCAACGGACCGTTGGTGGTGAACACCCTGGGGCGAAACGAAATCATCGGCGAGATCGCGATATTCGGCGACGTGCCGCGCACCGCGACCGCGACGACATTGTCCCGCGTCGAGACGCTGCGCATTTCCAAGGACCAGTTCTTGAGCGTCATTCGTGAGAACCCGGATGCGGCGGTGGAGTTGATCCGCATACTGGCGACGCGGCTGGCGAACACCACGGCGCAATTTTCGAAGTCGTTGCAGAAGAATTGAGCGCGACGGCGCGGGGGGGCAGGTTTCGCCTGACGGCGAGTTACTTTTCTCGCGTTCCCAAATGGGAGAGCAGGTTTCGCCTGACGGCGAGTGACTTTCTTTTGCTTCGCCAAAAGAAAGTCACCAAAGAAAAGGCGACCCCGGAGGTGACGGTTTCGGCACTGCGTGCCGAAACTGCCCTGCGATGCTCGTCAGCGCTGGCGGCTGCGGAACTCGCTCCCCCGCTGTCGCGGGCTCGCTCAGACAGTCCTCGCCGAAACCCCAGCGCTGCCTGCGCTTCTCGGCGTCCCCAACGGGGCCCCACCCCGAACCCATCCCTTGTAGATAAATCCTGTCAATTTGGATGGTCTTGCAACACCCTGCCAACGTTTACAACAGAAAAACTGACACATATATCTATCCCGTGGGGGCATTTCGGGGCCCCCTTTGCATCGCCGAGCAGCGCAGGCAGCGACGGGGTAGTCGGCG
>CANJXQ010000180.1 GCA_947478805.1 Betaproteobacteria bacterium | reverse complement strand
GACGGCCGCCTTCGACGGCCAGATCGGGCAGGCAGCCTACGCGGCTTCCAAGGGCGGCATCGTCAGCATGACACTGCCAGTCGCGCGCGAGCTCGCTCGCTTCGGCATCCGCGTCATGACCATCGCCCCCGGGGTCTTCGAGACGCCGGCGCTGCTCGCGGTGCCCAAGGAATTGCAGGAAGCGCTGGCAAAGCCGATTCCGTTTCCGCCGCGCTTCGGGCGGCCGCCGGAATTCGCCCAGCTGGTGCAGCACATCGTCGAGAACCCGATGCTCAACGGCAGCACCATTCGGCTCGACGGCGCGTTGCGCATGCCACCGAAGTAACTCCCGGCGACAGGTGCGGTCGGCCGCTCGCCGGATCAGGGTGCCGTGTTCTCGACGTAGAAGGGGATTGGCGCGTCCGGGTGCAGCGACCCGCGCACCCAGCGCACCCAGGGCGAACCCCAGACTTCCAGGCGCGTGAAATTGCTGAAGGGTGCGCCCGTTGCCGGGTCCTTGAGCGGCCGGTCGAGCTGGTAGCTGTGCGTATCGCCGTGCACGAACAGGATGGGCTTGGCCAGGCGCTTGGCCAGCGTACGCAGGGCGGCACGAAACTCGGCAAAGCCGTCCGGCGCGCCCGCATGCGCCTTGGCATGCCAGGTCTCCTCGAAGTCCGGGTTGGCCTGCGACAGCAGCACCAGGCCCGCGAGCTTCTTCTCAGTGACGAGGCGCTCGGCCTCGTCGATCCAGGCGGTGACGGCTGACATGCGCTGGCGATATTCGGCATCCATGGCCGACGTGCGGCCAAGGTTGTTGTTACTGCCCTGCACGTTGAGCGTGACGAACAGCACGCGGCCGGTCTCCCAGCGCATGTGCTCGCGATAGGCGGCATGCGCGCCGGATTGCCGCTCCACGGGCATGCTGCGTCCGCCCAGGCTGTGCGTTCCCGCAGCGAACAACTCGCGGAATTTCGCCAGTCGATCCATCGGGTCCATGCCGCTGCGGTGGCAGTCGGTCCAGTCGTTGTCGCCGGGTATGAGGATGAACGGGTGGCGGACGCGGTTGAACTGCGCCTTGCGTGCCTCGAACCACGCATCGGTACACGGGCCGCCACCGGAGGTGATGTCGCCGACGTGGACCACGAAGGCTAGCTCCTCGCGGTTGAGCTGGTCGATGAGGGCATCGAGCTGGACGATTTCGGATGCGTTGTAGGGCGTGTCGCCCAGCACGGCGAAGGCGATGCCCTTGTCCGCCGGACGGGGCAGGGGCGAGGCGCAGCCCGCGAGCAGGGCCAGCGCAAGCAGCGACAACGCGTTTCTGAAAAATGAATTCATGACAAATTAACCTTATAGACCACGTCAAACAGATATAGACGAAGGGATAACTGACATTAGGCTATTCGAACATCAAAGCTTCTTTAAGCGATAAAGCAAATCGAGCGCCTCGCGCGGCGTCAGCTCATCCGGGTTCAGCTGGCCCAGGGCATCGCGCAGCGGATCGGTCAGAACCTCGGTCTCCTTTCCGCCGGCCTGCACCGTGGAGCCCGCGAACAGGTCTTCCTGCCCGCCCTGCCGCAGGCTCGCGTCCTCGAGCATCTGCAGGTACTTGCGCGCGTTCTTGACCACGGGCCTCGGCACGCCGGCCAGCGCGGCCACCTGCAGCCCGTAGCTCTGGCTGGCCGGGCCTTCCTCGACGGCATGCAGGAACACGATGCTGTCCTTGTGCTCCACGGCATCCAGGTGAATGTTGGCCGACTCGCGATAGTCGATGGCCAGGCGCGTCAATTCGAAGTAGTGCGTGGCAAAGAGCGCGTGGCAGCGGCTTTTCTCCAGCAGGTGACGGGCGATGGCCCAGGCCAGCGCAAGGCCGTCGAAGGTCGAGGTGCCGCGGCCGACCTCGTCCATGAGCACCAGGCTTCGGTCCGTGGCGTTGTGCAGAATGTTGGCCGATTCGGTCATCTCCACCATGAAGGTGGAGCGCCCGCCGGCCAGGTCGTCGGCCGCGCCGATGCGCGTGAAGATCTGGTCCACCGGCCCGATGCGCGCAGATCGCGCCGGCACGAACGCGCCCACATGCGCGAGCAGCACGATCAGCGCCACCTGGCGCATGTAGGTGGATTTGCCGCCCATGTTGGGCCCGGTGATGAGCAGTAGCTTCCTTGCCGGGCCGAGCCTGCAATCGTTGGCGATGAACTGCTCGATCTGGCCTTCGACCACCGGATGGCGGCCCGCTTCGATATCCATGCCCGGCGCGTCATCGAACACCGGGCGGCAGTAGTTGCGGCGCGAGGCGACGGCTGCAAAGCAGGCAAGCACGTCCAGTTGGGCGATGGCGCGGGCGATGGCCTGCAGCGTGCCCACATGAACAGCGAGCAGGCCCAGCAGTGCCTCGTACAGGGATTTTTCGAGGGCCAGCGCGCGGTCGTTGGCCGACAGCGCCTTGTCCTCGAAGGCCTTGAGCTCGGGCGTGATGTAGCGCTCGGCGTTCTTGAGGGTCTGGCGGCGGCGATAGTCGTCGGGCACCTTGGCTGCGTGCGAGTTGGTGATCTCGATGTAGTAGCCGTGCACCCGGTTGTATTCGACCTTGAGATTCGGGATGCCGGTACGCTCCTTCTCGCGTGCCTCCAGCGCCACGAGGAATTCTCCGGCATTGGTCTGCAGGCCGCGCAGCTCATCCAAGTCCGCGTCGTAGCCCTCGGCGATGACGCCGCCTTCGCGCAGCATGGTGGAGGGCTCGGGCGCGATGGCGCGCGTGAGCAGTGCCAGGCAATCCTCGGGCACGGCGAGGTCGGCACGCAAGGCGGTCAGCAGGTCGTCCTGCGCAACTGCTGAGACGGGGAGCGCGCCCGTCAGTTCCGGCAGGCGCGCCAGGCTGTCGCGCAAGCCCGAGAGATCGCGCGGGCGGGCGCTCTTCAGGGCCACCCGCGAGGTGATGCGCTCGACGTCGGCGATGCGCCGCAGGGCGGCATACACCTTCTCATGCGCGCCGGTGTCGATGAGTGTCTCCACTGCCGCGTGGCGGGCCGTGATGGCGTTCCGCTCGCGCAGGGGGTGGTGCAGCCACAGACGCAGGAGGCGGCTACCCATGCCGGTGGCGCATTCATCGAGCAGCGAGAACAGCGTGGGCGCGGGCTCGCCGCGCAGGGTCTCGGTGATTTCGAGGTTGCGCCGCGTGGCCGGGTCCATGCGCACGTACTGGCCCGGGCGCTCGGTGATGAGTGCATTGACGTGCGCCAGCGCCTGGCCCTGGGTCTTGGCGGCGTAGTCGAGCAGCGCGCCGCAAGCGCCGATGGCGGGGACGAGGTCGTCGGCGCCGAAGCCTGCAAGGGATGCGGCCCCGAGTTGCTTCAGCAGGCGCGTGCGGCCTGCGGCGACGTCGAAGTGCCACTCGGGCAGCTTGGTCACGGCATAGTCGATGGCCCGCGTATCCAGTTCGGATGCCGCAGGATTGGATTCGGTGACCAGTACTTCAGCCGGGCCGATGCGCCGCAACTCGGCGGCCAGCAGCGCCGGCGCGATTTCCAGCGCGCGCAGCTCGCCGCTGGCCAGGTTCAGCCAGGCCAATCCGACAGTGGACTTGTCGCCGGCGATGGCCAGGAGAATGTTGTCTGCCTTGTCCTGGAGGAGGGCCGTATCGGTGAGCGTTCCCGGAGTCACGATGCGCGTCACCGCGCGCTCCACCAGGCCTTTGGACGTGGCCGGGTCGCCGATCTGCTCGCAGATGGCCACCGACTCGCCCAGCTTCACCAGCTTGGCGAGGTACTGCTCGGCCGAATGCCACGGGATGCCTGCCATGCGGATCGGCACGCCCGCCGAGGCGCCGCGCGTGGTCAGCGTGATGTCGAGCAGCCGCGCCGCTTTTTCCGCGTCCTCATGGAAGAGCTCGTAGAAGTCCCCCATGCGATAGAAGAGCAGGATGTCCGGATGCTCCGCCTTGAGGCGGAGGTACTGCTGCATCATGGGGGTATGGGTCGCGGAGGCTTCGGCGGTCGGTCTGGAGGAATTCATCGCCCGCTATTGTAAGGGCTTGACGCGCAGGGCCCGAACTGGTCCTGGAATGAACGCGCGCCATGGGTGTATTGTTATCAAGGCGGCTCGGCGGCTCGGCGGCTCGGCGGCACTGCGATTGGCGATGCTTGCAACCTATATACGAACGGATATAATTCATGCCTGTGATGCGCAGACCGCTGTTCTGGGAGGGTTCCTCGAAGAAGGATTTCAAGGAATTCCCCATTCCGGTCCAGAAGGACATGGGTGTTGCGCTCTTCGTAGTGCAATTGGGTCGAACGCCCGATTCGTCGAAGCCGTGGAAGGGGCTCGGTTCCGGCGTCTACGAGTTGGTGGAAGATCACCGGGGCGATACCTTTCGTGCGGTCTACACGGTGCGCGTCGGAGACGCGATCCATGTGTTGCATGCGTTTCAGAAGAAGTCGAAGTCCGGTATCAGCACGCCGCAGCCGGAAGTAAACTTGATCGAGAAGCGGTTGAAGGCTGTGCTGGCCCGGCATGGGTTGAGCGGGAGGAAATGATGCGACGCAAAGACAGGCACAAGGGCACGGACAATGTGCTGATCGACCTTGGGTTCGACGATGCGGAAGAACTGTCCGCGAAAGCCATCCTCGCCGTCAAGCTCAACGAACTCATCCGGAGCAGGGGGCTCAGTCAGACCGAGGCCGCCGTGATCACCGGCATGACACAGCCCAAGGTATCGCAGGTAGGCCGCTACAAACTCCAGAATATTTCGCTTGAGCGCCTGATGCAGGCGCTGGTGTCGTTCGACCAGCAGGTCGAGATCACTGTAAAACCGGCGCGCCGCGAGCAAGTGGCGGGCATCACGGTTGCTGCGTGACGCCGCTGCTCATGCCCGTCTGCGTTCAGTCGCGCAGGTAACGATCGAGATCGCGCTCGCTTAGTATGCTTTTGTCCCGGGCCATGCGGCTCCAGTAGGCCTGCATCCCGCGCAGTTCCTTCAGTCGCCGCTCGATCGCGGCTTGCCGTAGCGCGTCCTGGATGACGCCGCTCAGGGTTTTGCCTTCCGCCAGCGCCAATTCTTCAGCTTGGCGCGCAAGATCTGCTGGGAGTGAAATGGTTTTCTTGACGGCATTGCTCATTGGGCGGCCCCTTTGGGGGTGGTATGACTAAATCATACTAAATCCTGTTTGAACGCAAATCCCATAAAAGATGTCACCGGGCAGTCTGTTGATTCACGATGCGAACGATGGTGTACAGGGGCAGGACAGAGAGTAGGCCAATGGCTGAAAATGGGTGTGCCTTCAGAATGGGTCACTGGCTACAAGGATTGAATTTCATTGATGCATAATATGTCGTCGATTCGAGTTGCAGAGAAAAGGACCCAGCCATGACCAGTGGAGTGTCTGACAGCAAAACCAGTTCCGCCAACGAAGCAATGGCATTCGCGCTTTCTAACGTGCTGACTGCGCCGACAGTCGAGGGCCGGAGAGACTTTCTGGTTTACCGGGACCTCGGTGTCGCCAAGGCAAGCAATGGCAGGATGAGCGCGCAGACGATGACCTTTGTGCAGGGAAAAGTGCCGCTCACCGGGTGGCACTATCACGTTTGCGAGTCGCAATTGTGTTACGTGATGAAAGGGTCCATCGACCTGGAGTTCGAGGACGGGGTCAAGAGGCGAATGAAAGAGGGCGATGTATTCTTCATTCCCGGCGGAATGAAGCATAACGAGACGGCGCTGTCGGATGACTACGTGTATATGGAGATCACCGTTCCTGCCAACCTGGGCACGGTGGCGTGCGAAGCGCCCGATTTTGTGAAGAAGTAAGCGGCAGTCGCGCTGCTTGCGGCAATTTCCAAGAGGCCATTTCAGAATTATCGAAATGGCCTCAGGTGTAGGGGAGCTTGAGGGGGTGTATCCCCTCATATTGAAACTCACCTTAAGATTTCAGTGGACTTTCAGAGGAGGCCAAATCGTGGAGGCTAACAGCATGGTGCATCGCGTTCATTCCATTCACCCGCGTCACGCCCGCGAGGCGGATCAATCGGTCTGGTCTGAGCGGAGATCGCTGCTCAAGGCGGGTCGGTCATGGCTGGGAGCGATGGCGCTGGCCGTGGCCTGCGGCCCCGTTCTGGCGCAGGGCTACCCCAACAAGCCGATCCGGGTCATTGTTCCCAATACGCCTGGAACGGTCTACGACCACGAAGCGCGAGTCCTTGCGCCGGAGATGTCAAAGATCCTGGGACAACCGCTGGTGGTGGAGAACAGGGGCGGGGCGGGCGGCGTGATCGGAACGGAATATGTCGCAAAGCAGGCGCCTGCGGACGGCTACACCATCTTGCCCGCCGGGGTGGAATACGTCGGCAGCTTTCCGACCTTGCAGAAGGATCTTCGTTTCGATCCCGGCAAGGATATCCTGCCCGTATTGAACTATGCAGAATTGCGGCTGGTCCTTCTCACGTCGTCGAAGTCTCCCTTGAAAACCATGGCGGATCTGGTCAACGCCTCGAAAGCCGGTTCCCTGAACTACGGGAGCTCAGCCGCGTCGTTCCGCATTCTTACCGAAATGTTGATCCGCGAATTCGGGATGAAAGACGTCGTATTCGTCCGGTATCCCAGCGGGGCGCCCCTCATGCAGGGCCTGGCGGTTGGGGACGTGCACTTCGGCTTCCTCGGCGAGGCGACCTCGATGGCGATCGCGGACCGCACGCGAGCCCTCGCGACAATGGGCAAGCAGCGGTCAGCGGTCTTTCCCGATGCGCCGACCTTCGGAGAATTGGGGCATCCGAACTTTCCTACGGGTGTGACAGACGCCCTGTTTGTCCGAACGGGGACTGACAGGGCGATCATCGCCAAGCTCCATGATGCGGTAATGAAGTCGCTGGAGCTGCCCGCCGTCAAGGAGCGATTCGCGAAGTTGAATCTCATCATTCTGGGCGATGCGCATGAAGTGGCGGTAAAAAGCTACGTTGAAAAAGTTCGCCTTTTCACCAAGATCGCCGAAGAAGCGGGGGTGAAGCCCGAGTAGGATATCCCCTAGCAGCCTGTCGGACTTGAATGGAAATTACGAGTTGTAGCGGCCATGGAAATTGAATGGGACAGAGAAATTGGGGAATTGGGCAGTCTGCGCGCACGATATGGTGCCAGTGCAGGCCTCCCTAATCGCTTATCCCGCCAATACCG
>CANJXQ010000179.1 GCA_947478805.1 Betaproteobacteria bacterium | reverse complement strand
CCCTGAACCTAAATTTTCCTCCCAGACGAAGGAAAAATTGGTTTCTTCAGAAGTGCAGCCGGTAGTGCAGGAAATTGTTTCCGACAAGCTGAAGAGTTTCCTGCTTGAACGCCCGAATGACGCTCGCATCATTTGCACGAAGATTGTCGATGCGGCAAGGGCGCGCGAGGCTGCTCGCAAGGCTCGTGAATTGACGCGAAGAAAAGGCGTCCTAGACTCGTTCGGCTTGTCGGCAAAGCTCGCCGACTGCCAGGAAAAGGATCCCGCGCTCTGCGAGCTGTACATTGTTGAGGGGGATTCGGCTGGCGGTTCGGCCAAGCAGGGTCGCGACAGGAAGTTTCAGGCGATTCTTCCCCTCAAGGGAAAAATCCTGAACGTCGAGAAAGCGCGTTTTGACAAATTGATATCGTCGCAGGAAATTGTGACGCTGATCCAGACGCTGGGAACAGGTATCGGAAAGGAAGAATACGATATTGAGAAGCTCCGTTACCACCGCGTCATCATCATGACGGATGCGGATGTCGACGGCGCGCATATCCGTACCCTGATATTGACTTTTTTCTATAGGCAAATGCCCGAACTGGTGGAACGAGGCCACATTTATATCGCGCAGCCACCGCTTTACAAGGTCAAGGTTGGGAAGTCGGAGCGTTATCTGAAAGACGACCACGAACGCGACCAATTCATGTTGAGCCAGGCGCTGGTCGGGGCCGAACTTACGCCAAAGTCAGGGGCCACACCTATCGACGGTGCAGCGTTGGAGCAGCTTGCAAAGAGTTTTCTGATGACCCAGGCGGTCATTACCCGGCTGTCCAAGATCATCGATCCCCAGGCGCTTCATGCGTTGGCAACCGGGGTAAAGGTTGATTTGTCCAACTCGCAGGCTGCTGGCGCAAGCGCGTTGAAGTTGAAGGAGGCAATGGGTGAACGAGGGGAAAAAGATACGAATGGAGGCGTGGGAGTTCGCGCCCGGTTTGATGAAAAGTCAGAGCAGTTTCAACTTGTCATTGAGCGCAATCACCATGGAAATCTTCGATCCAGTATCCTAGATGTTGATTTTTTCCTATCGGGCGATCACAAGCAGTTGGAAATGACCGCATTGTTGCTCGAAGGGCTTGTGGGGCCAGGTGCAGTAATCAGGCGAGAGGGGAAAGAGCAGCCGGTCGCGGATTTTGCCGGCGCGATGACTTGGCTGCTGGCCGAAGTGGAGCGGAGTGCTTCACTGCAGCGCTATAAGGGCTTGGGTGAGATGAATCCTGAACAATTGTGGGAAACGACAATGGACCCGGCTTCTAGAAGACTTTTGAAGGTCCAGATAGAGGATATTCTCGCCGCCGATGAAATTTTCACGAAGCTGATGGGGGACGATGTTGAGCCGCGCAGGGCTTTCATTGAGCAAAATGCACTGATTGCACGCCTGGATATCTGATACGGAGACCTTACTTCCCGGCAGTTTTTGATTTTCGGGGTGCACCGGCTGCTTTTTTCTCGCGTACCTCGAATTCAAACCCGATATTTCCATCTGGTTTCTTGATCAGGTATGCAGAGAAGGGTCGACCCTTCTTTGAGATAAACCTGTGAAGCAGTTCGGTCTTGCCCGTAGAAAGCAATTTTTGCATCTGCTCGCGCTCTATGGCCTTCTGCAAAATGATCTTTCCGGATCGAAAGTCACAGCTGCGAACTTCGCCGACGGATTTCTCGCAGACGTACGCCATGGGCATCTCAAATACCTGGCTTGAACACTTAGGGCACTGACCCAATGGCTCCTGCCCGGTAAAATCAACTGCCGGCTGATCCCCGGAGGTACCCTGTCCGAAGTCAAATTCGGTGCGGAATTCGTCGTTCAGTCGTACAACGGCAGCGAAGGGCTTTCCCATCCTGCTTCTGAATCCTTGGATGGGCCCGACCGCTCCCTTGGAAAAAAGCTCCGCGATTTCCTCGGGAGAAAATTCGCGCCCGGATACAACTTTCCATATGGAAAGATCGCATTTCTGGCATTGGAACTTTCGGTAGTTCTCTTGTACCACTCCACCACATTTTGGACAGGGAGTCGGCACAGTCGCATAAGCCGTATCCGGGATATCTCCGCCTTTTATTCTTTCAACGAGATCTCGCGTTAGGGAAGTGATGTGGTCCATGAACTCGTCCCTGCCGAGCTTCCCCTTTTCCATCTGCTTTAGTTTGAACTCCCAGTCTCCAGTGAGCTCTGGTGACCGCAATTCTTCAATTCCAAAATGCCGCAATGCAAAGAGCAAGGAGAATGCCTTGGGTGAAGGCACCAATTCCCGCTGATTGCGGTGGATATATTCTTCGTGGAGCAGGCCCTCGATAATCGATGCACGCGTTGCGGGGGTTCCCATCCCTTTTTCACTCATTGCCAGCCGCAGTTCTTCATCCTCAACGAGCTTTCCTGCCCCTTCCATTGCCGACAGCAGGGTCGCTTCGGTGAATCTCGCGGGTGGTTTGGTCTGATTGGGTCGCGATTCGACAAGCAGAACTGGGACAGTCTCGTTCTTGGCGACAGCGGGAAGATTCTCGTCTGTTCCTTGCGCCTCGCGCCCGTAGACTTCGAGCCAACCAGGGGTAACGAGAACCTTTCCCTCAGTCTTGAATTGATGTCCCGAGACCACGGTGATTCGGGTCGTTTGCTGGTATTCAGCCGCAGGATAAAAAACGGCAAGAAAGCGGCGGACAACAAGGTCATAAATTTTTGCTTCCGCCTCATTCAACGTCTTTGGCGTCTGTGGAGTTGGAATGATTGCAAAGTGATCCGAGATCTTGCTGTTGTCGAAAATCCTCTTGTTCGGTTTCACCCATCCTGATTTGATGATGCGTTTTGCAAAGGAGGCAAACGGCGTTCCCTGGAATTCCTCCATCGTTTGAATTACCGTTGCCTGGTAATCCTCGGGCAACGCCCGTGCATCGGTTCGCGGATAGGTCAGAACCTTGTGCCGCTCGTACAACGCTTGGGCTAGCGATAGCGTGGTTCGAGCCGAGAAGCCAAAGCGGCCATTGGCCTCTCTTTGCAGGCTGGTAAGGTCGAACAGAAGGGGCGAAAGCTGCGTAGAAGGTTTGGACTCTTCGCTGACCTTGCCCGATTTGCCTTGGCACGCATCCACCACCGCCTGAGCATCTGAGGCTGTCCAGAAACGTTCTGGTCGGCGCTCGCTATCGTCATCCTTCTTGAATTCTGGGTTGAACCATCGCCCTGGATACTCTCCTGCTGCGGCCCCAAAACTTCCATGGACTTCCCAATAGTCGCGTGCAACGAAGGCCTTGATGCGCTCTTCTCGTTCGACCAATATTGTTAGCGTCGGGGTCTGAACACGACCGACGGTTGTTTTGTAGAAACCACCTTCTTTTGAGTTGAAGGCGGTCATTGCACGCGTGCCATTGATGCCAATAAGCCAGTCTGATTCGGATCGGCAAACGGCGGCGTCGGCGAGTGGACGCATTTCACCATCCGAGCGGAGCCCGTCAAAACCATCCTTGATTGCTTTGGGCGTCATCGACTGCAGCCAAAGCCGCTCAACGCTCTTTTTAACTCCCGAATGCTGAAGAATGTATCGAAAGATCAACTCTCCTTCACGCCCGGCGTCACAGGCATTGATGACCGCGACAACATCCTTGCGTTTCAGGAGTTTCGTGAGCAATTTCAAGCGGTCTTCAGTGCGCTCAATGGGCCTCAGATCAAAATGGGGGGGGATGACCGGGAGATTTGCAAATGACCATTTTCCGCGCTTGACCTCGACGCCCTCTGGCGCAACCAATTCAAGCAGATGCCCAATAGCGCTTGAAAGTACATATTCCGAGTTCTCGTAGAAATCGCCTTGTCGTGTAAACCCGCCCAGCGAACGTGCTATGTCGTTCGCGACCGAGGGCTTTTCCGCGATGATCAACTTTTTTCCAGGGCCGGGAACGGTGTCGGGCGCGGTCTTACGCACAGATACTCGTTTGGGGGCCGCTATTGGTTCGACAATGGTCGACGCCTTGGCCAATGCCTTCGCGTCCCGCGATGTCGGGGCCTTCTTGACAGCGCGCTTTGCGCTACTTGAGGTAGTTTTTTTTGCTTTGGTTGCCACGAGAACAATCTAAAGGGCTTGCGCGCGGCAAACAGCCGCTCAGAAGAAAAGCGGCCAATGATACGAGCTAGATACAGGCCTGGCAAGAAAACGCTGGTCGGCCCGTATTTTTTCGAATCCGAGGGTCCTTAACTCCAGCGACTGAACTAGTGTAACCCGACACTCGGCCTGACTGGCTAGTGCATCTGGCGTTTCTCGCCATCAGGAAGCAGCTCATCGAGAATCAGCGTATCGACACTGCCTCGGCGGGTCCAAAGCACCATCAGCGCGATAACCTTGAATTTGTCGACGCCAACGGTATCGCCTTCTAACGCCATCGCCCGTTCAATGATTGTTTCGCGCAATACCGGCGTTAGGATTCCCGCGCTTTCCAGAAAAACCAGGAAGCCGCGGCTTTCGGTAGAAAGTTTCGACATTTCAGGATCGACGAACGTTCGGTGCGAAAGTCGAGAGTCGAATGCCGCTGGCAGCGGGTTCTCGGTGTGATTGGCCAATCCCTTTAACCAATCGAGTGCGTCGCTGATGTCTTCGTTCTCGAAACCCGCAGCTGTCAATTTTCTTGATAGCGTGAGATGGTCGGGATAACTTTCGGTCTGATAGTAGTTTTCGAACAGATAGACGAGTACTTCAAACATGGTTGTTGGCAACCTCTTGGTTCAAGACTACCGGCAGCCGAAGCCCGTTTTTCGTAGGGCAGATTGATGCGACATAAAAACGAAAGTACGAATCCGGGATGGCCCCCTAAGAGAGACGTTGGTACATGCCTCCTGGCAATGTACCGACTCTGCCATCAAGTTCCAATGCGAGAAGCATCGCTGAAACGGCGTCTGCAGTCAAGCCTGAGCGCATACAGATTGTTTCAATATTGCATGCCTCATACCCCATATGTTGTAGCAATACTGATTCTCTAGTCGACATATAGTGGTTCATTGCAGGTCTATCGAGGCTTGAAAAACCCGCTTCTTCAAGGACGTCATCGGCAGATTCGACGAGTTTTGCACCCTGCTTGATTAGCGCGTGGCAGCCTTTTGAAACCGGTGAATGGATCGATCCAGGTATGGCAAATACATCCCGTCCTTGTTCGGCAGCCAGCCTCGCGGTTATCAACGACCCAGACGCAAGCGCTGCTTCGACCACAAGTACGCCGCGCGAAAGACCACCTATCAATCGGTTGCGGCGAGGGAAATTGCCGGGCAGGGGTGCTGTCCCCAGCGAAAATTCGGTCACCAAAGCCCCTTGTTCCACGATTTGTTGTGCAATGGCTTTGTTGCGCGCAGGGTAGATAACGTCGACACCCGTCCCCATCACCGCAACGGTGGAGCCGCGGCCTGTGAGTCCGCCACGATGTGCGGCAGCGTCGATCCCGAGCGCCAGCCCACTGATTATCGTGAGGCCGCTCTGGCTCAGTGCTTTGGCAAACGTTTCGGCGTTGGCAATGCCTGCTGGAGTTGCGTTGCGGCTGCCTACAATGCCGATGGACGGTGCCGACAAGTGTCTTGGATCCCCGCGCACATACAACATGGGAGGGGGTCCGGAATATCAAACAGTTGCTTCGGATACTCGGCATCCGCCAATGTCAGAATGTGATTTCGGGGATTACCCAGCCAGTCCAAGGTCCGGGCAACGTCGTCATCACGTTTTTGCGACAGAATGGCTTTTGCAATTGCATTTGGAACAACGCTGGAAAGTTGGGCGTGAGTCGCTCCGAGGACTTGCTCAGGTAACCCGAATGCGGCCAGTAGCGCCCGATAGTTTGCTGGTCCTAGTCCTGTAACGAGACCGAGCTCAATCCACGGGGCAAGTTCCCCATCGCGATCAGTGCGAGGAGGCACGGATCAAGGGTACCTTTAAGGGGTCTGCACGATATCCCCGGGTGCAACGGGCCGCGTGCTTTCCATGACAAGGGCATAAGACACCGCATCGAATACGCGGAAAATCATCAGCAGCCCATACCGTTCAGCGGGTAGGGAAAAAGTCGGGGCTGCATCGCGAGAAACAGTCGACTCCCTGTCCGGAACGTTGGAGCCGGCACGAAGAACCGCCAATACGTGCCCCTCTTCGACGCCATCGCGCTTGCCACGGCTGATGGCGACAACCGAATCCCTTCCGGTCTCACTCGTGGCAAGCCCGTCGTACATCCCGATGATGTTGCCCTTCAAAAAAACAGAGGGAGCGTGCGGAACATACTGGTTGATGGTCACCGGACCTGACGCAACCAGTCGATCTCCATTGCTGATTTCCTGCTTGGACGAGACGATTTCAATCGTTGCCGGATTTCCAGCGCGCGTCACCCGTCCAGTTCCCAGGTAAACGGCTTCCGTTCCCAGTACTTTCTTTGTTTCGGGGTCGATCAAAGACTTGCCCGGTCGATATATCTGCCAGGTCGTTTTCGTGTCTGATCCGACGCCAAGCGCATAAGCGATACCACCTGACCCCAGATGAACCCGGTTTTCCTCGGTTGCAACGATGCGCGGCGCTTTGTCCAGCCCTCCGGCTTCAATGACCAAAGGTTGGCTGAGGAACGGTTCTATGACTCGAGGAGGGATCGCCGGAATCACGGAATCGACAGAATCTTCCGTTCTAATCTGTGGAGACAGCCTTACGGTTTCACCAAGAACCAGGCGAGCCGGTGTTGCAGCACGGTCAAGTACGATGACGTTTCCCGGTGAAATCTTGTTCGGGTTCTTCAATTGCTCTTGGTTCATGCGCCAGATTTGGGGCCAACGCCATGGGTCCTTGAGAAATTTTCCGGCGATGCCCCAGAGGGTGTCCCCTTTTTGCACAATGTAGCGATCAAGGGCATTTTCCTGGAGCTTGATGTCATTGCCTTGCTCTGCGGCACCGGCAGAAGACAGTGACATTCCAAGCGCGAGAACGCCCGCAAAAAGGAAGTTCCATTGGCGGGGAGCGCTGGGCGCTATGTTAGACTTTTGCATGTCAGACCTCGTTTCGGGCAAAGGCCTCAATCCTAGAGACACAGTGCCATCAAGCAACCCTTTTTGGGGCTCGATCGGCATAACGCACCAACCCGTCTTTTGGTGCAACAACTGAGTTTG
>CANJXQ010000178.1 GCA_947478805.1 Betaproteobacteria bacterium | reverse complement strand
TTGGTGAGCATCAGGCCGCTGGGGTAGCGCGTCGCTTCGACAGTAATGCCGGGAAAGGCTTTCTCGAAGTCGGCCTTCAGCCGATCCTGGATCTGCGGCATGACAGCCGAATACACCACCACTCGGCCTTCCTTGCGCGCAGCCTCTACGGTGGCTTTCCAGGCCTCGGGTGTCATCCTCGGTGCGCTTTGCGCGAGTACGCCCGAAACCGCCAGCGAACCGGACAGCAACGCGCAGGCAATAATCCTGACATTTTTCATATTGACTCCTTGTCTATCCTGGGAAAATACGACGATTCCTGGCACGGTCGACGTAACGGATGGCATCTTCCGGCAATAGCAGCCGTTCGGCTTGCAGCGCTTGTGCGGCTTCGGCAACGCGCTCCACATACGATTCTTGGTTGCCGTAGCGCTCGGCAAGCGATGGCCTGGCATCGCGTTTCGATTCGCGCTCGGCCTTTGATCGTTCGAATGGGATGAAGGCACCGTGCTTGTCGGCGATGACCTCATTGCCGATGGCAAGAGCGGCCGGTGCGGCGAAATAATTCCACCCCGTGTGCGTGCCCAGGGGCACCGCAGTATCCGGCGTGCGAATGCCAGCCACTTCATTGCCATCCGTGTCGACACCGCACACCAGCGGTTGATAGTGACGAGTCGGTGGTTGCGGTTCCACCCAATGGGCGGGGGGATCGGCGTCGTTGGCCGCGCGCGGCGCAGTGATACCCGGCAGCGCGGGAAAGTCGATTGCGGCCGCCTCGCGCAGCGTCCCATCTTCTATCGTCGGTGTGCGGCTCACCGGTGGAGCGGTTCCGTGGACCACCCAGTCATCGAGTGCAACCAGCAGCGCGCGCAGCACCGGAGAGGGGTCGTGGGGATTGGTGGGGTACAGGCACGGGCCGGGCTTGCCGTCCATGAACGGACGCCCGTCGTGCGAAGTGCCGGCGATCATGTAGACGCGTGCATTGCCTGGTAGCGCCACGTCGCGGGTTCCGAGCGGGTCGGTATGCAGCAGCGAGGCTCCCTTCTTCCAGTATTCGCTCGAAGTGTTGCTGTCCATCAGCTTGGGATCGCAATCGTCTCCGCGCAGGATGCCCGCTGTCTTGCCGGTGACGGGGTCGGTCATGCGTGCCGCCGAGAAGGGGAACATCTCTTCCGGGTAGTCGTGGTCCTGATGCGGGTAGCGCGTGCGAAAGGGCGTGGCAAAGGCGTGGTTCGCAAATACGCGGCCCCCGCCTGCCACATGGACCAGGACACCATCGAACACGCGGCGACCGGCCTCGTCGCGATTGAAGCCCAGCGCCAGGTGGTCGCGCAGGTAGCGGCCGGCCTGGGAGACGCCCACCGCGATGACGTGGGTCATGCGACGGCCCAGCAGTGACGTTGCGGAGTCGGCGCGCCGCAAGTGGCTCACCACGTCCCGCGTGGCGGCGAAACCCATGCCGATGATGGGTGCGTCGGTGGCGGGGTAGCGAAAATCGTACAAGAGGCCGGGAACGGGTGCGCCACCTGTAAGGCGGATGACGCGATCGCCGGCGTACTCCCATGCCGTGCTCGGCAGCAAGGTGACCGCGTCGCCCGGCCAGCGCCGGGTGGACAACTGCGCGAGCGCCGGGTCGGGATTGGCAACAGGGTAGGAGAGTCGCAGGCAGTCGGGCGGCAGCGGGTTTGCGTCGGGTGCACCATGCGTGGTGCCGACGGCAAATTCGTCCCGGATCGTCCGTACCATGGGCTGACCGCTCTCCATCGCGATGGGGGCGTTCATGGTCAGGCCCTCGTCTGCGGCGGGCGCTGTCGGATCCCACCCCGACCAGGCGACGGTGTAGCCGTGGCGCAGCACGAACGCGTTGCCGATGTCGCTGGGCTGCAACAGCCGGCCGCCCGCCGTGGGGGCATCGCAAAAGAAGCGGAACAGCTGCTTGCGGCCGCGGTTGTTGGCTTCGTAGAGCATCTTCCCGTTGCCACGGGCGGGGTCCTCCGGGCGCAGGATGCAGAGCGTGGTGTCGTATTCGATCAGTCCACGCGCGTTCCTTGGCGCCTTGTCGAGATTGACGATGGCCCCAAGTGCCACCGCGCCAGAATCAAGCGCGCCGCGCGCGCGCGCGGTGACCATGCGATAGGGGCCCGCGTCGCCGAATGCCTGGCCACCCTGCAGCGCGGCCTCCGACAGCACCTCGACGGACTCGATCATGCGCGCGTGGCCGCCACGTCACTTGCCTGTCAGGGCGCGCAATCGGGGCAACACGTCGGCGGCAAACCAGTCGATCTGCGCGTCACGATCTTCTGGCGGACCGACGAAATCCAGCACCAGGTGGCGAACGCCCGCGTCGTAGAACGCCTGGATTTTCTCGGCGACTTGCGCCGGCTCGCCGAGCGCGGCGTAACGCTGCGTCGCCTTGCGGAAATCCATGGCGTAGCGCTGGCTGAGCATGGCGCTGGCGGCATCCAGCGCGGCATCGTAGGTCTTGTCCACGCGTGCGAACAGCAGGTGGCTGGTGCCGAACGAAGACAACTTTCGACCGCTGTCGTTCGCGGACTGGGCGATCTTGTCCAGCGCTGCACGGTACATCTCCGGCGTCACGACATAGGACAGCCAGCCGTCGGCCAGGCGCCCGGTGCGCGCGAGCGCCGCGTCGGACCGGCCGCCGCACCAGATCGGCGGCCCGCCTGGCGTGCGCGGCGGCGGCTGCATGGTGACATCGGTAAAGCGATAGTGCTTTCCCTGGTAGGTGGCGGGCTTGCCGCTCCACAGCTGGCGCATGGCCTCGATGCCTTCGCCCAGGCGCGCGCCGCGTTCTTCGCGCGGCACGCCGCAGGCCTCGTACTCCTTGGGGAACTCGCCGCCGACGCCGACGCCCAGGATCAGGCGTCCCTCGGTCAGGTGGTCGAGCGTCGATACCTGCTTGGCTACCGCGGCGGGGTTGCGCAGGGGCAGGAGATAGACGCCCGAGCCGAAGGTCAGGCGCGAGCTGACCATGGCTGCCTGCGCGATCTGCAGAAAGGGGTCGAGGATGGCCAGCGGGAAGGAAATGTGATCGCCGACCCACAGCGAGTCGTAGCCGGCTCGGTCGACACGCTCCACCACGGCGCGCAATTCCGCCTGCGAGGGCATCCAGGGGCCGGGGTCGGATTCAATGCGGCGGTGGATGCCCTGCACGCCGATGCGAAGCTTGCTGTCGAGTGGGAGTGTCATGTCGAAATCTGTCCGTGAAATGAGGATGTGGATGTGATGTCCGCAAGGTCTTCTATCAGTTTTTCCGCCGCCTTGCCACGGACGCGCGCGTTGACATCGCTCCACCGTGAAACTAAATTCGCTTTGCCGTGCTGGTTGCCGGATGTCCGTCCAAGCGCGAAGATCAAGCCGGCGTACCCCTGATGCGCCGGTGACAACCGATGTGTTCGATGTTGCCGACCTTGGACGGGCCACGTGCCATTTATGTTGTACAAACGAATGAGGAATCCATGGCAGGTCCGCTGGCAGGCGTAAAAGTGGTGGAGATGGGGCAGCTGATTGCAGGCCCCTTCGCGGGAAAATTCTTCTCCGATTTCGGGGCCGAGGTCATCAAGATCGAGCCGCCGGAGGGCGATCCGTTGCGAGGCTGGCGCAAGCTCCACCAGGGAACTTCGCTGTGGTGGCATGTGCAGAACCGGCGCAAGAAATCGGTGGTCGTGAACTTGCGCACCGAGGAGGGCCGCGCGGTGGTGCGCCGGCTGTTGCGTGACGCCGACGTGCTGATAGAAAACTTTCGTGCCGGGGCCCTCGAGAAGTGGGGCCTGGGATACGACGTCCTGTCTGCCGACAACCCGGGGCTGGTGATGCTGCGCCTGTCGGGTTTCGGGCAGGATGGTCCGTCGCGCGACCAGACCGGGTTCGGGTCGGTGGGCGAGTCCATGGGCGGCATGCGCTATGTGACGGGATTCCCGGACCGCCCGCCGGTGCGCCCCAACCTGTCGCTGGGCGATGCGCTGGCATCCATGCACGGGGTGATCGGCGCCATGATGGCGCTGCATCATCGCAATGCCAACGGTGGCAAGCAGGCGGGCAAGGGGCAGGTGGTCGACGTGGCCCTGTACGAAGCAGTGTTCAACATGATGGAGGGCGCCCTGCCTGAGTTCGACATGTACGGGGCCATCCGCGAGCGCGAAGGCACGACCCTGACCGGTATCGTGCCTTCCAACACCTATCCGACCAAGGACGGCCAGTACATCGTCATCGGTGGCAACGGTGACAGCATTTTCAAGCGCCTGATGACACTGATCGGGCGTGACGATCTGGCCAATGATCCGACCGTGGCTGACAATGCCGGCCGCGTGAAGCGCGCCGGCGAGCTGGACGATGCGATCGGGGGCTGGACCTCGCGCCACGACGTGGACGACATCGTGAAGGCGCTCAACGGTGCGCAAGTACCCAACGGCAAGATCTACACCATGGCCGACGTGGTGCGCGATCCTCAGTACCTGGCCCGAAAGATGGTGCGCGATATCGTTCTGCGCGATGGCACGCCACTGAAGGTGCCGGGGGTTGTGCCCAAGCTATCGGCGACACCGGGGGAGGAGCCGGCGCGCGGGCCGGATCTTGGTGAGCACACCGATGCGGTGCTGGAGGCGCATGGGTTCTCGGCTGCCGACCGCGACAGGCTTCGCGCGGCCAAGGCGATCTGAGCGTCGCCCGGTCGGCGCGGCCTGGAGAGAATGCCGGGCGGCGCAAACTCGCCAGCCGGCGCCGTCTGAATTTGCCGCGGCCGGTCAGCAGTCCATGCAATGCCCGCCCAGGTCGATGAAATCGTCCTGGAGGGTCAGCTTGCGCAGCACGCCATCCCCGGAAAACTCTAGGGTCAGCGCCTTGAAGTAACTGGTGGAACTCACGTTCTCGCCTTCGACCATCTTGTATTCCCAGACAGTGCGTTGGATGCGCGGGAAGAATCCGGTGCTGACGGGCGGACCGAGCAGGGCACGCGCGTCCTGCGAGCTCGACTTGTCCACGAGCAACCTGGCGACATTGGCCACGGTGAGACGCTGCTCGATGCCGCGCATGATGCCGTCGGAGCCGATGCGCACCGCGAATGTCTGGCGACCCGCCGGCCCGCGCGGGTAGAACCACACCGTTTCGCCCGCATCGCCCGTCAGCTTGTCGCTGGGGGTGCCCATGAGGCCTTCAACCTCGGCGGCGGTCGATCGTCCTGCGACCAGCGTGCTGCCGCTGTAACTGGCGCAGCCGGCGAGCAGCACCGCCACAGCGATCGCCGACAGCCAGGCCCGGATGCGAAACCAACGTGTTGCAAGCGTGTGATTCATGTTGATGCTCCTCGACTGCGAATGCTGATTAACACCACGTCGCGCCGCGCTATTCCCGGCTGCCGACTGCCGGATATTGTAAGGCGCCCCATGAGGCGTTGCCGGGCACATAGCCTCCACCCTTATCTGATAATAATGATCATGCGGATGTCCGACTGTCGCTAGATATCGTTGAAAGTTGATGATATTAATCGGTTCGGCCCGTGCCGGACTGCCGGTCCTTCAGGGCAGTGCATGCGCCTTGAGCGTGTCCCCGTCATGGGAAAGGTAACTGCCGTGCTCGTACCATGCATCCAGCACCCAGCGCTCGCATGGCCTGCCGTCCACAAGCAGCCGGTGCACCGCCGGCCGGTGGGTGTGGCCGTGAATCATCAGGTCGCAGGCCGCGGCGCGCAGGCACGCCGCAACGGCCTCGGCATTCACATCCATGATGCCCGCGGACTTGGCGCGCTTTTGCGCTTCGCTTTGGTCACGCAGCGTCTGGATGTGGCGCTTTCGTACTGCAAGCGGCGTGCCCAGCATGGTCTTGATCCAGGCAAGGGAGCGGCTTTCGGCGCGAAAGCGCTGGTATTCGGTATCGTCGGTGCACAGCGTGTCGCCGTGGAGCAGCACGGCTTTGCGGCCGGCAAGCGTGATCGTCAGCGGGTCGTCGACGAGGCCGACGCCGCTGGCGCGGGCGAAATCATCGCCAACGAGGAAGTCACGATTGCCGCGCATGAAGCGAATGGGCACGCGCGCGCCAGCCTTCGCCAGGGCGGAAACGATGCGTGAATTGAATGGGTCGGCAAGGTCGTCGTCACCCGCCCAGTATTCAAACAGGTCACCCAGGATGTAGACCTCCCGGGCGGCGAGCGCGGGGCCGGCGAGGAAGCCCTCGAACTGCGCAACCGTGGCCGGTCGTGACGCGCTCAGATGCAGGTCAGAGAGAAACAGCGTTGCCATGCCGGGAATGCCGAAGGCGTTCGATGCGGCTGCCGTCACGCGATCACGCAACGCCGCCACGCAACGCCGCCACGCAACTTCGCCAGGGCCGTGTTGAACCCCTTTACACCACGTCGGCTTTTTCGATGACCACGTCCTGCACGGGCACGTCATCGTGAAAGCCCTTGCGGCCAGTCGCGACGCCCTTGATCTTGTCGACGACGTCCATGCCTTCGACCACGCGGCCGAACACGCAATAACCCCAGCCCTGCGGTGTCTGGGCAGTATGGTTCAGGAAGTCGTTGTCGCCGACGTTGATGAAGAACTGGCTGGAAGCCGAATGCGGGTCCGAAGTGCGCGCCATGGCGATGGTGTACTTGTCGTTCTTCAGGCCGTTGTTGGCTTCGTTCTTGATCTCGCCTTTCGTGGATTTCTGCTTCATCCCCGGTTCGAAGCCGCCGCCCTGGATCATGAAGCCGTCGATGACGCGGTGGAACACCGTGTTGGCGTAGTGGCCGCCCTCGACGTAGGAGAGGAAATTCGCGACCGTGACCGGGGCCTTGGCTGCGTCCAGGTCGAGCGTGATGGCGCCGTGGTTGGTGGTGAGCTTGATCATGCGGGTTCCTTTACTTTTTGGCGGGTGCCGCTTTGGCGGCGGGTGTGGTGGAGGGTGCGGAAGATGGTGCCGGCGAGGTCTGTGCCTTCACTGCCGAGGCCGACAGCAGCGTGACCGACTCGATGGTGATGGCGATGCGGGGGACGTCCTGGTGCTGCCCCGATTTCCCGGTGGAGACCTTGCCCATCCGCTCGACCACATCCATGCCCTTGACCACCTTGCCGAACACCGCGTAGCCGTAACCGTCCGGGGTGGGTTCGCGATGGTTCAGGAAGTCGTTGTCCTTGAGGTTGATGAAGAACTGCGCCGTGGCCGAATGGACGCTGTTGGTGCGCGCCATGGCCAGCGTTCCGACGGTGTTCTTCAGGCCGTTCCCGGCTTCGT
>CANJXQ010000177.1 GCA_947478805.1 Betaproteobacteria bacterium | reverse complement strand
TGATGTGGTAGTCGGCCTTGATCATGGCCGAGTACAGCGCCAGCATGATCAGGATGGAAATGTTCTCGTTGAAGTTCTGCACCGCGATGGAGTGACCGGCCGACAGCAGCACATGGCCGCGATGCTGCAATAGCGCGTTCATCGGCACCACGAAGAACCCGGCCAGCGCGCCGATCACGATCAAGAGCCCGTACACCAGCGGCATCCACGACACCAGGGTCATGGTCATCACCACGATGCCCATCGCGATGCCCACCCAGATGACCGACAGTGAGTTCTTCAACGGCACGTAGCGAGCCGCGACTACGGCGCCAATGGCGATGCCCACGGCGGTCATGCCCTGCAGCGCGGCGCCCTTGTCCAGGCGCAGGCCGAGATGGCTTTCAGCCCAGCGCAGCACAATGAACTGCAGGGTCGCGCCGGCTCCCCAGAACAGCGTGGTGACAGCCAGCGAAATCTGGCCCAGCTTGTCTTTCCACAAGGTGGTCTGGCAGTGCCAGAAGTGCGTGGCCAGCACGATGGGATTGCGCGCCTGTTGCTCGTAGCGCGCGCCGGTGTCCGGAATGTAGCGATTGAAGATTGCCGCGATCACGTAGAAGGTCCCGATGACCAGGATGGCGGCCTCGGCCGGCGAATCGATGCCGGTGTCGAAAACGGGAATATCGAGGGCCAGCAATGCCGTGGACACCGCAGGACTGACGAGCGCCCCCCCGAGCACCGTGCCCAGGATGATGGATATCACCGTGAGCGCCTCGATCCAGCCGTTGGCCACCACCAGCTGGGAGGGCGGCAGGAGCTCGGTCAGGATGCCGTACTTGGCGGGTGAGTAGGCGGCGGCCCCCAGGCCGACCACTGCGTAGGCGATGAGTATCGTCGTGTAGGTCGGCATGCCGGGGATCAGCAGCCAGTCGTAGAAGAACATCATGAGGCAGCCGACGATCTTGATGCCGTTGGTATAGAACATCACCTTGCCCTTGGGCATGGAATCGGCGAACGCGCCAACGAAGGCCGCCAGCACCACATACGAGGCGGTGAAGAAGAACTTCAGCAGCGGCGTCATCCACGCCGGGCCGTTCAGTTCGGCCAGCAGTGCGATGGAGGCAATGAGCAGCGCATTGTCGGCAAGCGACGAAAAGAATTGCGCCCCCATGATGGTGTAGAAGCCGCGCTTCATGCGTTCACACCCATCGTGCGACGTAGGGCGGTTTTTGGGGGCGCAGGTAAAAGGCGTTGTGGCTTTTTCCTCGCCCCCATGATGGTGTAGAAGCCGCGCTTCATGGGGCTTGGGTCGTGTCCGTATCGGGAGTATTCAGTTCGCGCACAGGGTGTCCCTGTCGTCAGGTTATTTCCATCGCCTGCTTGGCGACGGCGCCGCTGTCATCGCGGTCCGTGGAATTCATCGTTGGTGGGTTGCCACCGTTATATTGGTAGCAATGTACCCAGGGTCCTCCAGCAAGGCCTGATTTATACCACGGACATTCATCTAAATCGTCGTGCGCTGCAGCGAATAAAGGGGGCAAAAACTGGCTGCGATCAGTCGGTTATGGTCAAATCGGCGACATGCTTTTGACTACTTTGACGCGATTATCCCGATTGGATCGCCCCTGATGCGGCCGATCAAGGCGGTTTTGCGTCGTTCGGCCCTCGGCCACAACATCGGTGTCGTGCGTCGCCATGCCCCCCATTCGCGCATCTGGGCGGTGGTCAAGGCCGATGCCTATGGCCATGGGCTGACGCGCATGTTGCCCGTGCTCGCCGCGCCCAGTCCCGCCGGCCCCGACGGGCTTGCCCTGCTGGAGCTGGATGCCGCGATCCGGTTGCGCGAATCCGGCGTCACCAAACCCATCCTCATGCTCGAAGGCTTCTTCACGGCCGACGAGATTGAACTGTATTCACGCCATCGCTTCACCAGCGTGATCCATTCACTGCAGCAGATTGCAATGCTCGAGGCCTCGACGATCGCAGCACCCATCGACGTGCACCTCAAGCTCAACACCGGCATGAATCGTCTCGGGCTGGTGACGCGCGATGCGATACCGGCGCTGGCCCGCCTGCGCGCCTGTGGCAAGGCGGGCGTGATCACGCTGATGACGCACTTTGCCGACGCCGACGGCCCGGGCGGCGTGGCAGAGCAACATGCGCGCCTGAACGACGTTCTTGCGCAGGCTGGAAAAAGGTCGGGTATGAGCGCGCAGTTGCCGCTCAGCCTGGCCAACTCGGCCGCCATCCTGCGCTATCCCGAGACGCACGCGGACTGGGTGCGCCCGGGCATCATGCTCTATGGCTGCACGCCCTTCGCCGACGAACCCGAGTTCTCCGCCGCACATTTCGGCCTGGAACCCGTGATGACCCTGAAGAGCGAAATCATCGCCGTGCAGGACCTTGCCCCCGGTGACCGCGTCGGCTACGGCGGAACGTATACGGCGCGCAAGGCCATGCGCATCGGTATCATCGCCTGCGGCTATGCCGACGGCTATCCGCGCCATGCGCCGGGCACCAACCAGCACGGCACGCCGGTGCTGGTGGGCGGCCGGCGCACGCGCACCGTGGGACGCGTGTCGATGGACATGATCTACGCCGACCTCACGCCGGTGCCTGATGCGGGTGTCGGCACGCCGGTGACGCTGTGGGGCGAGGGGTTGTCGGCCGACGAGGTGGCGGACGCTGCCGGCACCGTGAGCTACGAACTGCTGTGCGCGCTGACGCCGCGCGTGGCGGTCGAAGTGCTGGAGTAGAAGCGGCATGGCCAAGGCGAAGTCCGTCTATTCATGCACCGAGTGCGGCGCCACGGCGCCGCGCTGGCAGGGCCAGTGCCCGGGCTGCGCGCAGTGGAACACGCTGGTGGAGTCTGTCGCTGAATCCACGGCCACCAAGAGCCGTTTCGCCGGCGTGGCCAGCCTGGCCGGCACCGCCAAGGTGCAAAAGCTGTCCGAGGTCAGTGCCAAGGAAGCCCCGCGCCTCTCGACCAGCGTGGCGGAATTCGACCGCGTGCTGGGCGGGGGCCTCGTGGCGGGGCAGGTGGTGCTGATCGGCGGCGATCCGGGCGTGGGCAAATCCACGCTCTTGCTGCAGTCGCTGGCAGCCATGAGCCAGACGACACGGGCGCTGTACGTGAGCGGCGAGGAATCCGCCGAGCAGATTGCCCTGCGCGCGCAGCGCCTGTCGCTGCATTCGGAGAACCTCGATCTCCTTGCCGAAATCCAGCTCGAAAAAATCCTGGCGTCGCTGGATGCCGCGCGCCCGACCATCGCCGTCATCGACTCCATCCAGACCGTCTATTCGGATGCGCTGACCTCGGCGCCGGGCTCGGTGGCGCAGGTGCGCGAATGCGCGGCGCAACTCACAAGATTTGCAAAGCAAAGCGGCACCATCATCGTGCTGGTGGGTCATGTGACGAAAGACGGCGCGCTGGCCGGCCCGCGCGTGCTGGAACACATCGTCGACACCGTGCTGTATTTCGAGGGCGATACGCACCAGAGCTTCCGCCTCGTGCGTGCCTTCAAGAACCGCTTCGGCGCGGTGAACGAGCTCGGCGTGTTTGCCATGACCGAGCGTGGCCTGAAGGGCGTAGCCAACCCCTCGGCGATCTTCCTGTCCACGCATGACAAGCCCGTGTCCGGTTCCTGCGTGCTGGTGACGCAGGAGGGCACGCGACCGCTGCTGGTGGAAATCCAGGCGCTGGTGGATGCGTCACACGCGCCCAACCCTCGGCGCCTGTCGGTGGGCCTGGAGCAGAACCGCCTGGCCATGCTGCTTGCCGTGATGCATCGCCATGCCGGCATCGCCTGCTATGACCAGGATGTGTTCGTCAACGCTGTTGGCGGGGTGAAGATTGGCGAGCCGGCGGCGGACCTTGCCGTGCTGCTCGCCATCGTGTCCTCGCTCACCGACCGGCCGCTGCCGGCGAAACTCGCGGTGTTCGGCGAAGTGGGCCTCGCCGGCGAGGTGCGTCCGGCCCCGCGCGGGCAGGAGCGACTCAAGGAAGCCGCCAAGCTCGGCTTTACCCATGCCATCATCCCCAAAGCCAATGTGCCCAAGCAGAAGATCGAGGGCATTGATATCTTTGCCGTGGACCGGGTGTCCGAGGCGCTGCAGCGCATCCGCGATCGCTAAACAATCCAGGTTTCTCCGGGGGGAAGCATGAGCATCCACACAGAAAGCTGCGACGTCCTCGTCGTGGGCACCGGCGCGGCCGGCCTCACCGCCGCGGTCACCGCTGCTAAGGCCGGCAAGAAGGTGATCATTCTCGAGAAAGACGCCGTCTACGGCGGCACCACGGCTTTCTCGGGCGGCATGATCTGGATCCCCGGCAACCGCTATTCAGTGGAGATGAACAAGAAGGCCGGCACCGAGGATTCGCTCACCATCGCCCGCGACTACATCTACGACGAGGCCGGCGAGGCCATGGACGCGAACAACGTCGAGGCCTACCTCAGGCATGGCAAGGAAATGGTGGACTACCTGGAACGTGAGACCGAGGTGAAGTTCTATCCCATGGACTACCCGGATTACGTCTCAGAGAACCCGCGCTCGCGCACCATGCGTTCCTTGTGCACCGTGAACTACGAAACCAGCAAGATGGGCCCGCACCTCAAGACACTGCGCAACCAGCTGCCGCAGACGCTGTTCTTGGGCCTCGCCATCGGCTCCAGCGTGGAGATGAAGGAGTTCATGCGCGCCGGGCGCTCAATCAAGTCGCTGCTGTTCGTGCTGAAGAAGCTCATCGCACATGCGCGCGACATGATCGTGTACGGCAGGAGCGAGCAGATGGTGCGTGGCCGTGCCCTCGTGGGCCGGCTGGCTCGCAGCGCCTTCGACCTTGGCGTGCAGATGTGGCTCTCATCGCCCGTGAAGGACCTGATCAAGCAAGAAGGAAGCGGCCGCGTGATCGGGGCGCTGGTGTCGACCCCGCAGGGCGAAGTGCGCGTGAATGTATCGGGCGGCGTGATCCTCTGCTGTGGCGGATTCACGCGCGATGGCGTGCGGCGTGCAGCGGCCTACCCGGGCGTGGCTGTCGGGCGCAAGGGCGCCGAACAGATCTCGGTGGTGCCGGAGAGCAACACCGGCGACGGCGTGAACCTCGCCGAGCGCGCCGGCGGCAAGTTCGAGAAGAACGTGTCGCAGGTGGCGCCGTGGATGCCGGTATCCAAAATGCCCGGCGTCTCCGGCACCGACGGCGTATGGCCGCACCTGGTGGACCGCATGAAACCGGGCTTCATCTCGGTGGCGCGGAACGGCAAGCGCTTCGCCGACGAGTCGAGTTCGTACCACGACTTCATCCCGGGCCTGATCAAGGCCAGCACGGAACTGGGAGAGAAAGAGGCTGCGGGCTGGATCATCGCGGATGCACGCGCCGTGCACCGCTGGGGCATGGGTTTCGCGCGCCCCTGGCCCGTGCCCAAGGGGAGGTACGTGAAGAACGGCTACCTCATGCGCGCCGACACGCTGGCCGAACTCGCGCAAAAGGCCGGCATCGACGCGGCGGGGCTGGAGGCCACGGTGAAGCAGTTCAACGAGTATGCGGTGAAGGGCGTCGATCCCGATTTCAACCGCGGCAACCGCACCTACGACCAGTACCAGGGCGACCCGGAGGTCAAACCCAATTCCTGTCTCGCGCCACTTGTGAAGGCGCCGTTCTACGCCGTGCGCATCTACGCCGCCGAGATCGGCACCTACGCCGGCATCAAGACCAATGCGAATGCGCAGGTGGTGGATGCGGACAACCAGCCGATTCTGGGCCTCTATGCAGCCGGCAACGACCAGACCAGCGTGTTCGCGGGGGCGTATCCGGGAGCGGGCTCAACGCTGGGGCCGGCGATGACGTTTGGGTGGATTGCGGGGAGGCATGTGGCCGGGGTGCAAGCCTAGCAGTGCTTGCGTGTCGTAACCAACAGGGTTACATTTGCAGGCATGATTCGTGGTTTCAAGCACAAGGGGCTGGCGAAGTTCTTCCAGACTGGCGCGAAATCCGGCATCCAAGCCCAGCATGCGGATCGGCTGGAACTTGTGCTGGGCCGGTTGAGTGCTGCAACCTCGCCAAAAGACATGGGGCTTCCCGGTCTCGCATTGCACGAGCTCAAGGGCGCGAGAAAGGGCGTTTGGGCGGTCAAGGTCAGCGGTAACTGGCGCGTCACTTTCGTTTTCGTGGACAAGGACGCAGATGATGTTGACTACGAGGACTATCACTGAGGTCTGAACATGAGAATGCACAACCCACCGCACCCTGGACGCGTCATCAAGGAGCTTTGCCTTGACCCCTTGGGACTCTCCGTTACGGAAGCGGCCAAGGGACTTGGCGTGAGCCGCAAAACCTTATCCGCGATACTGAATGGACGCGCAGGCATCAGCCCCGAGATGGCCGTTCGCTTGTCTATCGCCTTCAATACTTCGTCGGAAAGTTGGATCAATCAGCAGTCGCAATATGATTTGTGGCACGCGGAGCAAGGTAGGAAGCAGTTGCGGGTGATGAGGTTGGCGGCGTAACGTTTGGCGCACTGGTGTTGACGCTCGTTAAGTGTTGCCGTGGGGTGAATAATAAAATGTGACTCTGACCCGCGGACCCTCCACAAGTCCGAGCGAACTTGCTGCCATCATCGAGTCGGAACGAAATGTGTGGAGGCCCATCGTCAAGAAGGCTGGTATCAAGCTCGATTAGTTTTTCGCGTGTCGCATGGTGATGCGAAGCAGGCGAGACGAATGGCAGATAGAGATCCGACTCTATTTTAATGATCAAGGCGAGCAGGTGGTGGATGAACATCTCGAGCAAAAGGGGCCAGGCTCACATAGTCACCCGCTACGCTCCAGAAGGCTTTATCGCATTACATCCATCCACCACAAATTCAAGGGCAGACCCTCGGGAATGCCGCTAGAGCAATCCTGAGCGTAGGGTTAAATATGAAACTGGCGCCGGGAGCCCAGGGGGAGTGATCATGTTTGGTTCATCCAACAATACAGCAGTAGTCGCAAAGAACGTCGCGGAAGAGGTTTTTGCCTCAATTGGTTTAGATTCGCCTTTGAATGATGTCGAGCAAGAAATTGTTGGCCGCCACAGGGTCAATGAAGATGCTTACCGTTCGGAAAAACGTATTCTCATGTTATTTGCTGCGGCACATTGTTGAATCACGTTGAAAGCTGTGCCATTTAGGCGGTAATTCACGCTGAAAACTGGGCCACGTTATGCACCCTATCCTGTCGGGATTTGACGGGGGTGTGCAGGAGTGATCAACGTGGGAACACTGAGCAAACTACGGCGGCTGGTTCG
>CANJXQ010000176.1 GCA_947478805.1 Betaproteobacteria bacterium | reverse complement strand
CGGTCGCAGAACATTTTTAACAACACTGGCCAACAAAGGCACTGCCATTCACATTTTGAAAACGCTGGCCGGGCACCGCTCAATCAGCACCACCGCTGCCTATCTGTATAGCAGCCCCAGTCAATTAAAGGCTGCTGTGGAATTGGTTTAATCGACTTTAGAATCTATTTTTACAGTGAGACTTTAGGCATGCAAATCTCCGGACATATATAAAGTTTTTCAGCAATCATCGAATGGCTTATTGAAGCCGACTTTATATTGACCACCCATACCGACTTTGACTGCCCAGGTGAGGTGTCCTCAAACCCGCGTAGATAACTGAGTATCCACTCTCGGGACCGGTCATCAGTTTTTGGTACACCTGATCAAATCTGCATCGGCGCCAGCAGGGTATACCCTTGAGGGCGGATGATCGATGCTGTTAAGTTGATGGACAAAAGCTATAACATTAGAGTGCAGACATTCATCACTGCTAGCTAAGGAAACAAATGCCAAAAGAGAAACAGCTGCGCTCGGACATTGCCTGGAGCACACCGGAGCAGATCGGTGTAATGGGGTATGACCTGGCTGACGAACTGATCGGGAAAATCGACTTCGGCGACATGACTTTCCTGATACTCACAGGTCGACTGCCAGAGCCGCGCGAATCTCACATGTTTAATGCTCTGCTAGTAGTTTCCGTGGAGCACGGAATTACGCCGTCCGCAATCGCTACCCGCATGACATTTGCAGGTGCCCCGGAGTCCCTGCAAGGGGCTGTCGCGGCCGGACTGCTCGGACTGGGTACCGTCTTCAACGGAACCACTGAGGGCGCTGCCAAAATGCTCATGGCTGCACTACCGGACCCAAAGGCTGAAGTACCGCTTGATGAACTTGCCGGTCGCATTGTGAGTGAAAGAAAATCAAAGAAACGGTCAATCCCCGGTATCGGGCATCCCATTCACAAGCCCATCGATCCTCGCGCGGCAAGGCTGTTTGCGATTGCCGAAACCAATGGCTTTTCAGGCAAGTATGTGCAACTCATGAAACTCATCCAGCAGGAGGCGGAAAAGGCCTTCGACAAGGTGCTGCCCATGAACTCCACGGGTGCGAAGGCCGCCATCTGCTGCGAGATGGGACTGCCCGCCAATATCACGCGAGGGCTAGGCGTTATATCCCGCGCCGTTGGCCTGGTCGGCCACATCCTTGAGGAAAGCCGGGACCCAATGGCGCTGGAGATCTGGCACCGGGTCGACGACGAAGCGTCTCAGCACAGCCGCGGGCAACTCCGTAAAAAAGGTGGCACGAAATGACACAAACTGCCCTTGTCGCTCCTCTGGATTTCAAGGTTATCGATCGTGTTGCAGTAGTAACTTTCAACCGGCCCGAAGCGCTCAACGCGATGGACCCGGAAATGTTTGCCGCCTTCAGGGAGGCGTTACAGCGCATCGCGCACGACGACGACATCCTAGTAGGCATCATCACCGCAGTCGGTGAACGTGCGTTTTCGACCGGGTCCGACCTCAAGAAAACCTTCCCGCCCTCAGAGAGTTTTGCCGAACTAGCATTTGGACGCATGGGTGCGGACAAGATGGACATATTTGCGGGCATAGATACACCCAAGCCCCTGATTGCCGCCGTAAATGGAATTGCAGTGGCCGGAGGCCTCGAGATCGCGCTGTTCTGTGACATCCGTATCTGCTCAAATAAGGCGCGATTTGGCCTAGCGGAGGTGCGCATAGGATCGATCCCGGGCGCCGGGGGTACACAACGACTACCTCGCGCGGTGGGTCTTTCGGATGCTTTCCTGATGCTGCTAACTGGCGACCAGGCCGATGCTGCGGAAGCTCTTCGCATGGGGCTGGTGAGCAAGGTGGTAGAGCCTTCAGAGCTGCTGGACACGGCGATGGCCATCGCGAACCGTATCAAGCTCAACGCGCCTCTAGCGGTGCGCGCCGTCAAGCGACTTGTCTACGAAGGACTTGACACGTCCCTGCCAAATGCGCTCAAGGTTGAGCGTTATGTGTGGGGGACCTTGCGCAACACTGAGGACCGTATCGAGGGTCGCAAGGCATTTACGGAAAAGCGGCCACCCGTTTACCGCGGCAAATAAACACAACTGGAGATAGTCATGATGATGCGTTGCAATATAGTGCAGGTTATCGTTTTTTCAGCGCTGGTTTCACTGTTTCCCGGTGCTCATGCCCAGACTTTGCCTGACAAGATGCAGATCCTTGTGGGCGTAGCGGCTGGCGGACCCAATGACTCAATTGCCAGAATGATTGCGGACCGTCTGCGTACAAAACGCAATGTAACTGCGCTGGTTGAAAACCGTATTGGCGCCAACGGACTTCTGGCGGCAAACGTACTCATCAGTTCGCCGCCCAACGGCCAAACTATTTTGATCATGTCTCAAGGTCTTGCAACCATCAGCCCTCACCTTTCTCAAATGCCGTTCGACCCGCTAAAGGATATGACGCCCATCGCAGGTCTGGCAACCACGGATGTAGGCTTTTGCATTGCCAACCACGTGCCAGTCGACAACGTCAAGGATCTGGTGCGCTACGCTCAGCAGTCGCCCAAGCCGCTGGCCTTCGGCGCCGCAGGGCTTGGCAATGTCACACACCTTTTGCTGGAACGGCTTAAAGAAGTTGCCAAAATTCCTTACACCCTGATCGTGTACAAGGGCATTGCACCGTCTCTGCAGGATCTTGCTGGCGGACATATCGATGGGTCGGCCTGCGCGGTTGTTACCGCTGGTCCACTAGTGAAAGCCGGAAAGATCAAGCTGGTGGCGATGTACGGCGAGAAGCGCAGTCGGATGTTTCCCGAGGTCCCAACCATGGCGGAACAGGGCTTCCCGATCAACGATCCAGCGTGGTACGGCGTATTTGGCCCTCCCAAAATGTCTCGGGCAGCTGTAACAGCAGTCTTCAATGCGATCAAGGAAGTTACCGAGGACCCGGAAACCATACAGGCCATTCAGAAGGTGGGCTTTGAACCCTGGATCCAGGACCCAGAAAAACTCTCGGCCATCATGCGCGACGAGAGTGCGCGATGGGGCAAGCTTATCCGTGACAACAACATCAAAGGCGAATAAATGACGAGTCCCCTCGAAGGAATTACGGTTGTCGACTTCACCAACAATGGTGCTGGACCCTGTTGCACAATGCTGCTGGGCGACTTCGGTGCGAAGGTCATCAAGGTCGAGGCACCCGGCGGCGATGCTACACGTTACTGGGGCTCTGCGCGTATGGGTCCCAAAGGCGAATTCACGCCGACGTTCATCTCGCTTAACCGGAATAAGTACGGGATCGTCCTGGACCTGAAAAGTGAGAAGGGCAAGAGCGCGGCGCGAAAGCTTATCGCCGGGGCCGATGTCGTGATTGAAAGCTTTAGCCCGGGGGTGGTGGATCGTCTGGGTATAGGTTACAAAGAGGTATCAGCCGAGCGGCCACAAATCGTGTATTGCAGCGTTTCGGGTTTTGGACAATCAGGCCCGTTGTCTCAACGACCCGGCTTTGACATGCTGCTTCAGGCATTTTGCGGGCACATGAGCATCACCGGCGAACAGGATCGCCCTTCCGTGCGCAATGGTCCGTCTTCGATCGACTACCTAACTGGAGCGCATGCAGCTTTCGGCATTATGGTAGCTCTGAGGCACGCCGAGCGCACGGGTGAAGGGCAACTGGTCGACTCCTGCTTATTCGACAACGCCATCTACCTGGTGAGCAACCATCTGACCGATGCCATGGCGACAAAACGAGTGCCGGGCAAGATGGGATCGGACTTCGCGCTACTCGCTCCTTACGGTGTTTTTATGGCCAAGGACCGCGAGTTCTACATAGGAGTTTCCAGCGATGCCATGTGGCAAGCCTTCTGCAGCGAGATCGGCCGTGGCGAGCTCGCTAGTGAGGCACGTTTCAGACACAATGCCGATCGCCTGCAGAATCGGGCAGAGATGCAGGAGGAGTTGCGCCGAATATTTGCGCAGCGGACCGCGCAGGAGTGGGTAGAGCTTGCCGTGCGGCTAGGCATTCCCAACAGCCTCGTTCGCAATCTGGCGGAGGTGGCGCAGGATGAACACATGGCTGCACGCGGGCTTCTGTACGATAGTGGGATTGACGGGGTCAGGACAGTGGGCACACCGTTCAAATTGAGCCGCACTCCCGGCAAGGCCCGAAAGCGTGCCCCAGCCATGGACGAAGACTGGGAGGCCATACTGGGACCAGACGGAGGCAGCAACTAGGTACGTGACCTTATCCAAGCTCCAGCACATCGTGCCAAACACGCCTAGCACCATAGGTTCTGTCACTGGCCACAAAGCTTTGAAACACTTTCCCGCCGATGGCTTCATCAGTCAAGCTGCGCTCGCTCCTTGATCTGCTAAGCCACGCATAGCAACCACTTCGAGATACGCCGATCGCCTCGCACAAAGTTTCAATTGGCCAAGCGCCTCGGTGTTACGGAACGAAATCAAACTTTACATCGATTACTTCGCGAAGTACGCTGCGACTTATTTTAAGATGTCGCGCTTAAACTTGTCTTGCTGCTTCAGCATGTTGATGGCAGGTGGCCTTGTCGTCTCTTGCTTGGGCACGCGGTGCATGCGCTCATGACGCCCATTTAGTAGTAGCCTATTCGAAATAGAACATAACTTTCCGCACCCTTGGCATTTAAAACCATTTCATTGCCCCAAAGTCAGGCTTTATCTCACTCCATGAGAACGATTCGCCCCCTTTGAATCACGTCTTTCCAGCGATCGTAATCTTGCTTCAGGAATTTCTCGAAGCCGGCGCTTTCCAGCGGCTCTCCCTCAGCTCCAACCACCAGCATTCGCTGCCGATATTCCAAGGATTTGGCAGCCGCAACGATGCTTAGGCTTAACTTCGCTGCGATTGTTTGTGGTAATTTTGCAGGTGCAAATACCCCATACCAAGCCGAAACAGTGAAATCCTCGTAGCCCATTTCAGCCATTGTCGGCACATGGGGCAATTGCGCCATCCTGCTTGGGCTCGTCACTGCAACCCCTCGAAGCCGTCCGGATTCAATTGATTTGCCTAGCAGCGAATAAGAGCCACCGAATAATTCGATCTCACCCCCCATTAGAGCAGTTGCGGCAGGAGTGCCACCCTTGTAGGGGACATGCTGCATTTGCACGCCGGCACGCTGAACCAGCAATTCGCTCACAAGGTGGTTGATCCCACCACCTCCACCACTACCATAATTCAACTTACCGGGACTCGCTTTTGCTAGAGCTACCAGCTGCTTCATATCGTCTACAGGAAGCTTTGAATTGGTGGCAAATATCAGATACAGATCACCCACCTTTGCAAGCGGCAGGAAATCCTTAGCAGTGTCATACGGAAGTGATTTTTTGAGCAAAGGCAGGATAGTTTGTGAGTCCTGCTGTCCGAAAAGGAGCGTATAGCCATCAGCTTGCGCCTTGGCTACGAAGTCCGCGCCTAGTACACCGCTGGCTCCGACCTTGTTTTCCACAACAACGGCCACGCCCAGTTGCCGTCCAAGTACCTCTGCTATTGACCTTGCTAGTGCATCGGCTGATGCACCAGCGGCTCCTGGCACAATCATCCGGATTGGTCTGTTGGGCCAGTCTTGGCCCTTCACCATAACTGTGAAAAGCATGGCGACCATGAATATCAATGAACGTGTCAAATAATGCATCATTTACCTCTCCTAGACAGGTGCGGCATCAACTTAAGCAACGTGCCTCTGGCAATTGCAAACTTCTCTGAATCATTGAGCACCTTTGATTGGTCCAAGCCATCTATTGTTGCCTGCACAAGGGCAGATGAAGACTGGGGAAAATCTGAGCCAAATACCACCCGATCAAGACCCACTGTGTCGCGAAGCATTGTGAAAACAGGGTCTACTGCTGACAATGCAGTGTCATAGTAAAAGCTTTGCAAGCCAGCTAGGACTTTAATCCGCGATTGATCGATTGTCAGTTGGTTGGCAGGGTTGCTCATGGTATCAAGAAGCGCAATTCGCGGCGCCAAGTAAGGAGCTGTTCCACCGGCGTGCGAGAACACCAACTTAATATTTGGAAAACGCCGCGGCACCTCATGGGTAAGACAGTTGATGATGCAGCGTGAGGTGTCGCTAGTAAATTCAACCAGGTAAGGCGGTAGCTTTAGATCAAAATTCTCCATTCCAACTGGAGTCACCGGGTGCACAAGAACTGTGCAGGCGCGCCGATCTAGCTCTGCGAGGATAGTATCAAACTCTGGACCGCCAAGGTACCGACCCTCGTAGCTTGTGCACAGCATGACTCCATCAAGCTTTAATTCATCCATGCCGTAACGAATTTCCTCTAAAGCAAGATCGACATGGGGCAACGGCAAGCACACGAGACCTCCAAAGCGATCAGGCCAGCGGGCAATTATGCCCGCATAGAACTCATTGATCGGGCGGACTGTTTCAATCGCGAACGCGCGGTCGACGAACAAAGCGTCTGCATCGGGAGAAGAAAGAACAGCCATGGCGATACCGGTCTGGTCCATCATGCTGAGCGTCTTTTCTGGCTCAGTTGCTGGTGGGAATGGTACTCCTGCATGGTTAGTGCGACCGCGTGACCTCAACGCTACCCAAAAGCTTGCTGGTCGTGCATGATGGTGAAAGTCGATTGCTTGCAATGTTTTCATTGGTATCCCGTGAAAAAATCGTGAAGTGTCGATCAAATAATAATTAAGCTCGTAGGCACAGTCTAATTCAAGTTTCAGAATACGCCAGTCAATTTTTCAGATTCATTTGGCGATACTTTAATTATGTGGTGATAAATATTTATGGAAGCACTCATCGTTATACGGAGTCCGAAATTAATTCCAAAACACTCCTATTTGATTGGTTTTTCAATGCTGAATAAAGGAAAAATGCAAAATGCTTTAAGTCATACCAATAGCATCTACAAAAGTAGCATTAAAGTGACTTGCCATCATTGGCCATCTCCCGTCTGCGAGATGGCCTCACCACTTTTTTTCGAGGGCCTCCGAGACAATTTCAGCTTTGAGCTTTTCCTCAAGGTACATCTTCTTAAAGCTCTTTCATGCGCGACATCATGGACACATTCATGCCACCGTACTTGGCACGCCATTTGTAAAACGTCGCCGTGCTGATGCCCAACTCGCGGCAGATATCTGGGACACCTATGCCAGCTTCAACCCTTTTGACTGAATCAATGATCTGACTGTCCGTGAATTTCGATCTCTTCATTTAGAACCTCTTCCATTGGAAAAAATTCTACTTCTCACACCTCTGGTTCTGGG
>CANJXQ010000175.1 GCA_947478805.1 Betaproteobacteria bacterium | reverse complement strand
AATGTGAGGATCGCCAGCAGCAAGGCGAGCACGGCCTCGAGTGCAACCACCACCTGCAGCAGCCTGCGCCGGTCAAACAGGTCCGCAAGGCTGCCGCCCACGAGGCCCATCACCAGCGCCGGAATGCCCTGGAAGAGGAAGGTCAGCCCAAGCAGGCGCGCGTCGCCCGTGAGCTGGTAGACCTGATATGCATTGGCAACGTTGCGCATGCCGCTGCCCACCAGGATGAGCGGCTGGGCTGCGAACAGCAGGCGAAAATCGCGATAGGCGAGTGCTGCGAGTGGTTTTGCTCTAATTTTTCTGGTCCTGCGATTGGATTGCCGAGCGTGCTTGAAGCCCCCGCTCAGTCGAATTTCAGATTCATGCGCTGGATGATCGGCCGCACGCGCAGGGTTTCGGCCTTGATGTGCTCCGTGATCTCCTTCGGCGAATTGTAGAAGGTCAGGCTTTCATCCTGGGCAAAAAGCTTGGCAACTTCCGGGGCCTTCTGCGCGGCGTTGAGGGTGGCGTTCATCTTGGCAATGACCTCGGGCGGCGTTCCGGGCGAAGTCACCAGCGCATTCCAGGTTTCAATGGAGATATCGTATCCCGCATCGCGCAACGTAGGAACATTGGGCAGCTGGGCCGTTCGCCGCGGGCCAGCCTGCGCAAGACCATTGAGCTTTCCGGCATTCACCTGGCTGGTGAGCGCCGTGGTGGAAAAGGTCATGATGTCGATGGTGCCGTTGAGGAGGTCCGGCATAAACGGCGACGATGCGTAAGGCACGTGCAGCATCTGGATGCCAAGTGCTTCGGCAATGCGCTCCATTGAAAGGTGTGCAGTGCCGCCGATGCCGGTGGAGCCGAAGGTGAGCTTGCCTGGATTGGCCTTGGCGTAGGCCACCCAGCCCTTGATGTCGCGAAATGGCAGCTTCGGGTGGCCAGTGACAACGAGCGGAATGCCGAACGGCATCTGCACCGCGGCATAGTCGCGATCCACCTGGGCGGTGAACGAAGCGCTCGCCTGCGGCAATACCGTGAGCACGGTGTCGGTTGCAAAGGTGAGCATGTGCCCGTCCGGCGGCGCCTTGGAGACGGCGATCACGCCGAGACGCGCACTGGCGCCCGGCTTGTAGTCCCAGACGAAGGGCTGCCCGAGCACGCGCGCGGCCTCGTTGTAGAGCGCGCGCATCTTCACTTCGGACGCCGATCCGCCCGGCGGATAGGGCCATATGACGGTGACAGGCCTGGTGGGCCAGGCCTGTGCCAGCGCAAGTGTTGCTGCCAATGCGCCGATCAGGCCAAACAAGCCCGACACTGCGTTGGTGCGAAATTTTCTGCTGAAATTCATGGCGGCCTCCCGTACCGTATGCCGGGATGATATTGCAATTCGGGAAATAACCGCGCCTCAGCCTCGGAAGGTTCGTCGATAATGGACCTTCAGCACAACCCTGCGGGGCATTCCATGGCGGGATCCAGCCTGTTGGCTTTGATCGATGACATCGCCAGCATCCTCGACGATGTGGCGGTGATGAGCAAGGTGGCGGCAAAGAAGACCGCCGGCGTGCTGGGTGACGACCTGGCGCTCAACGCGCAGCAGGTGTCCGGGGTCAATGCCGATCGCGAGCTGCCGGTGGTATGGGCGGTGGCACGCGGCTCCCTGGTCAACAAGGCCATTCTTGTTCCCGCCGCGCTGGCCATCAGCGCGCTCATTCCATGGGCCGTGACACCGCTGTTGATGCTGGGTGGCGCCTACCTCTGCTACGAGGGCTTCGAGAAGCTGGCGCACCGGTTCCTGCATGCCAAGGCAGAGGATCGCGCCGGCATCGACGCGCTGGAAGCGGCGCTGGCCGACCCCGCAGTGGACGTCGCGGCAATGGAGCGCGACAAGATCAAGGGGGCAGTGCGCACGGACTTCGTGCTCTCGGCCGAGATCATCGTCATTGCGCTGGGCACGGTGGCCGATGCCGGGTTCGGCCAGCAGGTCACGGTGCTCGTAGCGATCGCGCTCCTGATGACGGTCGGCGTGTACGGCCTGGTGGCCGGCATCGTGAAGCTGGACGATGCCGGCCTCGCCCTCACGCGCAGGGCTGGCCATGGAATGGCGGGCCGAGTGCAACGCCGGCTCGGAGAGGCACTACTTCAAGCGGCGCCGCTGCTGATGCAGTTCCTTTCCGTGGCAGGCACCGTGGCGATGTTCATGGTCGGCGGCGGAATACTCATGCACGGGCTGCCTGTACTGCATGGGGTCCTGCAGAACATGGCGCATGGCCTGGCAGGCTTGCCGTGGCTCGGGGACATGCTGGCAACAGGCGCAGGCGCGCTCCTGGACGCCGTTGCGGGCGTGTTGGCAGGAGCGCTGGCACTGGGTGCGGTGCTGTTCGCGCAGCGAGTAATGCGCCGAGCCAGATCCTGAATCGACTGAGCGCGGCCCTCTGTTCGCCAACGAACGGAGGCGCCCTCGAGTCAGGGGGACAATGACTCGTTACCCACCGTTGGTCCAATAAGCAGAGGGCTCCCGTGTCCACGACGCGCTCACCGCCCCGCACAACTTCCCCCGGCCACACCAGTGAACGCTGACATCAAACCCATCGAAGGCCTGCTGAAGTCACTGGACGTGCGATTGCCCGTCGAATTCCTGTCGCGGATCGATGCCGAGGAATACCTCGACGAACTGGACAAGGTAGTTGTACTGATGACCGGGGAACGCCAGCGTCTGGCAGGCCTGCTGCATGCGGCTGGACACATCACGCAACAACAATTCGCAGACGCCCTCGAAGAGCAGCGACGCGACAAGCTCGAATTGGACGACATCCTGACCAGGAACGGCACCCTGACCCAGCATGACAGCGAATTCGTCCTGGAATTCCAGCGTCGCCGGGCAGACGTGGAAACCATGTCCACGCACTTTGCGTTAGGCAACATCCTTGTCGCCAACCGCCAGATTACGCGCGAACAGCTTGAACACGCTTTGCACCAGCAGATCGACAGCGGGCGAAAACTCGGTGAAGAGTTGATACACACCGGCCATGCCAGCAAGGTACAGATCGACAGGGGCCTGTCGCTGCAGCGACTGCTGCTCGCCGTTGCACTGGCCGTTGCCACAGCCCTTGCGCCAGTAGCCGGAATCGTGCCTGCGGCGCAAGCCGGCCAGGCAAGCACCAACATGGCGGTATCGATCAGGGTCGTTGCCGGCGCAAAGATGCAGACCGACTACCAAGCGGCACAGTTGACGGTCACCGCAGCCGACATCGCGCGCGGCTTTGTCGAGATACAGTCTGCGTCTCGCTTTTTCATTTCGACCGACCAGGGATCGGGCTATAGCGTGGAATTTCGACCGGTCGGCAATCTGTTCGATTCGGCACAAGTCGTCGGCCTCGGCCGCACGGTGCAGCTGAGCGCGGATGGCGGCACTGTTTTTCTGCGGGACACGCTGTCGCCCAACATCCCCCACGAACTGAGCTACCGATTCAACCTTAGTCCCGGTACCTTGCCGGGCACCTATCCGTGGCCGCTGCAGTTGTCTGTCAGCGCTCTGCCTGCGCCGCATTGAGTCGTGCGTGCAGGATCGCGGCCGGGCTCGCCTTCCTGGCGCATGCGCTACTGGCCGCCATCGGTGCCCGCGCAGCAGGCTTGGTTATCGACCCTGTTCGCATCGACTGGTCGCCAGTTGAGAAATCCGCCGCCATCAAGATCAAAAATACCTCTGACCAGCCAACAACTGTCCACATCGAGGCGCAGTCCTGGTCACAGCACCGCGGAACAGACATCTATTCGCCGACCAGGGACCTGCTGGTGTCGCCGCGTCTTGTCACGATTGCTCCCAACAGCGAACAGATTGTCCGCACCATTCTGCGCAGGCAGCCAGCTGCGGGCATCGAACTGAGCTATCGCATCCATTTCCAGCAGCAACTGCCACCGCCTGCAACAGGATTACCCGGACGCGCGCCCGCAATACGCCTCGGCCTGCCGGTGTTTGTCCAGGCAAAAAACGGCGCCGATGCGCCGCGCCTGGCCTGGTCGGCGACGCAGATGCCGGACCTGCGCCTGAGGATCGTTTTGCATAATTCGGGCAACACGCATGTCCAGGTGACCGACTTCGCGCTCTATGTTCTCGGCGAGCCCCATCCGGTCGCAGGCGAATCGGTGTCAACGTATATCCTTGCCGAACAGTCACGCGAATGGTTGCTTCGTTTGGACACGCCGGAAGTCATGACGGCAAAGCGCTTCCGAATCAAGGCCTATACGGACACGGGCCTTGTCGAATCGGAAATGCCGCTGGGCGCTCCCGATTGACGACTCCACCACCCAAATCAGGGCTCCGCCCAACCAGCCTCGCTAACGAACCGGCGGCGCAATCATGCGGGACGGCCGTCCCAAGGTCATGTCCCATCGAATTCTCGAGTGTCAGGCCGCCGCATGCACATCCTGGTAAGGACGACCGTAAAAGCTGTCCAGCAAGAGTTGCCGCAGTTCCACGATCAACGGTGCACGCAGATCGGGGCATCAGGATCTCGGCGTCTCCGGGCGGCCAGACAGGCTTCGACCTTGATAGAAACGCTTCCCGGCGGCATACGTGCAGAACACGGCAGCAGGGGATAAGATCGCGCAACGATGAAGCGAAGGAACACTTGACCAATTGAGGAGGCATCATGGGTAAGGTTGTCATCAAACAGACAGCGGAAGCGCCGACCGTGCCGTTTTCCAATGTAGTGGGCGCCAGCATTCAGGGGGCCGTCCAGACCAGGGCGGTCATCACGGGGGCGGACCGACCCCTGATCATGTGGCAGCACGACCTCCAGGCCGGTGCCGGGCTCGAATTCAACAAGCCCCAGGTTGGCCATGTGCTGTATGTCCTGTCGGGTGCGATCGAGGTCGACGGCCAGCCGGTTGAGCAAAATGGCACGGCGTGCATTGAACACGGCGCCACGGCCAAGGTCCGTGCAACGAAGAACACTTCCCTCTACCACTTCCATGAGCGCGAACCGCGCCACGTGTCGCGGCCGGGCGGGCATGTGCATGTTTCAGGCACGAAAGGCATCCTGCAGGCGCGCCACGCGCACGTCAACCACTTCGGCACGCTGTGGGCCGACTCGGATTGCCCGAATTGCGAGCTGTGGCTGCATCGCTCCGAATTCGAAGCCCCGCGCGCGCAACGCCATTCGCACTATCACACCACGGACGAAATCATCGTGGTGCTCAAGGGTGCAATGATGGTCGGCAACCGGGCGCTGAATCCCGGTACTGCGCTCGCCATCGACACGCATACTCCCTACGGATTTGGCACGCCGGATGCAGGACTCACCTTCATCAACTTCCGGGCCGCTGAGTCGTGCAACGTGCAGATGCTTCCGGAAGGCGAACAGGCGCCTTACAACGAGAGGGATCACTTCAAGGCGAATGCCATCGCGTCTTGACGCACGGCCCGCTTTCGCGCGGGCCCTCGTCTGATGAGCGTGCTACGGTCCTGGACGCCGAGTGCGCCTACTCGGGAACGATGCCCGCCACGCCGGCGTACTTCGTCCAGCGCTCGGTCTCGACCTTGAAGCGATCGGCGGTCTGCTCCGGGCTGCCGATTTGCGTCTCCAGCGACATGGCTTCGAACTTCGACTTGACGTCGGGGTCGGCGGACGCGCGGCGAATGGTCTCGTTCAGCTTGAGAATGATGTCGCGTGGCGTGCCCGTCGGCGCGAAGGTCGCAAAGATGCCGAGGATGTCGTAACCCGGCAGGTTTCCGGCTTCGGCCACCGTAGGCACCGTCGGATGCAGCGCTGAGCGGAAGCTGCTGGTCATGGCAAGCGCGCGTACCTTGCCCGAGCGGATGTGCGGGGTCGCCACAACCGGGTCGGAGATATACATCTCCACCTGGCCGCTCAGGAGGTCGGTCAGCGCCTGGGGAGAACTCTTGTAGGGCACGCCGAAGAGCTTGATGCCCGCCATCGCGGCCATCATCTCGGTGGCGAACTTGGACACGGTGTTGGGCCACGCGTAACTGAGCTTCTCCGGGTTGGCCTTGGCATAGGCAAACAGTTCCGCGAGCGTGCGATGGGGCGAAGATGCGCTGACGCACACGATCTGCGGCAGGACGCCAAGGAACGAGATCGGCGCGAAGTCCTTTTCCGGATCGAATGGCACGTTCTTCATCATCGAGCGGATGGCCGAGTTCGTGGTGTTGGTGCCCAGGAGCAGCGTATAGCCATCGGCGGGCGCCTTCGCCACCGCGAGCGCCGCGATGGTGCCGTTGGCGCCGGGTCGGTTGTCGATGATCACGGGCTGCCCGAGGTATTCGGTGATTTTCTGGCCGAAGATGCGGCCGATGGTGTCGGTTGCGCTGCCGGCAGCAAACGGCACGATGAGGCGAATCGGCTTGTTGGGGTAGCCGGTGGCCTGCGCGCGCGCGACAGCAGGCAATAGAAGGGTCGTCATGGCGGAAAGCCCGCCGACCAGGATGCGGCGTCGCGTCGAATGCTGTTGGGTCATGCGTTCTCCTCTGTTTGCGTGTTGCTCAGGTCATTTCTTGAACAGGCCGTTCCATTTCGTCGTATACGCTTTCACGATCTCCGGCGTATAGGGGGCAAGGTCCACCGCGTTCAGGGTCTTGTTGTCCTGGCTGCCGGGAATGTTGGGCAGCGGGCTCGCCGACTCGCCACCGCCATTCCACGCCGTTTGACCCCGAACGGACATCAGATAGTCCGTCAGGACCAGCGCCGCATTCGGCCGCTTGGACCAGGCTACCGCGCCCATGGGCCAGCGGATCGAGAATGTCGGCTGGGGGAACACGATCTTGACCGGCGCTCCCTGCGCAAGCATGGCCGCCGCAGTCGACATGTTCACGTAGTGCGCGATGGCGAACTCGCCGGCCGCAGCCGACTGCGCCCCCGGCACCACGCTGATGTAGATCTTCGGTTGCTGTGCGGCCAGGGCGACGAGGTGATCCGCGCCGTTGGTCTTTTCGAGCCAGTCGTAAAAGGACACCATCAGCGTGCCGGTCAGGTCGAGCATGCCGATCTTGCCGCGGAACTCGGGCCGCAGCGCATCGCGGTAACTGGTGATGGGCGTCTTGACGAGGTTGGTGTTGTACATCATCACCGCGGGTTCCAGGGCGATGACGGCAATGGAGCCCTCGTAGAGGTGCGCTCCGGGCCAGCCCGCCGTTGCCGGGCCGACCAGCGGCTTCAGCTCGTTGTCCTTGGCGCGTGAGCGAAACCAGGGAAACTCGGTCGTGATCGCCACGTCGGCACCGTCGGCCCCCGTCACCCGCTCCTGATCCAGCTTGGCCGAAATGGCACCGCTGTTGCCGCGCTGCCACTCGAAGCTGATGCCCGGATAAGCCTTCTCGAAGTCCGCCTTCACGCGATCGGCGACCGCGGGCGCGGTTGCGTGATACATCACAACCCGGCCTTCCTT
>CANJXQ010000174.1 GCA_947478805.1 Betaproteobacteria bacterium | reverse complement strand
GTGGCGATGTTCGAGCTCATCTGGGGCACCATCAAGGCGGGCGGCGTCACCGTGCCGATCAACGTCATGCTGGCGCAGGATTCCCTGGGCATCATGATCAACAATTCCGAGGCGAAATGGGTGTTCGCCGATCCGGTGACGGCGCCGCAGATCGAGCCGATCAAGGGTCAGCTGACCAATGTGCTGGCGGAAGGCTTCTACGCCATCGGCGGGCTTGGCGGCATGTGGAGGCCGGCCGAGGCACTGGTGGATGGCGGGTCCCCGAAGGATCCCAAGGTCAAGCTCAGGATGACCGACTCCATGAACATCATCTACAGCTCGGGCACCACCGGCGTTCCCAAGGGCATCGAGCACAGCCATTTCGCGCGGCACATGTATTCGTTCGGCGTGGGTCCGGTGCACCTCATCGACCGCTGGACGGTGTCGCTGTGCGCCACGCCGCTCTACACCAACGGCACCTGGATCAACATGCTGCCCACCGTCTTTTCCGGCGGGACAACCGTGCTGCTGAAGAAATTCAGCGGCGAGAATTTTTTCCAGACGGTCGAGCGTGAAAAGTGCACGCATGTCTTCATGGTGCCCACTCAGTTCATCGTGCTGCTCGAGTCGCCAGCCCTGCACCAGTACGATCACAGTTCACTCAAGATGCTGGTGTCGGGCGGGCAGGCACTGCCGACCAAGACGGCGGACGGCATTCGCAAGCAGATTCCCAGCGCCGGGCTGTGGGAAATGTACGGCATGACCGAGGGCTACATCACCCTGTGTACCCCCGAGGACATGGCGCATGGCAAGGTCGGCAGCGTTGGCCTGCCTGTGTTCGGCGGCGACATCTGCATCATCAACGAGAAGGGCAAGCAGCTGGCGCGCGGCAAGACGGGCGAGATCTGCGGCTGGAGCCCCGGCCTGATGAAGGGCTATTACCGCGACGAAAAGCGCACCGAGGACATCATCTGGAAAGGCCCCAACGGGCGCACCTACCTGCGCAGCGGCGACATCGGCCGCATGGACGAAGACGGCTACCTTTACATCTCGGGGCGCGTCAAGGACATGATCAAGTCGGGCGGCATCAATATATTCGCTGCCGATATCGAGGAAGTGTTCATGCGCCATCCCGAAGTGATGGAGGCCACGGCCATCGGCATACCGCACGACAAGTGGGGCGAGACGCCGCTGCTGTTCGCGATCATGCGGGAAAGCGCCACGATCGGTGAAGCGGAGCTGGCGGAGTGGGGGAATGCGCGGCTGGGCAAGTTCCAGCGCGTCGCCCGAGTGGAATATCGCAAGGAATTTCCCCGCGTCACGCACGACAAGGTGAACAAGCGCGCCTTGCGCGACCCGTATTGGGAAGGCCGCGAAAAGCAGATCTGATTCCGGGTGCCGGCCCGGGGGTGCTACTGCAGCCCGTCGCGGCGCCTTTCGACGCGCTTCGGGCTCAGCGCTTGGGGCCGCCCTTGGTCAGTTCGAGGAAGCGCCGTTTGTCTTCGTCGTACTTGGTGTTGATCGTGCTGACCTGCTTCTTCTGGACATCCAGCAGCTCCTGCTGGTTCTTCATGTCGACTTCGTTGTTCCGAAGGTCCTGCGCGAGCTTTGGCGGCAGGGTCGTCTTGACATAGAACTCCTTCTCGCTGTCCAGCTCCTTCTGGCGCTTGAGGGCGGAGGCAATGCGCTTTTCCGTCTCCTTGATCCCGGCCTCGTTTTCCTTGAGCGCCCGTGCCCGCGCGTCGTTGATGTCCTTCTCGCTCGAATAGGTGTTGAGCAGGGCGGTGTTCTTGCGCCGCTCTTCGCGCGCCAGCGCTTCCTGTTCGGCCTTTTTCTTTTTTTCCTCATCGCGCTGCGCCTGCTGTTCCGGAGTCAGCTGGCCTTCGATTTTGTTGACTACCGACCCGCTCTTGCTGTTGATGATCTGCGTGTCCCGGCCAAGGCATTCTGCAGGCGGGGTCTGCGTGTAGTAGGTCTTGCCTTTGGCGTCAACGCATTTGTACATGCGGTTTTGGGCGCTGGCCGGTGCGCTGGCGATGCAGCATGCCAGGCTGACGAGTATTGAAATCCTGAGTGCGACCCTGCGGATGCTCATGGGATGCGCCATGAATGAGTGTGGCCTGGACATCGGATTTATCCTGTAGATATGCCGTAAAGTTGACGGTATTGCAGAATGGCATCGACATTTTGCCGGAATTCCGGCGTTTCCTGCAGGTAGGAGAGCAAATCGTCCAGCCGTGCAATGGCGACGACGGGCATCCCATAGAGCTTCTGTACTTCCTGGACGGCTGACAACTCGCCAGTCCCCCGCTCCATGCGATCGAGCGATATCGCCACGGCAGCCGGTATCGCTCCTGCCGCCTGGATGATGGACACCGATTCGCGCACGGCGGTGCCGGCGGTCATGACGTCATCGACGATCAGCACCCGGCCGGCCAAGGGGGCGCCCACAACCGTACCGCCTTCACCGTGGTCCTTCGCTTCCTTGCGGTTGTAGGCGAACGGCACATTGCGACCCGGAAGGCCTTCCCCGGTGCGCGACAGGGCCATGGCCGTAGCCGACGCGAGGACGATGCCTTTGTAGGCCGGACCGAACAGCATGTCGAACGACAGGCCGGAGGCGACGATGGCCTTCGCGTAGAACTGCGCGAGCCGGTCGAGGGCAGCTCCTGTATTGAACAACCCGGCATTGAAGAAGTACGGCGTTTCGCGACCGGACTTGGTGGTAAACCGGCCGAATTTCAACACGCCCTGCGCTATGCAAAAGGCGATGAACTCCCGCCTGAAGTTCCCGTGCTGATCGCCGGCTGCAACGGTTGATGTCTGGAGCATGAGCGGATGTTACGCATTATCACCCGCAACCTCAACGGCACGCGACTTGCCGATGTCATGGTTCCTTCAGGGAGGTTGCCACGGGCTTGCGTCGGCGATCGCCGTCAAGATGCGTCGTTGCGCTTGGCGGGCCTTGATCCATGTCAACGCGGTGGCCGGCGTCGGCCCGTAGGATTCGCGCCACGAATGGTCGGCGCCGACTTTGGCGGTGCTCCGGGCCATTGGCACTGACACATGGGCGGCCAGCGGTGCGTGGCGCGCAGGATATGACACCTCAACGTACGTTTTCGGGCAAGACGCCTTGCACATCGAAGTGACGCCGACTGCGCCGCGGGCGGCCGAAGCGGGGACTCTGCACGCCACATGTTTTCATTGCGGCTTGCCGGTGCTGGCCGGAACGTCTTTTGGCGCGCGCATCGATGGTGAATGGCGGGCGATGTGCTGCCCGGGCTGCGAAGCGGTCGCGCAGGCCATTGCCGGGCGTGGCCTTTCCGACTGCTGCCGACTGCGGGATGCCGTATCAGGCGCCGCTGGGGCGGCGGCACCGGCCGATGCGCTTCCCGATGACTTGAGCGTGTACGACTCCCCGATTTTGCAGTCGCGCTTCGTGCGCGACGTCGAGCCCGATGGCGGGGCGAGCACCGGCAGTCCTGGGCTGCTCCTGAGGGAAGCCGAGTTGCTGCTTGAAGGCATCCGCTGCACGGCTTGCGTTTGGCTGGTGGAGCAGACGTTGTCCCGTGTTCCGGGGGTTGTGCGCGTGGATGTCAATTATGCGAATCGCCGGGCGCGCGTGCGCTGGGATGCCGCGCTGTCGCCGTTCAGCCGTGTCCTGGCGGCGGTGCGTGCGGTGGGTTATCGCGCCTGGCCGTTTGAGGAATCGCGCGCGGCGCAGATCGACAGGAGCGAACGCGCCACGGCCCTGTGGCGGCTGTTTGTCGCCGGATTCGGCATGATGCAGGTGATGATGTATGCGCTGCCCGTGTATATCGCCGATGCCGGCAGCATGAGTGCGGACATTGAACAATTGATGCGCTGGGCCGGACTCATATTGACGGTGCCGGTCATGCTGTATTCCGCGGCGCCCTTTTTCCGCGGGGCGTGGCGTGACCTGCAAAGCCGCAGCCTGGGCATGGACGTGCCGGTGGCGCTGGGCATCGGGGCGGCCTTCGCTGCAAGCGTCTGGTCCACGGTGTTCGGTCACGGTGCGGTCTATTTCGATTCGGTCACGATGTTCGTGTTCCTGCTGCTTGCCGGACGCTTCCTCGAGCTGCTTGCGCGCCAGCATGCGGCGCGCGCCCTGCAGCACCTGGCGCGGCTGGTACCCGAGACCGCGCACCGCCTGACGGGCGAGTCGAGCATCGAGACGATTCCCGTCGCATTGCTCAAGCCCGGCGAGCGCGTTGAAGTGCGTCCTGGCGAGACGATTCCCGCGGACGGCGTGCTCGATTCCGCGCATGCCACGGTCAGCGAAGCATTGTTGACAGGAGAGTCCAGACCGCTGCACAGGCAATCGGGCGCCGCATTGATCGGTGGGGCAGTCAATGCAGGCAGCCCCTTTGTCATGCGGATCGAGCGCGCGGGTGGGGATACGGCGCTGTCGGCCATCGTACGTCTCATGGAGCGTGCCATGACCGAGCGGCCGCGTTGGCTGGACCTGTCGCAGCGTGCCGCCGGGTGGTTCGTGATTGCGATCCTGGTCTGCGCGCTGGGCGCTGGCTTGGCATGGACTTGGATTGATGCCTCGCGCGCCCTGTGGATCGCCGTTTCGGTGCTGATCGTGACCTGCCCCTGCGCGCTGTCGCTCGCCATGCCGGTGGCGATGACTGTGGCCACCGGAGAACTGGCGCGAGGCGGACTGATCGTCACCCGGGGCGATACCATCGAGTCCCTGGCGGCGGCGACCGATATCGTCTTCGACAAGACCGGAACGCTCACTTTGGGTCATATGGCGCTTCTCGAAACCGTGGGCTTCTCCAGCCGCGATGCCGCGGACAGCCTTGCGCTGGCAGCGGCAATCGGTCGCGCTTCCGAGCACCCGGTTGCCCGTGCGCTGTTCGAGGCTGCAGAAGCAGGCGGCATCGCGGGTGTGGACGTGGCTGGCAACGTCCACAGCGAGGCGGGCATGGGAATGGAGGCCACGATCGGCGAACGCCGATATCGGCTGGGTCGCGCGCGGTTTGTGGCGGCATTGCATGGCCAGGCCGCTCCCGTGGCGTGGTTGCACACCGGAGATACCACCGTGTGGCTGGGCGACGAACAAGGATGGATCGCGGTATTTCGTCTGGGCGATCGCGTGCGACCGGGCGCGGATGAGGCGATCTCGCGCCTGCGTGCGATGGGCAAGCGCATTCACTTGCTGTCGGGGGACGAGCCGGCCGTCGTGGCGCGCCTGGCGGGGCAACTGGGCATTTCAGCCGTCAGCGGCGGTGCGACACCCGCAGAGAAGCTTGCATACGTCAAGGCCTTGCAGCACGCAGGGGCGCGGGTCGCGATGATTGGCGATGGCGTCAATGACGCGCCCGTCCTCGCGCAGGCCGACGTGTCGGTTGCCCTGCGCGGCGGGACCGATCTCGCGCAGGTGCGCGCCGATGCGATCCTGCTGTCTGATTCGCCAATGGATCTGGCGCGCGCGGTACAGTTGGCGGGCCGAACGCGGGCCGTGGTGCGCCAGAACCTCGCCTGGGCGCTGGGCTACAACCTGGTTGTCCTTCCACTGGCGTTTTCCGGCTGGGTCACGCCCTGGATCGCCGGGATCGGGATGTCCGGCAGTTCGCTGCTAGTGGTTCTCAACGCGCTTCGCCTTCGTGCTTCGCGCATCTTCTAGCAGGCTGTTGAAAAACGCTTCCCCAATGCGAAACTCGCCAATTCACGTGCCTCTCATCAGAGGGAAGCGTTTTTCAACAGCCCCCGAAGTAGGGGGTCAAGGGGGGCCGTGTCCCCCTTTTTCAACACCCCGTTAGCGTCTGGGTCATGGACATCCTCTACCTGCTCATTCCGCTCAGCGTCGTCCTCGTGCTCTTGGTCGGGGTGGTGTTCTGGTATGCGCTCAGGAGCGGCCAACTGGAGGATCTCGAAGGTCCGGGCCTGGCCATCATCGCCGATGATGACAAGCCGCCGCCGGGGCGCTGACGCGCCCAATGCGCGGCGCTTCGGGGCCAGGTGTGCCGCGTGTCGCATATCAAAAGAACCCGCATCCCGGCAAGGAGATTGATCTGCATCAATCGTGTCATCTGCGCCTCGCCTAGGATGGCATCGGTGCGGGTTGGCGTGCGAGCCGATCCGTGCAGACGCGAGGCGTGCCCGCCAATGGCGGCAGTGAACAGGCGCCCGCTATCGATGAACGCCAACGGAACGGTGAGGCATGAGCGCTCAAACAAACTACAACTACGCGGTAGTCCGGCAGTTCTCCATCATGACCATTGTGTGGGGCGTCGTCGGCATGCTGGTCGGAGTGATCATCGCGGCCCAACTGCTATGGCCGGAACTCAATTTCGGTCCCTGGCTGAGCTACGGTCGACTGCGGCCCCTGCACACCAACGCGGTGATTTTCGCCTTCGGCGGTTCAGCCCTGTTCGCCAGCTCCTACTATGTCGTGCAGCGCACCTGCCACGTGCGGCTGTTCTCGGACGGCCTGGCGGCAGTCACGTTTTGGGGCTGGCAGGCGGTCATCGTGCTGGCGGCCATTACATTGCCGCTGGGCATCACATCGGGCAAGGAATATGCGGAGCTGGAATGGCCGATCGACATCCTCATTGCCATTGTATGGGTGTCCTATGCCATCGTGTTCTTCGGCACCGTGTTCAAGCGCAAGACGCCGCACCTGTACGTCGCCAACTGGTTTTTCGGCGCGTTCATCCTGACCGTTGCGATCCTGCATATCGTCAACAGCGCGGCATTGCCGGTGAGCTTCTGGAAGTCCTACTCGGCCTACGCCGGCGTGCAGGACGCGATGGTGCAGTGGTGGTATGGCCACAATGCCGTCGGCTTCTTCCTGACTGCCGGGTTCCTCGGCATGATGTACTACTTCATTCCCAAGCAGGCCGGCCGGCCGGTGTATTCCTACCGCCTGTCGGTGGTGCATTTCTGGGCGCTGATATTCACCTACATGTGGGCGGGCCCGCATCACCTGCACTACACGGCGCTGCCCGACTGGGCGCAGTCGCTGGGCATGCTGTTCTCGCTGGTCCTGCTGGCGCCTTCCTGGGGTGGCATGATCAACGGCATCATGACCCTGTCGGGGGCTTGGCACAAGCTGCGCACCGACCCGATCCTGAAGTTCCTCGTGGTGTCGTTGTCGTTCTACGGCATGTCGACCTTCGAGGGGCCGATGATGTCGATCAAGACGGTGAATGCGCTGTCGCACTACACCGACTGGACCATCGGCCATGTGCATTCGGGCGCGCTGGGCTGGGTGGGCCTGGTCAGCATGGGCACCATGTACTACCTGATCCCGCGCCTGTTCGGACGGGTCGAGATGTGGAGCGTGAAGCTCATTACCCTGCATTTCTGGGTGGCGACGGTGGGTATCGTCCTGTACATCGCCGCCATGTGGATCGCCGGCGTGATGCAGGGCCTGATGTGGCGCGCAGTCAGCGCCGACGGCACGCTGACCTACAGCTTCGTCGAGAGCGTCAAGGCCACCTATCCGTTCTATGCGATTCGCCTGCTCGGCGGGCTGCTCTATTTCGTCGGCATGCTGATCATGGCGTGGAACGTCTTCAAGACGGCCGCCGTAGGCAAGGCCGCCTGACCAGCCCGAGCTTTCTATACCAATGTAATTGAGAGTGTAACGGTTCGAAGTGCTTTTAATAAAGGACTATGGATTGTGCATAGG
>CANJXQ010000173.1 GCA_947478805.1 Betaproteobacteria bacterium | reverse complement strand
TTGAGCTGCTTGACGCTTTTCACCTTCAGCTTTTTCGGCACCATGAAGCCCTGGCCGTCGTAATACGTGACAGCAGTGGTATTCAAGCCGAGCGATGCGTCGCGTGTCAGGGTGAAGGTGGTGTTGCGCGACAGGATGTCGATCTCGCCCGACTGCAGGGCCGTGAAGCGCTGCTGCGCGTTGAGCGGCACCCACTTCACCTTGCTGGAGTCGCCCAGCACGCTGGCTGCGATGGCGCGGCAGATGTCGACGTCGAGTCCGGTCCAGTTGCCCTGGCTGTCGGCGGCACCGAATCCGGCAAGACCGGTGTTGACGCCACAGATGACCTGGCCGCGCTGCTTGATGCCGTCCAGCGTCTTGCCGGCGTTGGCGGACGCGGAGCACAGCCAGATGCCTGCCGCGATCGCGGTGAGTGCCATTGCTTTGAGCCGGTTCATGGTGGTTTCCTTTCCATCGGGGGAGGGGGCTAGCGGAAGCGCACGGGGGAGGCGCTCGGGACATTGGAACAAAAATCCAGGGCATTGGCAAACCAAGGGGCGGCACCATCGCATGAAGTTTTGCGGGTGGGCATCGAGGGTGGATCCCATGCCAGCTGTAGCGTGCCACCGAATGTCTTTGCTCCGGCCGAGCCGGCCTTTTTGGGCTACGACGCTGTTATAGTACGCCTATGCGGCAGTGCGGCATTTGCCGGGACTGGACAGTTCCAGCCCCATTCCGACTGGAACACATTACTGAGGGAGTTTATGAAGCCCATGACTTACAACTGCATCCTCACCGAAAAGCGTGGCCGAGTGGGCCTGATCACCCTCCACCGTCCTACCGTGCTCAATGCACTGAACGACGAGCTGGTGGACGAGCTTGGGGCTGCCCTGGTTTATTTCGAGTCGGATGATTCCATCGGCGCCATCGTGCTGACCGGCAGTGACAAGGCCTTTGCGGCGGGCGCCGATGTCCAGGCGATGAAGGACTACACGTACATGGACGTGTTCAAGTCCCAGTACATTACGCGCAACTGGGAACAGATCAACATGGTGCGCAAGCCCGTGATCGCGGCAGTGGCGGGGTTTGCCCTGGGCGGCGGTTGCGAGCTGGCGATGTCGTGCGATTTCATCATTGCCGCCGACAATGCGAAATTCGGCCAGCCTGAAATCAAGCTGGGCATCATCCCGGGTGCCGGCGGAACGCAGCGCCTGCCGCGCGCCATCGGCAAGGCCAAGGCCATGGACATGGTGCTCACCGGTCGCATGATGGATGCCGCGGAGGCAGAGCGCTCCGGGCTGGTGTCACGCGTGGTGCCGCTGGACAAGTTGCTCGAGGAAGCCCTGGCTGCGGCCACCCAGATCGCCAATCATTCGATGCCCTCTGTCATGATGGCCAAGCAGGCGGTCAACCGGGCGTTCGAGTCGCAGTTGTCACATGGCGTGCAATTCGAGCGCCAGATGTTCCATTCGCTCTTCGCCACCGAGGACCAGAAGGAAGGCATGACGGCCTTCGTCGAGAAGCGCAAGCCGGTCTTCAAGCACAAGTAGACTGCGCCGTAGCCGGGGTTGTCGCAGCGACCCCGCGGATTTTCCCCCTCGATCGCGTAAAGCACTGCGAGATTCCCGGGGCGCCCAAGGGTGCCGGATCGGTTTCGGCGTTTGATGCAAACCTCCGGTCGTTCCGGCGTCGATTTCGCACTTGCATCGACAGGCCTCGTGGCCCATCATTCCCGGCGGTTACGCCTATTGCCTGACGGGGCGCCGGGCGGATTCGAGCGGGGGAGTGAATGGAAAAGATCTGGCTGAAAAGTTATCCGCCGGGAGTGCCTGCGGAAATCGACTTGACGCAGTACAAGTCCCTGGGGGATCTGTTCGAGCAAAGCTGCGGGAAGTTCCGCGACCGCCCAGCGTATTACAACCTGGGAAAAACCATCAGCTTTGGCGAGCTGGAACGGATGTCGCGCGCCTTCGGTGCCTGGCTGCAGTCCAAGGGTCTTCCCAAGGGCGCGCGCGTCGCGATCATGATGCCCAACTGCCTGCAGTTCCCGATCTGCGCATTCGGCGCGTTGCGGGCAGGCTACATCGTGACCAACGTCAACCCGCTCTATACGCCACGCGAGCTCGAACTTCAGTTGAAGGATTCCGGTGCCGACACCATTGTCGTGCTGGAGAATTTTGCGCATGTCCTGCAGGCGGTGCGGGCGCGCACGCAGGTCAAGCATGTGGTGGTGACTTCGCTGGGCGAGCTGCTGGGGCTCAAGGGCATGGTGGTGAACTTCGTCGTGCGCAGGGTCAAGAAGATGGTGCCGGCCTGGAACATTCCCGATGCAGTGGGGTTCAAGGACATGCTCTCGCAGGGCGCAGGTCTTGAGCTCAAGCGCGTCGATGTCGGCCAGGAGGATGTGGCTTTCCTCCAGTACACCGGCGGCACCACCGGCATCTCCAAGGGGGCGACACTGCTGAATCGGAATATTCTCGCCAACCTGGAGCAGTCGTGCGCCTGGTTGCGGCCTTTTCTCGATGAGTCGCAGCCGCAGGTCATCATCACCGCGTTGCCGCTGTATCACATCTTTTCCCTGACGGCGAATGCGCTGCTGATGATGAAGCTGGGCGGGCTCAATATCCTGATCACCAATCCGCGCGACATTCCGGCGTTCATCAAGGAACTGATCAAGAACCGGTTCACGATGTTTACCGGTGTCAACACCTTGTTCAATGCGCTGTTGCAGCACCCGGACCTGTCCAAGGTGGATTTCTCGCGGGTCAAGGTGACGCTGGGCGGAGGCATGGCGGTGCAAAAGGCGGTGGCGGACCAATGGAAAAAGGCGACCGGCTCCACGCTGGTGGAAGCTTACGGGCTGTCCGAAACCTCGCCCGCAGTCACCATCAACCCGCTGGATTTGAAGGAATACAACGGGGCCATCGGCCTGCCGATCTCCTCGACGGAAGTATCCATCCGCGGTGATGACGGCAAGGAGTTGCCGCTCGGCGAGGCCGGTGAAATCTGCATTCGCGGTCCGCAGGTCATGGCGGGGTACTGGAATCGGCCCGATGAGACGGCGAAGGTGATGACAGCGGACGGTTTTTTCACCAGCGGCGACATGGGCGTGATGGACGAGAAGGGCTATGTTCGCATCGTCGATCGCAAGAAAGACATGCTCAAGGTTTCAGGATTCAATGTCTATCCGAACGAGATCGAAGGGGTCGTTGCGATGCATCCCGGGGTGCTCGAATGCGCTGTCGTCGGCGTTCCGGATGAGCACTCGGGAGAGGTGCCGAAGCTCTTTGTGGTCAAGAAAGATCCGGCGCTCACTGAAGAGGCCATACGCAAGCATTGCCACGACAACCTCACGGGCTACAAGCGGCCGAAGTACATCGAGTTCAGGGCTGAGTTGCCAAAGACCAACGTGGGCAAGATTCTCCGGCGCGCGCTACGGGACGCCTGAATTTCGATGCCGCAGCAGGGCGGCGCGTGACTTGCCGCTACGCTGCCGCGACACGGGAATGATCTTCAGGCGGGCGGCGGATTGGCGATTTTTTTCGCCGCCTGGCGCGCCAGGCGGGAAAAGATTTCGTTGATCAATTTCTCGCGATCCACGGGCTTATGCAGGTAACCATCGGCGCCGAGGTTGGACGCCTGGACGTATTCTGATTCGTCTTCGTGTCCGGTCAGGACAATAACCGGGATGTGCTTGGAGGCCGGGTCTGCTTTGAGCGCCGCGAGCACTTCCATTCCGTCCAGGTAGGGGAGCCCGATGTCCAGGATGATGAGGTCGGGCGGATTTTCAATGACGCTGCGCAATGCGACTGCCGCGTCCGGCGCAACGGAAACCTGAAGTCCGCCATTGGACAAATGGACGCTGAGTAGTTCCAGCAGGGTTACGTCATCGTCGACTATGAGTATTGAAGGCATGTGCTTGGCTGAGCGTGATCCGGGCGGGAGTGAGAATGGGTTTCGTATGTTCGCATTCGCACATTACCTGATCCCGGCATGCGAATCGAACTGTGCGTAAGGACAAATATCCGCCGCAGCGATGCGGCCGGCCCAAGTGCGTAAAATGGCGTTTGCAGCATTTATATAGGTTTTAGCAATCAATCGGTTAGCTAAAATGGTTTTGCGACGCACAATTTTAAGCTGCTCTGGTATAAAGGAACATCGAAATCGCTGTAATGAGGCTCCAATGTTGTATGCCCTGCACGATCTCCAGAGAACAGCCCTGTCGCCTTGGAACTATTTTGCCAAGGCAAGTCACGAGTTCCTCACCAGCCCGTTCAGCCCCTTGGCCCATTGGCCAAGCAGCCGGCGCCTTGCGGCGAACGCCGAGTTGTTCTACCGGCTCACTCAGGATTTCGCGAAGCCCGAATTCGGGCTCGATCACACCGTGGTGGCAGGTGAACGCGTTGCCGTTCATGAGACGCTGGTGGTGGACAAGCCCTTTTGCAAGCTGATTCACTTCAAGCGTGAATTGCCGGCGGGCCATCCCGCCGACCCGGTGGTATTGCTGGTTGCCCCGCTGTCGGGCCACCACGCGACGCTGCTGCGCGATACCGTGCGGACCATGCTGCCGGAGCATGAGGTCTACATCACGGACTGGGTCGATGCGCGCATCGTTCCCCTTGAAAAAGGATCGTTCCATTTCGACGACTATGTCGACTATGTGCGCGAGTTCATCCGCTTCCTGGGGCCCGACATGCATGTCATTTCGGTGTGCCAGCCCACTGTGCCGGTGCTTGCCGCCGTGTCGCTGATGGCCTCGTTGGACGAGGCGGTGAAGCCGCGAACCATGATCATGATGGGCGGGCCGATCGATGCACGGAAAAGTCCTACCGCGGTGAACAACCTGGCGATGCAAAAACCCTACTCGTGGTTTGAGCGCTCGCTCATCCATCGCGTACCCTTGCGCTACCCGGGCGCCATGCGTCGCGTGTATCCGGGATTCCTGCAGCACATGGGTTTTGTTGCCATGAACCCGTCGCGGCACGCCGATGCGCATCGTGATTTTTACGGGCACCTGGTGGCGGGCGACGATGAGTCGGCCGCCGCCCATCGCAAGTTCTACGACGAATACAACGCCGTGCTGGACATGCCGGCAGAGTACTACCTGGAGACCATCAAGCGCGTGTTCCAGGAGTTTCAGTTGCCCAAGGGGCGCATGTTTGTTCGGGAGTTGCTGGTGCGCCCACAGGACATCAGGAAAACCGCGCTGTTGACCGTGGAAGGAGAACTCGACGATATCTCCGGCAACGGGCAGACCAGCGCTGCGCACGACTTGTGCACGGGCATCCCGAAGGCGCGGCGCGAGCATTTCACCGCGCCGGGGGCCGGGCACTACGGGATCTTCAGCGGGCGCCGCTGGCGCGATGTCATCTACCCCCGCGTTCGGGGCTTTATCCGCCAGCACGCCTGAGTCGCGCGCTCTTACGGGGCGCATTCCCCCGGGCGGTGCAATCAGGACCGGGCGGGGCGGGAATCCAGTAGCGCGGTGATCGAATCCCAGTCGTTGGGGCCGGCGTTGAGCAACTCGCGCTTGCGCCCGTCGAGTACGCTGTAGTCCACGGCAAGGTACTCGGCGACGATGGCGTCTAGCTTGTCAGACAGAATCCGGGAAGCGGGATCCAGGTTGAATATCATTCCCAGGCCGGTTGGCGGTGTGGAGATGGTGTGCACCGCAAGGTCGGGACGGTACTTGCGCAACAACAGGATCAGGCGCCAGATGTCACCGCTCCAGAAGGTCGTGCAGCGATCGCGTTTCGCAGTTTGTGCATCCAGCGGAAAGCAATCGTGAATCAGGATGACACTGTCGGGTCGGGAGAGGCGCTCGATATTGATGAAATCACACAGCGCGTATTCGAACCTGTGCATGCCGTCGATGAAGGCGAGATCGACCTCTTGCCCGCCCAGTTTCCCGATGACGTCGTGATTGGCGAAGAAATCGTCGCTGGTCTCGGAGAAGACGAACTGGTTGGGACCGGCGGGCTGCTTCAGGAGCGGTTCCGGGTCGATGCCCAGGGCCAGCGTATCGGGCCCCGCCAGTCGCAGGGACGCGCCGCGAAATACGCCGATCTCGATGTAGGTGCGAGGTCGCAAGTACGAATGCATGCGCGCCAGCACCTTGAAGTAATCCTCGCCATAAAGGTCGATATTGGCAAGCAGGAGATGGGCGGGGCCGAAGTCAGAGATCCGGACGGCTTGCTTGCACAAGGCGACTGTTTGCTCGGAATCCCCTAGGGCCCAGTGGGTGATGGCGAGGTTGTACAAGTAGCGCGGCTCACCGGGCGACAATGCGACCGCGCGCCCGAGATCAGTCATCGCCTCCTCGTGGCGCTGGAGTTCAAGGTGCGCCGTGCCGCGGATGAACAGCGCTTCCGCATGATTGGGCTGCTCTCGCAATAGCGGCCCCAGGGCGTCGATCGCAAGCTGGAATGAATTCTTGTTAAGCAGGTCTTTGGCCGCCAGGACGTCGGCGTCGGCCGGTGATTCCGCGGGGGCGGCGGGAGACTTGGGCGCAAACAGGGCGCGTATGAGATTGCTCAGCATTGGCGCAGTGTAATGAGAGTCAATGACTGGGGCAATTGAGCGAAGCCGTTGCGTCAGCGTTCGGCGTCGTCGTCTGCGACTTCGTCGGCCACTTCGTCGGGAACCGCGCCGTCACTGCCGTCGCCTGCTTCCGGCAATACATCCACGGCCCTGCGAGGGACGGGAAACTGGACCACCTGATGGTCAATTGCGCCGAATATGGAGTTTGCCGAGGTGTCCAGCATCTCGATTCGCACCCGGTCGCCAAAGTGCAGGAACGGCATCGGCTCTCGGCCTTCATCGGCATCGGCGACCCGCCGCTCCGCGATGCAGCCGAATCCTGCAGGGTGTCCGTGGTTGGAAATCGTCCCTGAGCCCAGGACGGCACCGGCACCCAGGGGGCGCGTTTTCGCCGCGTGTGCAATGAGATGGGGGAAATCGAATTGCATGTCGCTGCCGCAGTCAGGGGCGCCAAGCGGCTCGCCATTGACATGAACCGAGATGGGGCGCGACACGCGTCGGCCGTCCCAGGCGGCACCCAGTTCATCGGCTGTCACTGCGACTGGCGAGAACGCGGTGGCAATCTTTCCCTGCACCGGCCCGAGTCCCTTCTGCAATTCCTTGGCGAGCAGAGCGCGCAGCGACACGTCGTTGACCAGCACGAACAGGCGTATGTCGTCCCCGGCGCGCTCGTGCTTGATGCCGATCGGGATGTCTCCGAGGATGACGGCCAGTTCGGCTTCGAGATCGATGTCCATGGATTCGCTGGCAGCCTGTATCGGGTCGCAGGCGCCGATGAAAAAATCCGAATTGCCCTGGTACATCAGCGGGTCGCGCTTGGCCTCCGGAGGGAGGGACGCGCCTCTCGACTTGCGCAGTGCTTCGATATGCGAGAGATAGGCGCTCCCATCGAGCCACTGGTAGGCGCGAGGCAATGGCGCCATGCACTGCTGCGGGTCGAAGGAGAAAGCCTTGGAGCCGGGCTGCCGATTCAGCTCGTCATACAAGTTTTGCAGCTGTGGGAACGTGTAGTCCCAGTCATCGAGCGCCGACTGCAGGTTGGGTGCGATGTCGTAGGCGATCTGTGCATGCTTCAGGTCGCGTGAAACGACGGCGAGTGCGCCGTCGCGGGTGTCGTTCTTGATGGTTGCCAGTTTCATGGGATCGCCGATGTGGGGTGCGCCGTCGCGCGTGAACTGCGTTGCTGGAGATGCGAGAGAAGCGGCATTCTACAT
>CANJXQ010000172.1 GCA_947478805.1 Betaproteobacteria bacterium | reverse complement strand
ATTCCAAGTCCCCGGCAACCGTAGGATTCTGTCGGCGTTGTGAGTGCCCGGCCCTTCGTACCGCTCGGCGATGCGAATGTTGATTTGCAGGTATTTCTCACGGTTCGCCGTAATCGTTAAGTCCACTGTTGGCTCGATCCGGAACAGGGCTTGAAGTCCATTTCCTGAGTCAATTATTACCGACGCGGTTTGCATCAGATTTGGTAAAACCCGACTGTGCAAATCTTGTCTAGCGGCATCGTAGGATGGGAACTGGCCTACCTTCGGATCAATATCAGACCAAAAGAATCGAGCTTCGGTGACCTCTGTCGCCGTGCTTCTTGAGTGCATCTTTGGACTGTAATTCGCCATCCAATAAATATTGAGCCCAGCTTGGTTACGTTCTGACGCCCACAATGCAGAGTCCTCTAGTTGCTCCGGAATGGCGAAGGTGTGGTTTTGCAGTGGACCGCCCGAAGGGTTTATGGCCGTGAGCGTTATAGAACCGTTGGGTACCAGTACGCTTATACCGAGGCGAATTTGGTGAAGATCAAATGCAAGCGCGAGGTGCTTTTTCGGTGCCTCGACATTACAGGCGAAAGGAGCGTCTTGTAGGTTAGACATAGCTGACCTCCCGTGCCTGCTGCTTGGAGAGCATCAGCGCTTCTTCGAAGCTCATTTCTTTGACCGTGACAGCCTTTTCGACGTCCGCTGATACCAAGCGCTCTTCTATTTCGGAAAGAAGACCTTCTTGCTCCGGTAGTCCCATGAGAACCGACGTCGTCCAGTTCTTCCCGCCTGCGTAAATTCCGGGATACGGCAACACAATCGCCGTCAATTCTTTGACCCGTAACTCCTCTTCGATTTCCCCCCTTGTCGGGGAATAGGGTTCCGTCAAAATTAAGGGCGCGCCGTATGGGTCTGCAAAGTATGTCGTGTGATCGCAATGCGCTATGGTTTTGACGAGAAGATGATCGCGTGATTTCCTCGAGCGGTCTAACGGAAGGCACCCAGCAACGTCACAGAACGTAATCAACCGTTCTGCACGTAATAGCGATTCTCGTGGTCTCCTACTGCTCCAAAGATGCTTTGGAATACGCGTCAGTTTTGTGTCGATGCCGAGTAGATGGCTGTAATTACGATATGCCTCCCAAGGCTCTCGCATGTGAACGCGAATTGCTGAAACACGAACTTCGCTAAAGGGGCCATCAGCGAACCAAGGCGAAAAAATATACTGGTACATACAAACTCCTAAAAGAGATCGAGCCAATCCGTCACCTAAAAGTCACGGAATAAATGTTTGGTTTGATGCGCTTTAAGGGGAGCCTGTTGTCGGTCAGCGATGCCGATAACGCCCTGCGGGTTGTGCCCGGTTGGTAAGTTACTTATGCGGAGACTGGCTCCGTTGTCATGCATCCGCGGGGGGGGGGGCGGCGTGTTGAACCTGCGCTGTGTGATCTTTGCGGTTCTTCGGTCCAGCGAGTTCCGAAGTCGTGCGGAAAGACTACTTGTGGAGGTCGCTTAAATCAAGCCGATTGGCTCCCGATTGGGCCTCTATCGACGACGACCTTCCTATGAACTCTTCTCAGATGATTATTTCAATAGATCAAATAGATAGGTGTTGAGCAATGTGTTGCGAAAACGCAACACATTGCCATTGCCGGAGGCATCGCGCTCGTGGTTTCAACAAAGCCAGTTGATCATCAGCCGAGTTTCTTTGCCAGTTCCTCGGCTTTTATTGATGTGTATCTTGCGAGTTGGCTCCATGTTTTATGACCTGACACGCATGCGACATCAGGTATTGACCAACCTCTTTCAAATAATCTGCTGACGCCCTCCCGGCGTAGGTCATGTAGCCGCAACCCGGACACCCCCGCACGTGTGCAAGCACGCTCAAATGCTTGAGTGATGCTGTCTGCCGTCATGCCAAACACGCGGCCATTGATCTGACGTGGAAGATTTTGCAGAATCTGAATTGCAGTCGGTGAAAGAGGGACGGTGCGTGATTCGCCATTCTTGGTATCTGCCAAGCAAGCCACCCTGCGAGTGAAATCGACGTCGCTCCACCGCAACGCCACAAGTTCGCCGCGCCGCATACATGTTTCTACAGCCAACCGCGCGACTGCTCCTAGTTCAACCGACTCGGTGGCCGCGATTATCTTTTCAAGCTCACCGGCATTTAGGCGACGAGTCCTTGCATTTCGAACTATCGGTTTTCGTACTAACTCAACCGGATTGGTGATCTCCAGTGCCCATTCACGTCGCGCTACGTTGAACAGGTTGCTTATCACTGCAAGATGCCTTGCTATTGTCGCGGGGGCGTAATCCTTTGCCTTCATGCCGTCCCTGTAGGCAGCTATGTCCGCACCCCTGATCTTGTCAAGCTTGAGTGCAGCAATTGTGTGCAGAGAAATCTGTCGAATGATGCTGCGTTCCTTGGAGGCCCCTTTTTTATGCGCAACGTTCTCGGCTTCATATCGCTTTAGCGCCCCTAGGAACGTCGTTCGGTCAGGCTGGGCATATCCCCCTTCCTTGATCCGTCTTTCTACCTGCGCGGCCCATGCGTAAGCCTCAGCCTCCCCGTCGAAGCTCTTGACTTGTTCTGGGTACCCCTTGATAACTACGCGCCCTTGCCAACTGTTGCCACGCTTCCGAACGTACATGTATCGCCCCCAAAAGGTCAGGCGATAGGTCAAGTGCGGGTTGAGTGACTTTTAAGTGTCTGTTTTTCTAGTGTTTCGGTAGCAGCGCCGCTGGGCGCCGTCGCGTTCGCAATGCGAAGGTCGAGGGTTCGATCCCCTTCCACTCCACCAATTTGTTGTTCAAAAATCCAGCCCTTGCGGCTGGATTTTTTTTGCCGTAATTCCGCGATTGAGTCGTACTGAGCTCTCGACATGCATCGGCATTCTGCGAACCCCGCTCGGGAGTTCGCCGCTCGGCGTACGGATTTCAATCAATGTCGTGCACTACAACAATTGATGGGCTGGTGCATTTCAATCCTTTGAGCCGATAATTCCGAAATGAAGGCTCTGACTTCTTCTTCAAATTGAAGACAACAATCGCTTGGTACGACAAGCACGCGACAGAACTCGCTGCTCAGTACGACTCACTTGACCCGCAACGTCTCCACGGCTGGTTCACAGATCTACTCCCCTCCGGGCAAGGTGTTGTACTTGATGTAGGCGCTGGTACCGGGCGCGACGCCTCTTGGCTCTCCAGTCGTGGGTTGGAAGTAGTGGCCGTCGAGCCTTCTTCGGCTATGCGGGAGGTAGGTCGTCGCATTCACGCTGGCAACGGTATCCGTTGGATTGCTGACTCGCTGCCAGATTTTCGGGACGTTTTAAGGATAGGTCTGAGCTTTGACTTCATCCTTTTAAGTGCTGTCTGGATGCATATTCCCGAAAGTGATCGTCCGAGAGCATTTCGCAAGCTCATCACACTTTTGAAGCCTGGAGGGGCGATCGTAATTACCCTCCGACAGGGGCCAGATGACGCGGAGCGAGGTATATATCCCGTTTCCGAACAGGAAATCGAGCGGCTGACAAAAGAACACGGCGCATACGTTGAGCGCAGGATTGAGTCGCCCGACGAACTCGGCAGATCGGAAGTAACGTGGATCCAAATTGCCATTCGCCTTCCCGATGACGGTAGCGGTGCATTGCCTCTCCTTCGTTACGTCATCCTAAATGACGACAAGTCGTCCACATACAAATTGGCGTTGCTGCGAAGCTTGTGCCGTATTGCCGATGGTGCAGCGGGCTTTGCATGGACTGGTGAAGAGGAGCACGTTGTCGTACCTCTTGGCTTGGTAGGACTTTATTGGATTCGTCTTTTCAAGCCGCTTCTTGCTGCAGATTTGCCTCAGAGTCCGGCGAATCGAGGTACAGATCGCCTCAGTTTCGTTAGAGAAGGATTTCGCGCACTGATGCAGACAGGGACCGAAGTGTCGCATCTTGACTTGCGTCCAGGTATCGCACTTTCCGGCGATCGAGCAAAAGCGCTTCACCATGCGCTTCGCGACGCGTGCAAGACAATCCAGGAAATGCCGGCGTATTACATGACTTATCCGAATAGCAGCCAGATTTTTCTTGTGGCGCGCAAAGGTAGGTTTCAAATGCCAGATAACGTCATTTTGGACGCTGCATATCTCTCAAGCTTTGGAGAACTGCGGGTGCCGCGAAAACTGTGGAGCGCCATGCAGCGCTTCGACGTCTGGATTGAACCCGCACTGGTAGCTGAATGGACACGCCTCATGAAAGGCTATGGAGAGTCGCAGTGCCGACAATTAGCAGACATCACCATCGCTAATGCAATGGCTTGGTCGGAGCCAGGTCGAGATGTGCGCATTGCTCGCGAACAGGCGTTGAGACTAATTGATGGACCGGGGTTGCACTGTGCATGGTCCGGCCGCGCGCTATCGGCAAGAAACATCGACATTGATCATTGCCTGCCTTGGGCGGCGTGGCCGTGTGGGGATCTTTGGAATCTTCTTCCAGCGCATCGCAGCGTCAATCAGAACCAGAAGAGGGACCGTCTTCCTAGCGATGCTCTTCTCAAGGCTGCACAGGATCGCATAGCACGATGGTGGGAAGACGCGTATCTAAAGTCCGGAAACCCGGTTCTTGCAGAGAGGTTTCGGATCGAAGCTCTGGCAAGTTTGCCCACTGTTCGTGGGGAGGGCTTTCAACTAGATGACGTTTTTTCGGGACTGGTTATTCAGCGCTTGCGCCTTAAGCATAATCAGCAGGTTCCAGAGTGGGGAGGATAGAGTTGACTCTGGAAGATTAGATTTTCAGGTAAAAATTGCGCACTTTTTTATTTATAGATGTCCAGAAGACGCGACGAAATGACCAATATAGTTGCTAAGAATAGCAATACCTCGTTTGGCCACGTTCGACTCCACATCGCACCGTCAAGCGGCCGACGCCCCGCCGTTTGAGGCGGACAGGCGAAACCGATGATCCTGTCGTAATCCACGACAAGGGGGCATGAGCCGATGCCAAGCATCCTGACCCGAAACCTCGTGACCGCCGTGCGCGAACGCTTTGCGCTCGACTGGCACGGCATACACGGCGTGCCGCACTGGGCGCGCGTGCGTGTGAACGGCCTTGCGATCGCGGCGCACACCGGCGCGCGGACCGATGTCATCGAACTGTTTTCTTTCCTGCACGACAGTTGCCGGGCCAACGACGGGCACGACCCGGCGCACGGTTTGCGCGCCGTCGACTTTGCCGCCGAATTGCGCGGCAACGTTTTTGAACTCGACGATGCGGGCTTCGCGCTTCTCACCGAGGCGTGCGCCACGCATAGCGACGGACACATGGAGGCCGATCCCACGGTGCAGGCCTGCTGGGACGCCGATCGTCTGGATCTGTGGCGGGTGTGGATCACCCCCGACCCGCGAAGACTGGCCACGCAGGCCGCCCGCAGCCGGCCGGTTTTTCAGGAAGCGAAACGGCGATCGGTGTTCTGGCGGGAGTGCTAATCAGGCTGTGTCTGTGTAATTGATTGGATTGACGGAGGATGAAATGGGTAGTGCTCCATTCAAACCGGTTCGAATTGAAGCGCGGGTCTCGCACGAGGTCCACGAGACCCTGTGCCGCGCCGCTGAACTGACCGGCACGACGGTCAATCAGTTCCTGGTGCAGGCGGCATTGAAAGAAGCCCGGTCTGTTATCGGGCGCGAGGATGTGATTCGCCTGTCCGCTCGTGACTGGAACTGGCTGCTCGACCTCATGGAGAGTCCGCCCAAGCCGAACGCGAAGTTGAAGGCGGCCTTGAAGCGCTATCGGAAGGCCAAACTAAGCGATGCCGGGGGCAGCTTTTAACGGGAAGTCCTGAAGCTACAGGGCGGCACAAAAGCCGACTAAAAAGCACGTACTTATTGACATAGTCCGACATTTTCATAAAATGCCTGGGTGGAATCAAAACATACAGCCCCGGCACTCGAACTGCTCCATGCAAAGGGGATGGTTCGCGCGCATGAGCTTGCCCGGCTTGGTGTTGCGGGTGAGAAACTCCAGCAGCTGCTGCGGAGCGGTGTCGTCGTCCGGATCAGCCGGGGTCTCTACGCTGCTCCGGACAGAGCGCTGACCGAGCATGATCAACTGGCCCAGCTGGCGATCAAATACCCCCGCATGGTCTTTTGCCTTCTGACCGCGCTTCAGATTCATGGGCTAACGACCCAGGCCCCGCATGAAGTCTGGGTGGCGATCTCGCCCAATGCGAGGGCGCCTCAGGTGGCCTATCCGCCGCTTCACATCGTACGGTTCTCCGATCCGGGTCTGGGCATAGAACAAATATCGCTTGATGGTGTGGCGCATATCCCGGTGACATCGGTCGCCAAAACCGTGGCGGACTGCTTCAAGTTCCGAAACAAGATCGGACTGGACATCGCGCTGGAAGCGCTCAGGGATGCCTGGCGGCAGAAAAAAGTCACCATGGATCAGCTGTGGGAGTCGGCGCAGCTTTGTCGGGTGGCCAACGTCATGCGTCCCTACCTCGAGAGCCTGGTGTGACTGCGCGGAACACGGCGGCGTCTGTGCGTGCGCGATTGCTCAACAAGGCGCGGGCCGATGGCGTGGACTTCCAGTTGTTGCTCACCCGGTACGGCTTGGAGCGGCTGCTGTACCGGCTGAGCATTTCCCGCGAGCGGGATAATTTTCTCCTGAAGGGCGCTTTGCTTTTTGACCTCTGGTACGACGTACCGTTGCGCCCGACGCGGGACATTGACCTGTTGGGATTCGGATTGGCGGAAATTCCTCACCTTGTTGCCGCCTTTGAAGGCATCTGCGCGATTGAGGTCGATGACGGCATTTCGTTCGACGTGAACTCCATACGGGCCGATGAAATCCGGAAGGATGCCAACTACTCGGGGACGAGGTTGGCTCTGACCGGATTGATTGACGGAGCCCGGTGCCCTGTCCAGATCGATGTCGGTTACGGAGATGCCGTCACCCCGGCTCCCGAGTCCGCGCTCTATCCTGTGATGTTCAAAGACATGCCCGCCCCGGACTTGCGGGTCTACCCGAGATACACGGTGGTGGCCGAAAAGCTGGAGGCCATCATTTCCCTGGGTATGGCAAACAGCCGCATGAAGGATTATTTTGACTTGTGGGTCATCCTGCGAGACGCCCAGTTGGACCGGGAAATACTCGCGAAAGCAGTCACGGCTACGTTGGATCGCCGCGGCACGACAAAACCTTTGGGCATACCGATCGGGCTCAGCGAACAGTTTTCAAACGACGGACAGAAAACGATGCAATGGGCGGCCTTCGTCAAACGCAATCAAATGACGGCTACGTCCCTGGAAAAGACGGTGCAAGACCTGCGCGCAGCCTTGATTTTTCTTTTCCCGGGGGCAAATGGCGGCTGAGACACCTATCTCGATGAGCGACGCGTCTGACCCTCTTATAGGGGGGTAATTTGCGCACTTTGCCGTTTATAGAAATCCAGCCGACGGAGCAAAGTGGCAAATTGGATTGCTAAATTTGGCAATACTACGCTTGGCCGCGTTCTGCCTCACACTGCCCCGTCGGCTGTGCCGACGCTCCGCCGGCAAGCCGATCAAATGAAGCTGGCTCTATCTTGAATTTGTACCCGTAGCGACGGCACGCCGCACCATGTCTGCCACTGCGTCGGACGTATTGACCGGCGTGAGCTTCACATTCGGATGGGCAGTGGCGAACACGCGAAAAAGCTCATCGGCGAACGCCTGCCCGATTTCCGAGATGCCATCGAAATCGAGTTCCACATGTTTGAATCGCTCGAATCGATGCGCCACGCGCTTGGCCTGCGAGCGCGATACAAGTTTTTCGCCCTCGTGCTGCGCCAGACGCAAGGGCACCACTGTCTTGTCGAAGGTGTAGTCCTCCGCTTCGGCGTAGGTATCGAAGATCGACTTCATTGTCCGGGTGCTGTCGTTTTCCAGGCGCATCGTCACGCAGGT
>CANJXQ010000171.1 GCA_947478805.1 Betaproteobacteria bacterium | reverse complement strand
GCGCCATACAAACTTCAATTTGCCGTAACTTCGCAACGATTTGCTCCGCCTTGTGGTGCTTGGTCGGCATAACCTGTTCCTCCAAAATAATGTCCAGTTCGTGAAATCCTCTCACATCTACTGGTACAGCTATTTCGGGCTAGGTCAGCAGGTCCTTCGGGTAACCGACGCGCAATGGGCCAGTCCCGCGCGGCCAATCAGCAGGTCCGGGCGTGAAGCGACTGTAACCATCGTAGTCGTCCGCGCCTTCGATCACCGACAGCACATGCGCGGCGTCATCCACGGTGAGCGCAAAAACGGACACGCAGTCGATGCTGCGGCACGCCGGCACCACGCCGCCGGTCCCCACCCGGCCCGGCGTCGGCTTGAGGCCCACCAGCTGGTTGAATGCGGCGGGGACGCGCCCCGAGCCCGCGGTATCCGTGCCCAGGGAGAAGGCCACCAGTCCGGCTGCGACGGCCACCGCGGACCCGGAACTGGAGCCGCCGCTGATGCGCGCGGCGTCCAGCGCGCTGGCCGGCTGCCCGTAGGGCGAGCGGGTCCCCACCAGGCCGGTGGCAAACTGGTCCAGGTTGGTCTTTCCGATCCACACCGCGCCCGCCGCCTGCAGCCTGCGCACACAGGCCGAGGTGCCGTCGGCTTTGTATGCGTAGGCAGGACAGGCGGCGGTGGTGTGGACGCCAGCGATATCGATGTTGTCCTTCACGGCAAAGGGCACGCCGTAGAGCGGCAAGCGCTCGAGGACCGCATCGATGTCGGATATTCCATGTGCAATCGTTCGCAGCCGCTCCAGCTGGCCGAGCAGATCGGCATCGGTGGCCAGGTAAATCCACGTCGCGGGCGGGCTGGCACTGCGCGCCCGCTCGAGGCAGGCCACGAGCAGCGCATCCGGATTGGCGCCACCCCGATAGGCGCGCAACCAGTCCGCCACCCGCAACAGCTGCGTCACTTCCTGCTTTGGATTACCCGCCATCCCGAAACCTCATGAATCGAATACCTTCTAGTATCCTAGTTGGAACACTAGCAGTTCCCGTGCCAGCGCCACGTTGGCTGCCTTGCGTTCACCACCGGCAATGCCAAGCACATGAATGGAAACGTAAACAGTCGGGACAGCGTGAGGCGGGGGGAACATGCCGCGGGCGCCACGCAGGGGTAACATCGCACCCTATGCGCCGAAACGGTGCAGAAAGACATTGCGCTGATACGCGCTGGTGCATGCCCACCCGCCGCGTCAACCCTCACCAGACAAACGAAACTCCGTATGCCACGCCGCTGGATTGCCCACCTCGACATGGACGCGTTCTACGCGTCGGTGGAACTGTTGCGCTACCCCGAGCTGCGCGGCCAGCCGGTGGTGGTGGGCGGGCGGCGCGCGCATGAACCGGAACTGCTGCCCGACGGCACGCGAAAGTTCGCGCTGCTGCGCGACTACGCCGGGCGCGGTGTCATCACCACGTCCACCTACGAGGCACGCGCGCTGGGCGTGTTCTCGGCCATGGGGACGATGAAGGCGGCCAAGCTCGCGCCCGACGCGGTGCTGCTGCCGGCCGACTTCGAGCAGTACACGAAGTACTCGCGCCTTTTCAAGTCGGCGGTACGCGAGATCGCGCCGCTGATCGAGAACCGCGGCATCGACGAGATCTACATCGACCTTACCGATGTCGTTGAACGAGAATGCGCGGCCGCCCAGGAGTCGGAAGGAAACAGCGCGGACGACGACCCGCACGCCGGCGTGATTGCGGTGGCGCGACGCATCAAGCAGGCGGTGAAGGATGCCACCGGGCTCAGCTGCTCGATCGGCGTGACGCCCAACAAGCTGCTCTCCAAGATCGCCTCCGAACTGGACAAGCCGGACGGACTCACCATCGTCACCTACGCCGATATCCGCGAACGCATCTGGCCCCTGCCCGCCAAGCGCATCAACGGCATCGGACCCAAGGCCGCGGCCAAGCTGGAGACGCTGGGCATCCGCACCATCGGCGACCTCGCGGCCATGGATCCGTTGCGATTGGTCGACGAATTCGGCGCCAACTACGGTGCCTGGCTGCACGAAGCCGCGCACGGCCGCGACGAGCGCGAGGTCGTCACCCACAGCGAACCCAAGTCGATTTCCTGCGAGACCACCTTCGAGCGCGACCTGCACGCGCGCACCGACCGCGCCGAACTGGGCGCCATCCTCACGCGCCTGTGCGAGCGGCTGGCAGGCTCACTGGAGCGCAAGGGATACGCCGCCAGGACCATCGCGGTGAAACTGCGTTTCGACGACTTTCGCATCGTCACGCGCGCGCATACGCTGGCCAACGCCGCGATCACCGCGCAGGACATTCGCCGGGCAGCGGGACAGTGCCTGAAGAAATGCCCCCTGGAGAAGCGGCTTCGATTGATCGGCGTGCGCGCGGACAAGCTGTTGCCGATCGACGAGCTGCCGGCGCCGGATGGCAATCTCGGCGCACCTGAAGAAGAGCAGCTTACGCTGCCGCTTGCCGGTTGAGCCGTCGCCAGCAATTGTCCCTAAATGCCAGCGCTGTCAGTATATGGACTGTTAATCCAGGTTTATAAACTGATAATTTATATTTTTGACAGTATTTATATCCGGCTGAAAAATTCATTTTGCAGCCGTTTAATGCAGGGGAGCATGAGGGGCCGTATCCCCTCATATTGAAACGGACGCTTGCAAACGTCAGTCGGGCTGGATGCCGGCTTCCTTCGCAGCACGCGCCCACGTTCCGGTCTGTTCGGCCAGGAACGCCGTCATCGCCTCGGGAGTCGAGCCCTCCGCTTCGAATGCCTGACGACTCAATTGCTCGCGCACATCGGCGCGCTTGAGCACGATATTGAGTTCGCGTGAAAGGCGATCGACGATTTCGCGCGGCAACTTCGCCGGCCCGAGCAGCGCCGCCCAGGGCGTGACCGACACGCCGCCGACACCCGCCTCGGCGAGCGTGGGCACCTCCGGTGCAAGGCTGCTGCGCGACGGCAGGAGCGTGGCGAGGTTGCGCAATCGCCCCTCCTTGGCCAGCGACAACGCCGAGGCAGTCGTGATCATGGCGAAGTTGATGTGCCCGGCCAGGAGGTCGGCAACCGCTGCCGCTTCGCCCTTGTACGGGACATGCACCATGCTGATGCCGGAAAGCCGCATCATCTGCATGGTGGCAATGATCGCGGTGGAGCTCCCGGTGCCGTAGTTCAGTTTCCCCGGATTGCTCCGGGCGTACTGGATGAATTCAGGAACCGTCTTGGCCGGCACGGATGGGTTGATGAACACGAAAAAGAGGAAGCGCCCCACAAGCCCGATGGGCGTGAACGCCTCGCGCGCGTCATAGGGCGGGGTCTTGCGCAATACGGGCACTGCGACCAGCGCCGTGTTGGTGCCGAAAAACAGCGTATAGCCGTCGGCAGGGGACTTGATCACCACGTCTGCTGCAATCGCGCCATCGGCGCCCGCCCGGTTCTCCACGATGACGGGTTGACTGAACACCTGGGCGAGCGGCTGGCTGACGATGCGCGTCGTGTTGTCTGCGGCACCCCCTGGCGGGAACGGCACGACGATCCTGATCGGCTTCGACGGGTATTGCGCGAAGGCGCTTGCAAATGCCCCCGCCATCATGACGACCAAAGCAGCGACACGGCAACCGAGGCGTTTCTTCATCTTCCGGACCTCCTCACCCAGATGATCAATCGGAAAACCCGGATCCAGTCTACGCCTGAGGGCCCGAGCTTGCCGGGGCCCGGCGAGCGCCCCGTCGGACAGGCCGCGGCCGCTAACGGGCGGAGGCGTGGCGGTCCACCGGGGAACGCTTCAGCACCACGAAAAACAGCGACGCCGCGCCCGTCAGCACTGCGATCAAGGTGAATGCCATGCGGTAATTTCCGGTCAGGTCGGCGAAGACGCCCGCCACCAGCGGGCCGCCAATCTGTCCCGAGACGTAGATCAGGGCCGACAGGCCGATGATCATGCCGATGTCGCGCCGGCCGAAATAGTCGGCGCGCATGGCCGCCATCAGCGGGCCGCGCAGGCCCCACGCGGTGCCGTGCAACACCCCGAAGGCGACCAGCATGACGGGCCCGGTGGCGTAGGCCAGCAGCAGCAGCGCCACCATGTGCACCAGCATGCAGGCCGTTGCCATGTGCCGCTTGTCGTAACGGTCGCCGATCACCATGCCCAGGACGGTGCCCAGGAACTGGAACACCAGCATCACGGAGAAGTAGATCGCCGCCTCCGCGATCTCGTACCCGAGGCTCTCCTTCATGTGCGTGATCGCGTGCACGTTGACGGCCATGACGGCGAGCAGCGCGAAGCCGTGCCCGATCGAGATCCACCAGAAGGCGCCGGTGCGCACCGCCTCGCGCGCCGTGTGCCCCTGCTGGTGTGATGGCGTCGCCGCGGCACCCCCGGCCTTCGCGGGAACTGGCGGCAGGCCATCCACCGTCTCTCCGAGGTCCTCCGGGCGGTTTCGAATGATCCCCGTCAGCGGCCATGCCAGGAGGATGGTGATCAGTCCCGACGCAAATGCCGTCGCCCGCCAGCCATAGGCCTGCATCGACCAGGCCAGCACCGGCACGAGGACCCCACCAAGGGTGCCCCCGAGCGTAACTGCCGACAATGCCCGCGTGCGGCTCTTCTCGAACCAGTTGACGAGCACCACCGTGATCGGCATGTACCCGCAGAGACCGGCGCCCAGCGCGATCAGCACGAAGGCTCCGTACACCTGGGGCAGCGTCTCGATCTGGCTGAGCAGCATGAAGCCGGCGCCGAACATGATCACGCCGGCCCGAATCAGGCTCTTCGGTCCGAAACGTCCCAGCAGCCAGCCGAGGATCGGGCCGAGAATGGCGCCCTCCAGGGGCTGTATGGCGGCGGCGCCGGACAGCGCGGTCTTGCTCCAGCCGCGCTCCTCGGAGAGAACGGCGAAATAGGCCCCGAAGGACTGGTGCAGGAAGCCCCACATCAGGGCATTGATGAGTCCGCCCGCGATGACGATGCGCCAGCCATAGAAGAGTGTTGTCGGGAGGACGCGCATCCTAGTCCGCTTTCCGCAGCCTGGCGGGCCCGACACGATCCTCGATGGCTTTGCCGGTTGGCGCGCGTGTTGAAATGGCGTGGCTTGGCGTGGCGTGCCTGGGCGAGTTCATTTGGCCAGAATACAACGGCCAGCTTCAAGTCCAAAGCACCCCGGTCCGAGGCCTTCGCCGCCGTCGAAAATATCCCCCGATATGTGCGCCTTCGTACATATCGCTGCCAAATTGGCGCACATGCTTGATCGTGCGAACCAACCATTCCAAGGAGAGCCAGTCATGAGACACCATACAAAGCAGCGATCGGATTCTTCAACCGTTCCGGCCGCCTGGCGCAAGGCCGAACATGCCGCCCTGCGGGCCAATGCCAAGGACACATGCGATGATCGCGTGAGTGACGACATTTTCGATATCGAAGACGAGCGCTCAATCGTCGATATTCTGGCTCATGGGAAAATCCACGAGGCAAACTGAGATCTCATTTCCCAATTGAGGGGCTCCCCCCTTCGCGTCGCCTGGCGTCGGGGCCGTGCGAATTCGCGTTTTCGTCACGACCCCGCCATGCTCGCTGGAAGAGTTGACTTCATGCCTGTTTCGAATTGTCAGTCAATACATCTCGCGCATATAGATGAACTCATTCGCGCCTTTGTACACCCCGAAGGTTGCACGCGAGCCAGGATCGTTGTTGTAACCAGTCCCCGGGGGCCTCAGCCCCTGCAGGAATGGCAAATTCGCCGAGGTGGCGGTGCACACCGTGCCTCCAACCGGATCTGCGCCCAGGTCCGCGCACAGGTCGACCGCCACCTTTGCCTGTGAGGTGGGTTTGGACAGGATCAGCGAGCCCACACCCGCACTGAATGCCCCGCCGACGGTGGCGCTTACGCCTGCCGGCGGGGACATTAGCTTGATGTTGCCTACGGCCAGCGTGGTGCAATCATCGTCGGTGTTGGTGATGAACGAGGTGCCATTCCAGTATTGCGTTTCAATTCGCACGGGCAAAGCGAGCAAACCCGATCCAATCGCGTTTGACAGGTGCAAACGGCCGAAGCGCATGCGCAACGGGCCTCCAGGAAACTTCCTGAAAGTAAAGCTGCTGCCGCCAGCAACGCCGGGGTTCATGTCGGCGCCGCTCACGCCGGGCAATGTGCTCACGTCGCTGTCGCTTACGGTGACACCGATATCGAGCGACTGGAAGGGCCCGTCGGGGTTCGTGGCGGGACGCGAGAAGAGTGCGCTGGTGCCTGCCAGTGCAAATATGCCGGATGCCCAGGCGCCGCCTGCGTGAAAAAGCCGCGCCGACAGGTTGGTCCCGTTGTCCGCGTTTTCCGCGCCCAGGCTGACCGCACCCAGGCCCCAGGCGCCGGCGTAATTGGCAGTCACGCCGTTGGCACCGTTCCGTGCCTCGACGATATTGGCCGTTGAGAACGTGAACGACTGATCCATGTAGGTGAAGGTTCCCGCCGCGCAGGCGTTCGCGATGCTTCCCACCACGGTGAAATGATCGGGTACAAATCGACCGAACGGCCCGACGGCAGCAGAACCGAACTGGCAGGAATACTTGCCATTGGCATCCAGCGTATTGCTGAATCCGGGCGTGCACTCGCCCTTGAGGGAATCGACGTCCGCGAAAGTATCGTCATAGACTGCGTACTGTGACAGGCTGAAGTTCCCCACCTCGGAATAGGTGAGCCCGCTGGCGGTGGAGACGCCCGCGGTCGGCGCCGGAAACGGAACTGAAGCAAGGGTTCCGAGATTTGCCAGGCTGGTGGTAACCAGGCTGGAATTGATCTTGGGAATGCCGGTATAGCCGGTGGTCGTGGTCGCTCCATGGACGGCAGCGGCGGTCACAGAAAAACCATCCGTTCCTGCCCGAAACACCGGCGCCCCGCTGCTGCCTGCCTGCGTCGCGCTGCTCGTCACATTGAATGAGTGCGGGCGGATGGCAAAATTGTCCGTGGAGCACGAATACGTGGGGCCGGCCGAGGTAACGCGCACCTGGACGTTGGGAGCAGCGTTGGTGTAGTTGAAGCCAAAGGTCTTGCGCGTGGTTCCCCCGCTGAAGCTCGATGGGACAGTGCTGCTGGTGCTTGCGAGGACCGGGTAAGTGCTGCAGGTACCGCTGCTCGCATTGACCAGATCCACCGCGGTGGCGGTCTGATTATTGGCGCCCATGCGGAATACGTCCAGGTTGAAAGCCGTATTGGCCAGCTTGGTGAAGATGGGTGTGCCGGCCGCGGCACCCACCTCGATGACATCAAAGGTGCAGACGTTGAACATCAAGGTGCAGGTTTCCGTCGTGCCGTCGAAACAGCGGGTGGCGTTCGCCGCCGTGGGCGAAGTGGCCGTTGCCCCCAGCGTCACAGCGCCTGTCGTGACCTTGGACAATGTCACGGTTGACTGGCCGCCGCTGAACGTGACCGGATCAGCAGACCAGGTGGCGCCTGCGATGTTGGTCAGGTCGACCGTCACGCTGCCCGCGTAAAGCGATGAGCAATCGGCGTTCGCGCAGGCCCTGATGGTCACGTCGGCAGGGTCGGACGTACAGCCAGTGCCCCCATGCTCGATCTCGATGTGGTGAAGCGTCGGTGCCCCGAGGCCCCGGACAGTGCACACGCTCAGATTGTCGATTTCGTGGACGTTGGTCGCGCCACCCGTGGACCCGGTAAAGGACAGGCTCAGATAAGCCGGAATTGCATTCTGGCTGTAGCCCGGATTCAGGAGATCCAGAGGACCGACAAGCGTCGTATAGGCAGTTCCGCCTCCGCTGGTATCGCGCTCTACCGAAGCCCATGCGTGAGTCCCGTCCGTATGGTCGACGATGATTCGATACTGGTGGTAGGGCGCCGCGTTGTTTGCGTCGACGCTTGGTGTGAGGGTGCTGGTACCCGCGATGTAGCGATAGCCGGCAAGGCCAGAGCCCGAACCGCGCATGGCGACCGACTGCGC
>CANJXQ010000170.1 GCA_947478805.1 Betaproteobacteria bacterium | reverse complement strand
TCGGTTCCGTCGAGCGCAAGGACGCCGCTGTCTGGGTAATCGGTGTCGACTACGACGGCTACGCTCGCCCGGGATTCAATGCGCTCGCCTATGAGCATTCCACCAAGATGCATCCCTTGCGAGCCGCGCGACAAATCGGTGCGCCGGCATGCTTGTTCGTTTACCAACCCTTCGCCTCGGTGCCGTTCACAGAGTGCTCGATGACCCTCAAGTTCAACCAGGGTCTGGGTTTCTACTCAAACGCAGAGTCGTGGCAACCGCATGCCGACTTTGAGTACCTCGGCGATATGGCGGCAGCACTGCCGACGCTGCGTCGTGCCGACGGACAGACCGGCGTCATTCCGATCGCCCCGGATGGATGGGTAACCGTTGGTCTGGAGATGGTCGACAGCTCGGGCCAACGCATCAACCAGGACACCACCCTGCATCTCGAGGCCACTGGTGGCTATCTGCCCCAGCAGCGTGTGGGGTGTACGTCAGGCCTGGCGCAGTTACGTGTCGGCGCGCTGGGACTGTCGGACGGCGAGCATTTCCGGGTCAAGGCTGGCTTCTACAGCTACACCGGGCTCATCGATCTCCACTTCAAGGTGACACCGTGACCCAGCCCATGGTCATCGCCCAGATGTGGGCTACCCCGGTGGCACAGCAGCAGATCGATCTTCCGGAAGCGATCCGCGAGGCCCTGATCGCGGTGCTCAAACGCAAGGATGCCGAGCGTGGCGACCTCGCCAAGCGCGCCCCTGACTTTCACGCCTTCATGAAGGACAAGGGCTTCTACGCTACTTCTCACTACAACCTGTTCGACGAAGCTGATGCTCACCCCGAGCGCGAGGCACTGAGGTCGTTCGAGCGGGTGGCCTGCCTGTCCGCACGGGAATACCTTGGAAACGCGCTCGGCCTGCGTGAGGCACGCGATGTGCAACTCTCAGGGCGGTGCTTCGGCAATGTGCAGCGAAAGGGCGACCGGACGCTTCCACACTACCACCAGGGAGTGGACTTTGTTCTGGTGCATTACCTCGCGGTCGGACACGGCGTGGACCAGGAAGCCGGCTCGACGCCTCGCAACGGTCCGCACGCGCTTCTGCTCCTAGACCCTCGGCCAGTACCCACCTTCCCGTACTGGGAGAAGGTTCACTCAATTCAGCCACGCGTTGGGCTGACCTTGCTGACCCCGGGCTATCTCTGGCACGAGACCAACCCGTTCCGTTTCGACGGCGACCGGGTCTGCATCGTTGTCAATTTCAACGTCATCACGAATACCTACGCCGAACTGCATCGGCCGATGCGGTTCTGAGGGAGTCCCATGCAACGCACGATCGAAATCGTGGAATCGACCGACAACACGGTGGTGTTCACCGTGAGCGTCTCAGACGGCGAACGGATCCGCAGCCGCCACACGTATCACATCGCCAAGCTCGCCCACCAGACGCCGCAGGAGGCCTGCCGTCTGGCCTGTCCGGAATTGTTCGACGAAGAGGTCCAGCCATGAAGTTCACCCTAACATTGAATGGGCGCAACGGCTTCCAACGGGATGCCCTGTATGACCCGACGGACTCATCGCTGGTCTGGACGGACACCGGCGAGCCATTGGCTCTGCCGGCGGTCTTCCCGCGTCAGGACCGGAATTGGCAGCCGTTCTGGCATGTACATCACCCGACTAACCCCGGCGGCAAGTCGCGCGATATCCGGCACCTGAAGCTCCAACTCGGGCTCAAGTGCAACTACGCCTGCCAGTACTGCTCTCAGGCGCACCAGCCGCATGACCTCGATGGCCACCCGAGCGACGTCGGACCCTTCATGGATCAGTTGCAGGGGTGGTTTGCGGGCGGCACCGACGGTCGCGGCTCGGGCGTCAAGATCGAGTTCTGGGGCGGTGAGCCGTTTGTGTACTGGAAGCTGCTCAAACCGCTGGGCGAGGCGGTGCACGCCCGCTATCCCGCAGCGGAGTTGTCGATCGTCACCAATGGGTCCCTCCTCGATGACGAGAAGCTCGCCTGGGTCGAGGCCCTGGACATCGGGATCGGCTTGTCGCACGACGGGCCGGCGCAGGCGCACCGCGGGCCGGATCCGCTCGACGATCAGGAGACGCTCAGTAACATCAAGCGGTGGGTGTCGCGCCGGATGCCGATCAATCGCATGAGCTTCAACACGGTGCTCCATCGGCACAACGACTCGCTCAAGGCGGTGCGCATGTTCTTCGCCGACCGGCTCGATCTGCCGGTGCAGGCGGTCGTGCTCGCCACCGAGGAGATCATGCTGCCCTACGACACATCAGGTTTGGCGTTGTCCTTGGGTGGACACGACCACGCGCGCTACCGGCACCGGCTGTTTTGGGAATTGGCCACCGGTTCCGCCATGGCTGTGGGCACCCTGCGCGACAAGGTGGATGAGTTCCTGCGCGCGCAGGCTGAGCGCCGGCCGCTGGCGTCATTGGGCCAGAAGTGCGGGATGGATCGTGAAGATTCGATCGCGGTCGACATGAAGGGCAATGTCACCACCTGCCAGAATATGAGCGCGCTGACCAACCACAAGGTGGGCCACGTCGAGCAGTTCGACGAGATCCGGCTCGACACCGCCTATCACTTCAGCACTCGCAGCGAATGCCCGCGCTGCCCGGTGGTGCAACTTTGCAAGGGAGCCTGCCTTTTTCTTGAAGGGCAGTTCTGGACGAGTGCCTGCGACAACGCCTTCACGCACAACCTGGCGGTGTTAGCGGGCGCGATCTACTACCAGACGCAGGGCCTGATCCTCACTCGAATCACGGCCGACGGCATCCGGCACGACGGCATCAACTCAGTGGATGTCATCGACCTCGACTTTGTCGAAAGCAACGGTGACATGACGAGGGTGGCGCCGCCGCCTCGGGTTTCGAAATCGTTCCCTGTTCAGGTCGCCGCCGCCTGACCGAACCCATCCCCCGTCCTGCCCGCCTGGTTCGCGCCAGCGCGGGCTTTTTCATTTTGGAGACCACGATGATTGATCCCGAGAAAGCCGTACTCGTCGAGAACATGCTCCTCTTGCGCAAAGAGGACTTCGACGAATTGCTCGACCGCGCAGCCGAACGTGGAGCGGAGCGTTGCCTGTCGCACCTCGGCCTCGAAAACGGCCACGCCGCGCGTGACATTCGAGAGTTGCGTGATCTGCTTGAAGCCTGGCGCGATGCCCGCCATACCGCGTGGCAAACGACCATCAAGGTCGTCACCACAGGCATCTTGGCCGCGCTTCTGGTTGGTGCTGCCATCAAGCTCAAGCTGATGGGAGGTCCCCAATGATTGAGACCTTGCTTGGCGGCCTCCTTGGCGGGGCCTTCCGTCTAGCACCCGAGATTTTGAAGTGGCTGGATCGCAAGGGGGAACGTGGCCATGAACTGGCGATGCAGGACAAGGCGCTGGAGTTCGAGAAGCTGCGTGGCGCTCAGCGCATGGCCGAGATCGGCGCTGCCTCCGATGCGGCCTGGAACGTGGGCGCTGTCGAGGCCTTGCGTGATGCTGTGGCAGCACAGGGCCAAAAATCGGGCGTTGGCTGGGCTGATGCCCTGTCGGTCAGCGTTCGGCCGATGATCACCTACTGGTTTATGGCGTTGTACTGCGCTGCAAAGACGGCAGCGTTCGCAGCAGCCGTGACCGCTGGCGCTGGTTGGGGGACGGCCATCTTGCATGCCTGGACGGAGGCCGACCAAGCGCTCTGGGCTGGGGTGTTGAACTTCTGGTTCCTGGGGCGTGTGTTCGACCGGGTACGGCCGTGATCGCGGTTCCACAAGCGGCCATTGATCTGGCCAAGCGCTTCGAGGGCTTTCACCGCGTGCCGAAGAACGATCCTGGCCGGGCGCATCCCTACGTCTGCCCGGCAGGCTACTGGACGATTGGCTACGGCCATCTCTGCGATCCGAAGCATCCGCCGATCTCGGAGGGAGAGGGGGAAGCGTACTTGGCGCGGGACCTGGCGACTGCGCTCGAAGCGACGCTGCGCTTCTGCCCGGTTCTGGCCACCGAGCCAGAGGGGAGACTGGCGGCGATCGTCGACTTCACGTTCAACCTCGGCGCAGGGCGGCTGCAAACGTCGACGCTGCGGCGTCGGGCGAACCAGAGGGACTGGGCCGCCGCCAGCACGGAGCTGCGGCGCTGGGTTTACGGAGGAGGCCGAGTCTTGCCAGGGCTGGTTGCTCGCAGAGAGGCCGAGGCTGCTTGGCTTCTTCTCAACAGTCAATCCAAAAATATGTGAAGAACTTCATTCGCCCGAGTGTGGAAAAACCAGGGAAAAACACGTGACGCCTTGCGCAGACTTCACACTGGCGCGCCCACCATGAGCTTCGACAATCGCCTTGGTGATGGCCAAGCCGAGCCCAGCGCCATCGGAGGTCGGATGAGCGCGCGCGGAGTCGGCGCGGTAGAAGCGGTCAAACAGTCGCGGTAGCACCTGGGGATCGATGTCTTCGCCAGTGTTCTCCACAGTAACCTCGGTGCCGGCTGGCCGCTCAGCCACCGTGATCCGCACGTGGCTACCTGCCGGGGCATGGCGTAGCGCATTCGAAAGCAGGTTGCTCAACGCGCGGCGGAACATCAGGCGATCCCCCTCGATGCTACCGTTGCCCTGCACCGTGAGGCGGATGTTTTTGTCGTCTGCCACCGCCTCGTAGAAGTCGAGCAAAGCCTGGGCTTCATCGGCCGCCATGAAGCGTTCCTTGTGCGGCAGATCCACACCCCGTTCGGTTTTAGCCAGAAACAGCATGTCGGCCACCATGCGGGCCAGGCGCTGCAATTCTTCCGCGTTGGAGGCCAGGATGTCACGGTAAGCTGCGTTCTCGCGCGGGGTCGCCAGGGTCACCTGGGTCTGCGTCAGCATGTTGCTGATCGGGGTGCGCAACTCATGGGCCAAATCCGAAGCAAACTCCGACAAGCGACGAAAGTCATCCTGCAGTCGCCCCAGCATCTGATTGAGTGTCTGAGCCAGATCGGCCATTTCCGCAGGGACGGCCTGCACCGGCATGCACGCCTGCAAGCGTTGCGCGGTCACGGCGGCCGCATGCGCCCTGATCGCGCGCAGGGGGGCCAGACCGTAGTAAACGGCGGCCCATCCGAGCAGCCCGCTGACCAGAATGGCGGCCAGGGCATACGCCGCAAAGGTACGCAGCAGATCATCCAGAAAATGCCGATGGTGAGTCGTATCCATGGCCAGGGTGATCACCAGTGGGGCCTCGGGCGCGTATTGCGCCTGAGCACGGAACTGCTGGGTGCGGTATTGCCGCTGTCCGTGCTGCCCCCCCGTCAAGGCATGAAGGAGCGTTTCCAGCTCGGGAAGCAGCCAGCGATCCTGTGCCGGAAAGCCCTCGGTCTGAAACAGGGCCTGGCCTGTCGGAGTGCTCACCCGTGCGAACAGCCCGTGATGATGATTGAGCGCTTCGGAGAGTCGCCAACGCAGGTCCTCGGCAGAATTGGCGCTGGCCAGAATGTCATCGATGAGGTGTTGCTTGTCTTGCAGCACGCTGCGATCCAGATCGATGAAATGTCGATCCGCTGCGGTCATGAACAGCCCGCCCAGGCCCAGCACGATGCTGGCGGCCACCAACGTGAAGAAGAACGTCAGGCGGCGGGTCAGCGATAAACGGGGAAGCGATAGGCGGCTCAACATTCAAGGTTCCTGCGCTGCTTCCAGCACATAACCCATGCCCCGCACGGTCTGGATCAGTTTGACTGACTGTCCATCGTCAACTTTCAACCGCAGTCGGCGCATGGCTACTTCAATGACGTTGGTGTCGGAATCGAAATTCATGTCCCACACCTGCGAGGCAATCAATGAACGCGGCAAGACTTCCCCTTGACGGCGCATCAGCAATTCCAGCAAACCGAACTCCTTGGCCGTCAGGTCAATGCGCTTGCCGCCCCGCGTGACACGGCGGCGCAGCAAGTCAAGTTCCAGATCGGCCACGCGCAGGACGTTGCTGTCCAGTCCGCCGCCTCGTCCACGCCGCAGGATGGTGCGCACGCGGGCCAAAAGCTCGGCGAATGAAAACGGCTTGACCAGGTAATCGTCGGCCCCCAACTCCAGCCCCTTCACACGGTCTTCCACCTGATCGCGGGCGGTCAGAAACAGCACCGGCATTTCCAGCCCGCGCCGCCGCAGCGAAGCCAGCACCTGCCAGCCATCCAGTTCCGGCAGCATCACGTCTAGGATCACTAGGTCGTATTCGCCATGCAAGGCCAGGTGCAGCCCGTCACTGCCATTGGCCGCCAAATCGGCGACAAAACCGGCTTCATTCAGACCTTGGCGCAGGTATTCACCGGTTTTCGGTTCGTCTTCAACGATCAGTATCTTCACGGGGCTGCTCCATCTATAACTGTCCGTGAGTCTGACAGAAATTCGACTTTATGGCGGAAAGATGACAGAAATGTCATCTTCGACTCACCTTCCCGACAGGGGTGAAGGTCCAAACTCCCTTCAATTACCCATACATTGAAAGGAGCCTGCGGTGATGCCCAACCCTGTATCCCTGTTCAGAAGCCTGTTGCCGTGGCTCAGCCTGCTGGCTGCGGGTGCTGCGCTGGCTGCGCCTGCCGAGAAAAATCAGGCCCATTCATTGCCGACCAAGTTGCAGTACACATCAGCCTTGGCCACCTATCAGGGCTACACCGATCAGGCGGTGCAGTCCTGGCGCGAAGCCAACGACCGCGTTGGTCGCATTGGCGGCTGGCGCGCCTACGCCAAAGAGGCTGCAACAGAGCAGGCAGCACCCGATACGCCACCGGCCGCCAATCCGCACGCAGGTCACCATCAAGGAGGCAAGCAATGAAGCGTTTGCTCTCATCCCGCCGCGCCAAGCTGGCGGTGACCGTGGTGGCAATTGGGGCCTTGTCTGGCTGCGCCAGCGTCAGCCTTGAGCAGAACGTGAGCCGCGTCAATGCTGAGACCACCGGCTTCACTGACGGGCAATTGAGCCTGGCCCAAAACAATCAGGAACGTGAGCAACGCGCTCAACTCGCAGCCCAATTGCTGGCGAAGCCCCTTGGACAGAAAGAAGCGGTGCAACTCGCGTTGGCCAATAGCCACGCCTTGCAAGCCTTGCTGGCGCAAGGTTGGGCGGAATCCGCCGATGCCGCGCAGGTCGGCCGGATTGCCAACCCTATCTTCAGTTTTGAGCGCATGGTGGTTGGCGACGAGCTGGAGCTGGCGCGCTCGCTCTCGTTTGGCCTGCTGGACCTCTTGACCTTGCCCGCCCGCACGGGCATCGCCGAGCGCCGCATCGAGCAGGCGCAGTTGCGTCTTTCCGCTGAGGTGGTGGATCGCGTGACGCAGGTACGCCAAGCCTGGGTGCGTGCTGTGGCGGCTCAGCAGGCCCTGAGCTACGCGCGACAGGTGTTTGAAAGCGCCGAGGCAGGTGCCGAACTCGCGCGGCGCATGCAGTCGGTAGGCAACTTCAACCGCATCAGTCGTGCCCGTGAGCAATCTTTCTATGCCGATGCCGCTACCCGCCTGGCGACTGCCCAACACCAAGCGACCGCGAGCCGGGAGGAACTGATTCGTTTGCTGGGGCTTGATGAGGCGCAGGGGCAACAACTCCAACTGCCCGAACGTCTGCCCGATTTGCCCAAAGCGCCGCTCGAACCAAATACGGTAGGCGCATTGGCGACGAATGGTCGTCTGGACATTCGTTTGGCGCAAAGCGCACTGGCTGGCGCGGGCAAGGCACAAGGCTTGAACATCATCACCAGCTTCACCGACATCGAACTGACCGCGCGGCGCAATACGGTATTTGACAACGCAGCAGGAACCCGAACCGAACCGCGCGGATTCGAGGTGGCGGTTCGCTTACCAATTTTCGACTGGGGCGGCATGCAGCGCGATGCGTGGAATGCCCGCACGCTCGCGGCGGCCAATCAACTGGAGGCCACGGTGCGCGCGGCGGGCTCGCACTTGCGCGAGAGTTATTCGGCCTATCGCACATCATTTGATGTGGCCAAGCATTACCGGGATGAAGTGCTGCCCGTGCGCCGTGTGATCTCCGATGAAAACCAACTTCG
>CANJXQ010000169.1 GCA_947478805.1 Betaproteobacteria bacterium | reverse complement strand
TGCGGCTGTCGGGGCGCCAATGGCTGGCATGGCCGGCGGCGACCTACGTCAACACCATGCGCTCCATCCCGCTGGTGATGGTGATCCTGTGGTTCTTTCTCCTCATCCCGTTCCTGGTGGGCAAGCCGATCGGCGCAGAACTGTCGGCCATCATCACTTTCACGGTGTTCGAGGCGGCCTACTATTCGGAGATCATGCGCGCCGGCATCCAGTCGGTGTCGCGCGGGCAGGTCAACGCGGGCTATGCACTGGGGCTCACCTACGGCCAGTCGATGCGCCTCATCGTGCTGCCGCAGGCCTTCCGCAACATGCTGCCGGTGCTGTTCACCCAGACCATCATCCTGTTCCAGGACACCTCGCTGGTGTATGCCATCGGAGCCTACGACATGCTCAAGGGGTTCGAGGTTGCTGGAAAGAACTTCAACCGCCCGGTGGAGGCCTACCTGCTTGCTGCCGTGGTGTACTTCATCATCTGTTTCTCGCTCTCGTCTGCGGTCAAGAAACTGCAGGCGAAGATCGCCATCATTCGATAATCGCTTTCGCCGAGTCCATCCCTCAAGGTCGCGCACATGATCGATATCAAAAATGTCTCGAAATGGTATGGGGCGTTCCAGGTCCTCACCCATTGCACCACCAGCGTGAAGAAGGGCGAGGTGGTGGTGGTATGCGGGCCGTCGGGCTCAGGAAAATCCACGCTGATCAAGTGCGTCAATGCGCTGGAGCCCTTCCAGGAGGGCGAGATCGTCGTCGACGGCGTGTCGGTGGGCGCCGCAGGCACCGACCTGCCGAAGCTGCGCGCGCGCGTGGGCATGGTGTTCCAGAATTTCGAGCTCTTCCCGCACCTGTCCATCACCGAGAATCTCACCCTTGCGCAGACGCGCGTGCTGGGGCGCAAGGAATCGGAGGCGCGCGACAAGGGCATGAAGCTGCTCGAGCGCGTGGGCCTCAAGGAGCAGGCGGCGAAATTCCCCGGCCAGCTCTCCGGCGGCCAGCAACAGCGCGTCGCCATTGCCCGCGCGCTGGCCATGGACCCCTTGTGCATGCTGTTCGACGAACCCACCTCCGCGCTCGACCCGGAGATGGTCAACGAGGTGCTCGACGTGATGGTGCAGCTCGCGCAGGAGGGCATGACCATGATGTGCGTGACCCACGAAATGGGCTTTGCGCGCAAGGTGGCCAACCGCGTCATCTTCATGGACCGCGGCGAGATCGTCGAGGACGCCACCAAGGAAGAATTCTTCGGCAAGCCGCGATCCGAGCGCGCGGTGCAGTTCCTGTCGAAGATTCTCCAGCACTGAGCAGGCATTCCGCGCCGCATTCGATGGCACTGATCCGCCTGCGGCGCATCGCCGCAGCCCTCGGCCTCGTTGCGGCCACCCTCACCCCGTTTTTCCTTGCTGCAGGCAGCGCGGCGCAGGAGGCGCCGCCTGAAGCGGCCAGCGAACGCAAGGAAAAAGCGCTGGTCACGGCGCGCAGGCACATGATCGTTGCAGCTCACCCTTTGGCGGCCGAGGCTGGACGCGAAGTGCTGCGGGCCGGAGGCAATGCCGTCGACGCCTCCATTGCCGCCGCCTTCGTGCTCAATGTGGTGGAACCGCAATCCTCGGGCATCGGCGGCGGCGGCTTTCTCGTTTATTTCGAACGCAAGTCGCGTGCACTCGTCGCATGGGACGGGCGCGAGACGGCGCCATATGCCGCGCAGGCCGATCGCTTCCTGCGTCCCGACGGCAGGCCACGCCCCTTTGGCGAGGCCATCGGCTCGGGCCTGTCCGTGGGAACGCCGGGACTGGTGGCGATGCTGCACGCCGCCTACCTGGCACATGGTGCGCATGCGGGAATGGCAAAGGGAGCTGCAAAAGGAGTCGCACGGAGCGGGCCCGGGTGGGCACAGTTGCTCGCACCCGCCATTCGCCTGGCGCGCGAGGGCTTCGATATCTCGCCGCGCCTCGCTACACTGATCGCGCAAGACCGATTGCTATCCAGGAGCCCCAGCGCACGCAGTTATTTCTTTCACGAGGACGGATCGCCAAGACGCACCGGCGAGCGCCTGGCCAATCCGGAGCTCGCCACCGTGCTCGAGCGCATCGCCAATGAAGGGCCGGAGGCCTTCTATCGCGGTGAAGTGGCTGCCGCCATCAGCGACGCCGTTCAGGGTGCCGCCATCCCCGGCGACATGACCGAGTTCGACCTTGCGGCCTACATCCCGAAGCGCCGCACGCCCGTGTGCGGCGCCTATCGCGCCTACGCCGTCTGCGGGATGCCGCCACCCTCATCGGGGGCGGTCGGTGTTGCCGCGCTGCTGGGCCTGCTGGATCGGCTGCCGATGAAACAGTACCCACCCAATTCGCGGGAAGCCGTGCATGCATTTGCCGAGGCGGGGCGCCTGGCCTACGCCGACCGCGACCACTACCTTGCCGACCCGGACTATGTCGACCAGCCGGTGCGGCAACTGCTCGACCGGCGCTACCTTGCCAGGCGCAGCGCGTTGATCCAGCCCGATAAAAGCATGGGCACCGCCACGCACGGCGCCATTGCCGGGCTTGCACTGCGCGGCGAGGACCATACCACCGCCCTGCCCGCCACCACTCACCTCTCGGTGGTCGATGCCTCAGGCAATGCCGTCGCACTCACCGCCTCCATCGAGTCCGCCTTCGGCAGTCGCATCATGGTGCGCGGCTTCCTGCTCAACAATCAGCTCACCGACTTCTCGCTCCTGCCCGCAGTCGATGGCGTGCCGGCGGCCAATCGCGTCGAGCCGGGCAAGCGGCCTCGCAGCAGCATGGCACCCACGCTGGTGTTCGAGCGCTCGGGCCCGGTGCCGGCATTCAGCGACAAGGCGCCTTCCGCGCGCCTGCGCTGGGTGCTCGGCGCACCCGGAGGCCCGGCGATCATCAACTATGTCGCCAAGAACCTCGTCGGCCTGATCGACTGGGGACTGGACGTGCAGGCCGCCGCCGCCCTGCCCAACATGGGCAGCCGCAACCGGACCACAGAGCTGGAGGCGGGAACGGCGCTCGAGGCCCTCGCGCCTCGGCTGGATGCCATGGGTCATCGTGTGCGCGTCGGTGAACAGACCAGCGGCGTGCATGCCATCGCCGTGACACGCGAAGCGCGCGGATCCGCACTCGCAGGCGGCGCCGATCCGCGTCGCGAGGGCGTGGCACTTGGCGATTGATCAATCCCCCGCAATCATCGGCGTGGCCGGCACTGCCTTGACGCAAGCAGATCGCCCGAGGTGATGGACCCGCGCATCGCCGCGCTGCTCGCCGGCAACCTGATGACCACCATGGGCATGCTGATGCTCACCGGCATGGCCAATGAACTCTCGGACGATCTGCACCTGCCCGTCGCCGCCCTGGGCCCGCTGCTGGCAGTGGCACCGCTGGTGCTCGCGCTCGGCGCCCCGATCCTCGCCATGAGCACCAGCCACTTCAGCCGCAGGTCGCTGCTGGTCGGGGCCATGCTGATCGGGGCTGCCAGCCATTTGCTCGCCGCCATTTCCGGTTCGATCACCCTGCTCGTCATTGCGCGCGGGCTGACGGGCCTCGGCACCGCCGTCTTCAGCCCGCAGGCGGCCGCCACCGCCATGCAACTCGTCCCGGCCTCGCAGCGGGGGCGCGTGGTGTCCCTGATCTTCATCGGCTTTGCCGCCGCCCACACCGTCGGCCTGCCGCTCTCGACCTGGCTTGCTGCAGGCATCGGATGGCGCGGCACGGTTGCCGTCGTGGGCCTGGTGTCGCTCGTCATCGCGCTGTGGCTGCGCAGCGTCATTCCCACGGGATTGCCCGTCGCGCGCCTCGAGCGCAGCGCCTGGGGCGAGCTCATGCGTCATCCGGCCATGGTCGCCACCATCATCGTCACGGCGCTGCAGGTGGGCGCGCAGTTCGTGCTCTATTCCTTCATTGCCCCCTCGGCGCGCGAATCGCTGGGGGCGTCGCCGACGCTGATCGGCATGCTGTTCGCTGCCCTTGGCGTCGGGGGCATCCTCGGCAATGCGCTCACCTCGCGCATTGCCGATCGGATCGGTCCGGTGCGCACTACCGCCTACGCGATCATCGCCATGCTCATTGCGATGCTGCTGTGGCCATTCGCACGCCATTCCGCAGTCATCGCCATCGTCGCGATGGCGATCTGGGGCGTGGGATCCTTTCCTGCTGCCAGCGGGCAGCAGGTGCGGCTGGTGGGCCTCGACATGAAGCTTGCAACCGTGTCGCTGGCAGTCAACACCTCGGGCACTTACGCGGGCAGCGCCATGGGCACCATGATCGGCAGCGGACTCCTTGCGAGCTTCGGCTACGAGAGCCTCAGCTGGGGCGCATCCGCCGTATTCGTCCTCGCCCTCGCGTTACACTGGGCCAGCACGCGCCGTGCATTCAATCCAAGGAACGCCTGATCAGAACCCACCCGTCATGCTGACACGCAGCCAGATCGGCGCCCTGGGCTCCGGCAGCTTCGTCATGGCCACCAGCATGCTGGTCGTCACCGGCATGCTGGTCGAAATGGCCCAGGACCTCGGATTGCCGGTGACGGTCGCCGGACAACTCGTCGCGGCAGCCCCGCTGATGCTGGCCCTTGCGTCCCCGACGCTCGCGCTCACCACCAGCGCGTTCTCCCGGCGCACGCTGCTCATCTGGGGTGCGGTCATCACGGCGGCGAGCCACTTCCTCGCCGCCGCATCCGATTCCTTCGCCATGCTGCTCGTGGCACGTGCGCTCACCGGTCTTGGCGCGGCCTGCTTCATGCCGCAGACCGCGGCGACGGCGGTGGTGCTGGCGCCGGCCAACCAGGGCGGACGCATGCTGGCGCTGGTCTTCGTCGGATACGGCGTGGCCAACAGCGTCGGCCTGCCGGTGGGCACCTGGCTGGGCGAAATCATCGGCTGGCGAGCCACGCTGGTCATCATCGGGCTCATTTCGCTCGCGGTCGGCGCCTGGGTATGGCGGGCATTGCCGGCGAAGATTGCGCAGGCGCCTTTGCGTGCCGCCTCGATGTTCGATGTCGCCCGAGACCTGGCCATCGTCACCACCATCGGCGTGGGCCTGTTGCAGAGCCTCGCGCAGTTCACCGTGTTTGCCTACATCGCGCCCTCCCTCCGGGAGTCCCTCGGCGGCGGCGCATCCACGACCGCGATCATGCTGGCCGTCTACGGCATCAGCGGCATCGTCGGCAGTTTCATCACCTCGCGCATCGCCGACTGGCTGGGGCCGGTGCGCATGATTTTCATCGCAGTCAGCTTGATGATGGCGGCCCTTCTCGCCTGGTCGCTCGGGCGCGGATCCTACCCGCTGACATTGCTCGCCATGGTGCTCTGGGGCCTGGGCAACATGCCCATTCCCAGCGCCCTGCCGGTGCGCCTGATCGCGCTGAATCCGTCACTGGCGTCAGCCTCGATTTCCTTCAACAACACGGCATCCTTCGGCGGTGCGGCAATCGGCACGGTGATCGGCGCGCGCATGATCGAAGCCTTTGGCTATGTGAGCCTGGGCTGGGTCGGTATCGGGGTTTTCGTTCTCTGCCTGGCCATGCTGTCCCTCAGCCAGCGCATGTCGCAAGGACGCATCAGCCGGCGCTGACCTGCTCCGGCGCACACCGCCAAGATCGGCGCACCCAACGCGATATATCACCTTAAAAAACACCCACAAGTAATTAATTTTAAAGTACTATACGATCCATAAATTGGATAAAAAATCCAATGCCCGGAGGATCGAATTGGGTGACGCGAGTCGACTGACACGTCTCGACGAGCAAACATTCAGGGAACCTGCTTGCAGGCGACCCGCGGGGAACTGCCCGCCGCGATTCACCACCCCACTCCGCGCAACGCTCCTGCTTCTCGCGCTCGTCTGCGCTTCATCCGCGCGCGCCGACCCGCCCTTGATGACCCACTACATGGCCTGCGCACGCAACATCGGCGTGGCCATCAATGAGCACTTCGCCGTCATCCCCGGCGAGCGCTCAGGCGAGCGGGGACTCTATGTGTATACCGACCGAAGCGCCTATTTTCTGCCCCTCGGCAAACCACAGGCCGAAGATGGCGAGGCGTACGAATATTTCCTGCGCACTACAGTCAACCCGGTCGGCGACATCTACTTCGATTATCGGGACAAGAAGCCGGGCAGCAAGTCCAACATCCTGCCGGGCATCGGCTATCAGATGACAGCGCCGCCGCAGAGAATGGTCGGCATGTATCGCCTCGCCCGCGCCAGCGACTCGCTGGACGAACGCGCCATCGACGTGTTGCGGCAACGCCTCAAGGAGAGAATCTCGGGCATAAAGGATTTCATCGACAGCAAGAACAGCTACAGCACGCCGGTGGACGCAAAGATGGCGTTCGACAAGGACCGCATCGTCTATCGCGACAAGATCGCGCGTTGCCGCATCGAGGGTGATCGCGAACTGAACGCCGCGGTGTTCGAGGAAGTGCAAAAGCTCGATTACGGGTACCCGGGTCTCACCGTCTGGGAGAAGCAGATCGGCGCGAGGCCCGCCACTTCCTCGCCGGCACCTGTCGCAGCGCGATAACAAGATGGGGCAAGGCCGGGCATTGCGTGTAAGCGCGTCCCTCTGACCGCATGAACATCCTTTACAAGATGGTCACGCTGGTGTCGCTGTCGAGCACCGGCGCCACTGCATCCCGCTTCACGGTCTTCCTTTGCGCCGCGCAGTCCGGCGCGTCGCCAGCCATGGTGGGCCTGCTGGCGGCGCTGTTCGCGGGCGTCGGGGCATTCGCATCCGTGCCGGCAGGCCGCGCCATCGATCGCAGCGGCACCAAGAAGCCGCTGCTCCTGAGCACCGCCTTGCTCGCGGTGGCAGTGTCGCTTGGCGTGTTCTGGCGCGACCTGCCGATGCTGTTCGTGATCGTCATCCTGGCTGGCCTCGCGCACAACACCATGATCATCGCCTTCCAGCGCCTGGCCGGGGACCTGGCTGCGCCGAGCGAGCGCGCCCAGGCTTTCGGGTTGATGGGCTTCGGCTTCTCGATCTCCATTCTCGCCGCGCCGGTCATCGCCGGATTCGCCATCGACCACGTTGGTTTTGCCGGCACCTTCCTGCTGTTCACGCTGATACCCGTTTGCTCCTTTGCAATGGTCTGGATGGACATGCTGCCATGGTCGCCGGGGACGCGCGCGCGGCCCGAACGCCCGACGGGCGAAGCATCGGTGCGCAGCGGCACGCTGGGATTGCTGCGCGCGCCCAGGCTCAAGCCATTGTGGATCTGCGGCGCCGTGTTCGAGTCGGGATGGATGGCCTTCGGCTTCCTCTTGCCGATCCTCGGCACCCGCCTGGGATTCAGCGCATCGAAGATCGGGTTGATTGCCGGCACCGCCGGCCTGTTGCTGTTTTTCACGCGCGGCAGCCTGACGCCGTTGCTGCGGCACTTCACGCCCTGGCAGCTGATCCTGGCGGGCCTGGCGCTCAGCGGCGCCGGCTTTGCAGGCATGGCGATGGCTCACGAATTCCTGTGGATGGCCGTCGCAGGCGCCCTCATCGGCATCGGGCAAGGCGCTTCCAGCCCCATGATGAGCGCGCTCATCTACGAGCGCGCACCTTCGCACGAGACAGGTGAGGCGATGGCGCTGCGAACCCTGATCGCCAATGGATCGCAGGGCTCCATGCCACTCGTGGCCGGCGCCCTCAGTTCAGCGATCGGCATTGCCCCGGTGTTCGGGATGGTGGCGGTCGGACTTTTCGGCACCGCTTGGCTGTATCGCGCCCATTGGACTCGCGGGCAAACGCCGCAGCGCAACGGCGCCTGACGCCGGCGGCATCGCCACAAAAGAAAACGCCCCGAAGTACGGGGCGCTTCCGGTTAGCTGCAGGACAACAACTACTACATGCCCATGCCGCCCATTCCACCCATGCCACCACCCATGCCGCCCATGTCGGGCATGCCGCCACCCTTCTTCTCGTCATCGACCAGCTCGGCAACGCCACAGTCGGTGGTGAGGATCAGGCCGGCCACCGATGCTGCGTTCTGCAGCGCGGTGCGGGTTACCTTGGTCGGATCGACAACGCCCATCTCGACTAGGTCGCCATAG
>CANJXQ010000168.1 GCA_947478805.1 Betaproteobacteria bacterium | reverse complement strand
GGCCAGGCGGTCGGCGCCGTGCTTGGTCTTGCAGAACACCAGCACCTGGCGCCAGTCGTTGGACTTCACCAGGTGCGCAAGCAATTCGCGCTTCTTGTCCTTGTCCACGAAATGAACGACCTGGGTGACGAGCTCGATGGGCGCATTGCGGCGCGCCACCTCGACCGTGACTGGGTCGCGCAGGAACTGCGCGGACAGCACGCGGATTTCCTCGGAGAAGGTCGCCGAGAACAGCAACGTGTGGCGCTCCTTCGGGAGCAGCGCATGGATCTTGCGGATGTCGTGGATGAAACCCATGTCGAGCATGCGATCGGCTTCGTCGAGCACCAGGATTTCGATGTTGCGCAGGTCGAGCGTGCGCTGCTGGATGTGGTCGAGCAGCCGGCCCGGCGTGGCGACGACGATGTCGACGCCGCGGCGCAGCGCCTGCACCTGCGGATGAAAGCCGACGCCGCCGTAAATGGTGGTCGAGGTCAGACGCAGGTGTTTGCCATAGGTGCGGATGCTGTCCTGTACCTGGGCTGCGAGTTCCCGGGTGGGCACGAGCACCAGTGCCCGCACGGGGCGCCGCGGATTGCGATCGGCTGTCTTTGCAGACAGTCGTTGCAGCATGGGCAGCGTAAAGCCGGCGGTCTTGCCGGTGCCGGTTTGTGCCGCGCCGAGCAGGTCGCGGCCTGCAAGGATCGGCGGGATGGCCTGCGCCTGGATGGGGGTTGGTTCCGTGTAGCCTTGTTCGGCGACGGCGCGCAACAACTCGGGCGCGAGACCCAGGGCATTGAAGCCCGTCGTTGCGTTTCCAACGGTGTTTCCAGCGGCGTTTTCAACGCGCACGGGGGATGTAGCCGAGGGTGTAGAACCCTCGTGATGCGGGGTACTGGTAGTAATGATGATCTCCTGATATCGGCCCGGGCCCGTGCTACGCACATGCCAAACCGGTTCAGGCAGATAGACGACTGCTATTGGGAAATTCGGGGGATGCGGGGAAACAACTCAACCGCAAAACTGCTGGACCACGAAAGGGCTGGAACGCTAACCGGAAGAACGCGAAACGCTAACCTTGTGCGAATTATACACGAGATGCCCCTCGAATCGGCTGAACGGCAGCTATTTCTTGTCCCAACCCGCAATGTCGCTCATGTCGACTTCGAATTTCGTGGCGGTGGGGATGGCATCGATGTCGCTCTGCTTTTTGACCTTCTCGAAGGTTTCCGCCAGCTTGATGCACATCTTGGCAATGTTTTCGGGGTTGGGCTTCGCGGCGGTCGATGCTGCGCCGGTAGGGAACATGATGCGGCCGACCATGTCGACATAGAGCAATTCGGCCAGTGTTCTGACTTCAATATTCATCGCTGTGACTCCTGTAGTGGACGCCGGGAATGGTACTCCCAATCACCGGCGGCGGCGGTCAGGGGCGGCTCCGCATTCGCGCATTGAAACGACCGCTTTCGTCCCTTCGGATCAGCGGCGCGGCCGGTCCGACAGGCAGTCCAGCAACAGTTGCAACGAAGCGCTGGCGAAGGCGCGCATGTTCGCGGCTCGATCCGAGCTGTGCGTCTCGAGGGTGATCGCTTTCTCGAGGAGTCCCGCCACGGCGATGCAGGTGTGTCCCGCGGCGTCGCCATACGGGTTGCCGGTGGGGCCTGCCGCGCCGGTTTCGGACAGTCCCCACACGGCGCCCAGGTTGTCGCGCGCGGTGCGCGCGAGGAGCAGTGCATAGGGTTCGCTCGCCGAACGAATGCCGCGCATGGCGTCGTCCGGTATGGCCATGACGCTGCGCCGCGCCTGCTTTGTATAAGGGACGGCACCGCCCATGAAATAGGCGGAGGCGCCGGGCACCGACAGCAGTGCGGCGCTGATCAGCCCGCCGGATGAGGTTTCGGCTACGGCGACGGTCTCGCGGCGCTCCTTGAGCAGGCGCGCGATGTCGTTAGCCAGGGGAGTGAGCGTGTCCATGTTCAGGAGCTGCAGGAGAGCGCTGAACAACCCGCCTTGTGGCGCGCCCATTCCGGACGGCGCGCGGCAAGGTCTTCATGCTGCGGCAGCTCGTCGTAGGGATGCTTGAGAACGGCCATCAGGCGCTCGATGACGCTGGCGTCGCCCTGGGCCAGCGCGTCGATCGCCTGCTGCGCGATGTAATTGCGCAGCACATACTTCGGGTTGGCCTGGTTCATCTGGGTGATGCGCTCTGTTTCGGGACGCGCTTCCGCTCGCACGCGCGCCGCGTATCGACGCAGCCAGTCCGCCAGTTTTCCGCCGTGGCCGCCACGCAACGCGGCCTCATCGTAGAAGGCAACGCGCAGGGGCGCCGCGTCAATCGCCTTGTCGGGCGCATCGTTCGGAATCCGCGCAAGGTTGCGGAAAAACAGCGTCATATCGGTTTCGGTGGCCTGCAAGAGCGCGAACAGGTCGCTGACCAGCGCATCGTCCCCGTCGAGATCGAGGGTGGCGAGCCCGAGCTTGTTCCTCAGCATCTGGTCCGAGGCGGCCTCGAAGGTATTGGCGAATGCAGCCAGGCCGCGTTCGAGCGCGGCGGTGTCGCTGCACAAGGGCAGCAGGGCGTTGGCGAGACGCACCAGGTTCCATTGCGCGATGCCCGGCTGGTTGCCATAACAATAACGGCGCCCCTCGGCATCGGTGGTATTGGGCGTCCAGCCGAGGTCGTAGCCTTCGAGCCAGCCGTAGGGGCCGTAGTCGATGGTCAGGCCGAGGATGGACATGTTGTCCGTGTTCATGACGCCATGCACGAATCCGACGCGCATCCATTCGGAAACCAGCACTGCCGTGCGACGGCAGATGATCTCGAACCACGCGGCATAGCGCTCGGTCGGATCCGGATGCTCCTGGAGCAGATGTGAAAAATGCTGTGCGATGACGTAGTCGGCCAGTCGCTTGGACAGGTGCGGTTCGTCCTGGGCGGCGAGGATCTCGAAATTGCCGAAACGAACGAATGATGGGGCGACGCGACAGACCACCGCGCCCGGCTCGGCCTGCGGGTTGCCGTCGTAGAACATGTCGCGCACCACGGCGTCGCCCGTGCCGACCAGGCTCAGGGCGCGCGTCGTGGGCACGCCGAGGAAGTGCATGGCCTCGCTGCAAAGGAATTCGCGCACCGAGGAGCGCAGCACCGCGCGACCATCCGCAGTGCGCGAGTATGGCGTCCTGCCGGCCCCCTTCAGCTGGAGTTCGCGGCGCGCCCCGTCCGGGCCGATGACTTCGGCCAGCGTCATGGCGCGACCATCGCCGAGCTGGCCGGCCCAGTGGCCGAACTGGTGGCCGCCGTAACGCGCGGCGTAGGGTTGCATGCCGTCGAGGACGCGATTGCCGCCCAGCACTGCCGCCTCCAATCCGGTGGGCGATGCGGGATTGGCAATGCCAAGCATCGCCGCGGTGGCTTCCGACCATGCCAGCAGGGTCGGGGCAGCCACCGGTGTCGGGCTGACGCGCGTGTAGCAGGCATTGCGCACCGCGCGCGGCACGTTGCGTTGTTCGGGATCGCCCGGCAGGTCGCGCACGAAACTGTTGTCGAACGTGAGCTCGCCCAAGGGAGTTCGCGGTGCCAGCAGATGTCTGGATACGGGGTCGTTCATGCGCGTCGGTTCATTCGCAGGGATTCGATATGGTGCGTGCCTGATGATACTGGGAACCGTGCCCACATTCTTCCATGCTGCATGCAGGGTTATCTGGAGCGATCGCAGTTGCGCAACAAACCGTCCAGGCCGCGTCAGCGCTTGAGGCGAGTGGAAGGCCGGACAAGGGACAGTGCCAGGCCGACGCTGATGACGACCAGCCCGACCCATTGCAGCGCATTGGGAAACTCTCCCAGGATCGGTATGGCGGTGAGCACGGACAGTGCGGGCACCAGGGCGCCGAACAGCGCCGCGATTGCCGGTCCGAGGAGTTGCACCGTCTTGGCGAACAGGAACAGGCTCACTGCGCCTGCCAAGACGCCCTGGATGAGGACTTGCAGGATGAGGTGGCTTACGCTGGCGCGCTCCCATCCTCCGAGATCGGCAAAGGCGAGGTAGAGGGGAATGAAGGCGAATGCGGACAGGGTTGCGATTGCAGCCGAGGCGTTCACCGGATGGGCGCGCCACTGCCGCAGCAGGGTGCCGAAACTCGCCCACGCAATGCCGGCAGCGACGAACATCAGGTCGCCCGCAACCATCTGCCAGCCCGAGCCGTGGAGCAAGCCGTCGCCACCCAGTGCGGCCAGCCCCGCGACGATCAATCCGATGCCAATCCAGCGATTACGGTCGGGGTGGTCGCGAAACAGGAGCGCGGCCATGATGAGTCCGGTGAGGGCGATCGTGGCCGGGGTAATGACGGCACCGTGCGCCAGCGGCGCAAAGCGCAGGCCGGTGAACAGCAACAGGCTGAAGGCAGGGCCGGCGACGGCAGCAAGGATCAAGGCGCGTCGCCAGCCGAGGGTCCCCATGCGTGCGAACCCCATGCGCGCCGTCACCGGGATGAACAGCATGGCCGCGACGCCGTAACGAATGGCGGTCAGGTCGTAGGGCGTCAGCCCGTGCAGCACGCCATAGCGCGCGCTGGCCGTGTAGACGGCGCCGAAAGCCGACATCAGCACGCCAAAGGTGATGCCCAGGGCATAGTCGCGAGGCGACGGGCGTTTTCCCGCGGCCGGGCGTGACGGGGCGAGCGGTGGCGTGGCGCTCAGCGCAATTCCCTTGGCATGGCGGATCCTCGGTGTTTCATCGGGCTTTCATGCGGTGTTGTTCGCGCATCCAGACGGTGAGCCCGATCAGGGTGAGCACGATCGTGAGCGCGAAGTAGGCGCGCAGCCCGAAGATCGGACCGATGATGCCGGCCAGAAAGGGCGCCAGGCCCATGCCGATCATCTGGAAAGAAGACGCGTAGGAGATCGCCCGACCGTCCATGCCGGCCGGTGCGACGTCCTTGATGGCGCGAAACAGGGCCGGCTGCATCATGGCGACGCTCAGGCCGAATGCGACGCGCGATAGCACCAGCGCCAGCGGTGTATCGAGCACGAGCAAGGGCACGTGGGTGATTGCAGCAGCAGCGGTGGTGTAGACCAGCACGCGTGCCGCACCGTACCGGTCCAGCAGCCTGCCACCGAGCGTGAGCGCAATGATGCTGGAGATGGCCAGGCCCACCGCCATGGCCCCCACCCAGATGCCTTCTGAATAGCCGCCGGCGGACCCCGGATTGGCTTCGATCAGCTGCAGCGTGAAGATGGTGATGATCGGGATGCTGCCGTGCCACAGCATGCTGAACACGAAGCACAACAGATACAGCAGGCGCATTCCGGGGGCCGCGAGCAGCGCGCGCAGGCTGCCCATCCATTGCAATCGCCAGGCGCCGGCGGGCGCCTGGTGCTTTTCGCGCACCAGCGCGGCAACCAGCGATCCGCCCGTGAGCAGCAGGCCGCCGCTCATCCAGAAGATCCAGTGGTGATGGGTGAGCGTTGCCGCGAGCAACGCGCCAAGCGCCGGACCCAGCGTCTGCCCGACCAGGGTGCCGGTCTGGGCAAACGACATGGCCCGGCCCATGCTGGCAGCCGGAGTGGTGCCCGCGAGCAGCGTCATCACTGCGGGGTTGAAGCCATTGAAGAGCGCCACCAGCATGAACAGCGCCGCAAACCACAGTGGCGTTGTTGCAAAGGGCAGGATGAGCATCATGGTGCCCATGCCCAGCATGGCGCGAAGCACCATGGGCTTTCGCCCATAGTGATCGGCGATGCCGCCCCAGATGGGTGATACGAAGAAGCCGATCACGTAGAACGGCAGCAGCATGTGGCCGACCCAGGCTTCGAGATTCTCGTTCACGCCCAGGCCGCGAATGACCAGCGGCAGGAACGGCCAGGCGGCGGAGAAACCCACGCTGCACAGCAGGTTGGCGACGGACAGGACGTGGAGGTTGCGACGCCAGTCGAGGGACTCGGAGTTCAATTGGGCTGGCGCGAGGTCGGTGCAGGGCGATGGGTCCCCGCCCTTGGCACCGGCATCAGCTTTCGTCGACCGGAATCAGCGCGATGGCGCGGGTGGGGCAGGTTTGTTCGGCGAGTTCCACCTGCTCGAGCAGGGCCGGATCGTCCACCACCGGGATTTTCACCACGGCCATGAGCCGCTCCTTGTCGACGGTGAATACGCTCGGACAGGTGCGCTCGCAATAGCCGATGCCCTGGCACATGTTCTCGTCGATGACCACGCGAAAGGCCTTGCGCGGCGTGCTGGGTGAACTGGACATATTGCCTCCTTACAGGCTGCGCAGGATCAAAGGGAAGCTCTCATAGGCATCGTGATAACTCGCGGCCACGCGCTTGGGCGGCGCGGCCGGATCCATCTCCGCGCCGGCTTCGTACATGGTGCGCAGGATGCGGATCATGGTGCCCTCGGTGCCCGACTTGTCGTCGGGACGATTGAACATGCCGGTCACGAGGGGCCGGCCGATGCAGGTGTGAACGCCGCCGCCGAAAGTGAGGCCCCAGGGGCTCAGGCGCGGTGGCGCCACGCGATATGGATTGAACTCCGCCGCATCCGGGCCGAACACCGCGGTTTCACGGTTGGCGGGCACGAAGAACAACGCAACGCGCTCCTCCTTGGCGATCTTGCGGCCGCTGGCGAGCGTCACGTCCTTCAGCGCAATGCGCAGCAGGGTGGGTGCCGGCTGGTGCAGGCGCAGGGACTCCATGGCCGCCATACGCAGGAACGTCGGGTCGGTGCGCTTGGGCGCATCCTCCGGATGCGATTTGCACCAATCGGTCAGGTGCACGATCACGTGCGGCAGCGTGTGTGTCGTGGTCTGCGTCGATGCCACGAGGAACAGCGCGCACTCGCGCCACACATAGTCCTCGTCCCCCGGGCGCTTGTCGTCGCCGTGCAGCGTGAGCATGGTGAGCAGGTCGGTCGGCAGCGCGTCCTTGGCCATCTTGCCGTCCTTGAATTGGGCCACGAGCGCGCGGCGGCGCTCAAGCGACGGCAGCAGGAACTCCTCGATCAACTGGCGCCGGATCTCCAGGCCATCCCGGATGACCTGCTCGTGGTCACCCGTAGACCATTCCACCGTAACCGCCACCCCCAGCTTGTCGACCAGGTCGCGAAAGCGCTCGGTCTTCTGCGGGGTATCGACGTTGTCGACGCCGGTCACGAGCGCGGTGATGCGGTACAACATGGAGCGGATCAGGGGGATCAGGTCCACGTGGACCAGCCCATCCTTGCCGCGGCCTTCATCGCGCAGTTCCTGCATCACCTTGTCGATGACAGGGACCAGCGCGCCGGTCTCGTAGTAGTGCATGGCAGTGCGCGATACCAGCGAAGAAAACAGCTGCCGACGTTGCATGTGCTCGTGGCCTTCGATCAGCAGCAGGCTGCCATTGAAGAAAACGCCGCTCTCGCGGTGCGAGCCCTGCATGAAGTCTTCCGATCGGAGGATCTCGTCGATGTCCGCGTAGCTGTCTACGCGCTGCATGTTGGCAACGTAGGGTGGGGCGACGAATTCGGTTCTGGCGTTCATGTGCAGGATTCCCTGGGAAGATGGTTGAGATTTCTGGGGGGGGCTGCGCTGCGTGCCCGGCATGGCGGCTTGTCCGGTGCAGTGCGATTCTATCCGGTCAGCCAGAACCGGTTTGTGCTGGCGCGTGGTGCGGCTACCAGGATGCCTTTCCACAATGCGGGCCGACGCGCGTCGATGGCTCGTGCTAACCTCCGGCGCCTCGTGCTTGGCGTCGGCATGCGCGCGTGGTTGAGCACGGGCAAGCGGGCCCAATCGATCCAAATTCAGCAGGGGGAAACGGGATGATCGCCAGCAAGAACGCCGTGACAGCGCCGGCCGGGGAGGCCGAACCGATTGAAAAGTTCAGTCTTTTCGATCCCGAGGTGCAGAGCAGCCCGTACGCGTTCTACCGGGCCATGCACGCCCAATGCCCGGTGTACAAGGTTCCGGACAAGAATATCTACGTGGTCAGCAAGTACGCCGATGTGGAAGGCTGCCTGCGTGCGCCGGAAACGTTCTCCAGCACCATCGAGCGGGCCACCCTGCTGCAGGACGACGAGAACAGCAAGGCCTATGTCGGCATCCTGAAGCAGCACGGCTGGGAGCATGT
>CANJXQ010000167.1 GCA_947478805.1 Betaproteobacteria bacterium | reverse complement strand
CCTTGCCTTTCATCATCGGGATCGCCGCCTTGGACGTGTGAAAAGCAGATGACATGTTGATGGCAATGATCTGGTCCCATTTGTCCTCGGGAAACTCCGCGACCGGGGACACGAACTGGATGCCCGCATTGTTGACCAGGATGTCCACGCCCCCCAGTTTCTGCTCGGCCAACTGCATCATGTCGCGAATTTCTGCCGGCTTGGTCATGTCGGCCGGGGAATACATTACCTTCACCCCAAAGGTTTCCGCCATGGTGGCTCGGACCTTCTCGATCTCCCCGGCATCGCCGAATCCGTTCAGGAGCACATTCGCACCCTGTCCGGCCAGCGCCTGGGCGATTGCCAGTCCGATGCCGCTGGTCGATCCGGTGATAACCGCTGTGCGTCCCTTGAGCATGAATTTTCTCCGACTGGATGTAAGGTCAATTAAGTAAAATTTTTTTTGAAGATGCCCGACTATCGGGGATTAATGGGACTTTTTTATATCGACACTTGGATTAACCCCGGTCCCAGCGGGGGCGGCGCCAGACTTCGAAGCCGGCGCGGGTTTTGCTGACACCGTAGCTCCCGGCAATTGCGATGCGGCCGCAGGCGAACCACCGGGCACAGGCGGGATCACTTGAAAGAAGATTTCGTCGGAACGGACCATTCCGAGCTCGTAGCGCGCTCGTTCTTCCACCGCCTCAAAGCCCTGCTTGAGATCGCGAACCTCGGCGTCCAATGCGTTATTGCGACGCTTGAGCTTTTCGTTCTGCTCTTTGTGCTGGGCGACCTGCCGGTCCAGGTCCCAGACCCGCAACCACCCTCCCTTGCCAAGCCACAAAGGATACTGAAGCAGGAGTATCAGGACAGCCAGGGCTGCGGTGAGATAGCGCATGAGCGTCCGGCGTTCCCCTTGAGCTGCTAGCCCCGCAGCTGGTAGAACGCCTCGCGACCTGGATACGTCGTGCCGTCGCCGAGGTCCTCTTCAATGCGAAGCAGTTGGTTGTACTTGGCAACGCGGTCCGAACGCGACAAGGATCCGGTCTTGATCTGCAGTGCGTTGGTGCCGACGGCAATGTCGGAGATGGTCGTGTCCTCCGTTTCACCCGATCGGTGCGAAATGACCGCCGTGTAGCCCGCCCGCTTTGCCATTTCGATCGCGGAGAAGGTTTCGGTCAGCGTGCCGATCTGGTTGACCTTGATCAGGATCGAGTTGGCAATGCCCAACTGGATGCCTTCACGCAGGATCTTGGTATTGGTGACGAACAAATCATCACCCACAAGCTGCACGCGCCGACCCAGCCGCTCGGTCAGGCCGCGCCAGCCTTCCCAATCCGATTCTGCCATGCCGTCTTCGATGGAAATGATGGGGTACTTGTCGGTCCAGCTCGCCAGGAAGTCGGCAAATTCGCCGGCGCTCAACTGCAGGCCTTCGCCCTCAAGGATGTAGCGCCCGTCTTTGAAGAACTCCGAACTCGCGCAATCGAGCGCCAACACCACATCCGCGCCCGGCTGGTAGCCGGCCTTGTCGATCGCCTCCAGAATGTACTGGATGGCCGCCTCGTGATTGGGAAGGTTCGGTGCGAACCCCCCTTCATCGCCGACGGTGGTCGACAGCCCCTTGCTCTCCAAAAGCTTTTTCAGCGACTGGAACACTTCTGCGCCGCAGCGCAAGGCATCGCGAAACGAAGGCGCGCCCACGGGCACGATCATGAACTCCTGCATGTCCAGGCTGTTGTTGGCGTGTGCGCCGCCATTGATGACGTTCATCATGGGCACTGGCATCTGCATGGCGCCGGATCCCCCGAAATACCGGTACAGAGGCAGGCCTGACTCCTCGGCTGCCGCCTTGGCCACGGCCATCGATACGGCGAGCAAGGCGTTGGCGCCAAGGCGGCCCTTGGCTTCAGTGCCATCGAGGTCGATCAGGGTCCTGTCGATGAAGCTCTGGTCGGTCGCATCGAGGCCCATGATGGCCTCTGAAATTTCGGTGTTGATGTTCTCCACGGCCTGCAGGACTCCCTTGCCGCCGTAGCGCGTGACATCCTTGTCGCGCAGTTCAAGCGCCTCGCGACTGCCCGTGGATGCTCCCGACGGCACCGCGGCACGGCCCATGACGCCAGACTCGATCAGTACATCCGCCTCCACGGTCGGATTGCCGCGCGAATCGAGTATTTCCCTTGCCACCACATCTACGATTGAGCTCATGACTGCCCCTTGTTGATAACTGTTTTTCTAGCGGCCAGCGGCCGACAATTTCTGTTCGTCAAATCCACGGCGCTTGACCAATGCATCGAGTTCCTTCAGGGTCCCTAGCAAGTCCTGCATCCGATCCAGTGGCCAGGCATTGGGCCCGTCGGAAAGCGCTTTGTCCGGGTGAGGATGCGTCTCCATGAACAAGCCTGCCACGCCGCTGGCCACCGCGGCCCGCGCCAGCACCGGCACGAATTCCCGCTGCCCCCCCGAGGCAGTCCCCTGCCCTCCGGGCAATTGCACGGAATGCGTTGCATCGAACACCACCGGGCAACCCGTTTCACGCATGATCGCAAGCGAGCGCATATCCGACACGAGATTGTTGTATCCAAAGGACACGCCACGCTCGCACACCATGATGGTGTTCACGGCGCCACTGGCGGTCGCCGCCTCGCGCGCCTTGTCCACGACATTCTTCATGTCCCCCGGCGCAAGGAACTGCCCCTTCTTGATATTGACTGGGCGGCCGGCAGTCGCCACTGCTCGAATGAAATCGGTCTGCCGGCACAGGAACGCAGGTGTTTGCAGGACGTCCACGACCGAGGCAGCCGCCTTGATTTCATCGACATCGTGCACGTCAGTCAGAACGTGAACACCGAGTTGTCGTTTGACTTCGCCCAGGATCTTCAAACCTGCGTCGATTCCCGGTCCGCGATAAGTCTTTCCCGAACTGCGGTTGGCCTTGTCGAAAGACGATTTGTAGATAAAAGGGACGCCGCAATGAGCGGCGATCTCCTTGAGACGGCCTGCCGTCTCAATGGCCGATTCGCGAGACTCGATGACGCAGGGACCAGCAATCAGGAAAAGCGGGTGCTGGAGGCCAACCTCAAACCCGCACAGCCTCATGTCCGCTCACCGCGACCGGGCGAAGCCGGCCGCCGAGGATACGCAATCAATCGGACTTGAAACGCGCTCGACGAACACACGACCAAAACCGCCGACACAATCGCCAGCCATCACGCGGCGATCGCGGTTTTTGAGCGATCGGCCTGTCGCGTCAATGCGGCTTCCACGAATGCCTTGAACAGGGGGTGGCTGGCGCGCGGCGAGGAAGTGAATTCCGGGTGAAACTGGCAACCAATAAACCACGGATGACCGGGCAGCTCTACCATCTCGCATAGCTCTTCTGCCTGGGTCAGCCCGGACACGCGCAGCCCCTTTTCCTTCAGCCGATCGATGTATTGGTTATTGACTTCGTAGCGATGACGGTGACGTTCATTGATGACGTCAGTACCGTAGATCTTGCGGGACACGCTGCCCGGTTCCAGGCGCGCAGGCTGAGCCCCCAATCGCATGGTTCCACCCATGTTGGACTTTTCGGTGCGATGCTCGACCTTGCCGTCGCGATCCTGCCATTCAGTGATCAATGCAATTACCGGGTGCGGCGTATCAGGATCAAATTCCGTCGAATTTGCACCGCCCAGGCCGCAAATATTCCGCGCATATTCGATGACCGCAAGCTGCATTCCAAGGCAGATTCCCAAGTAGGGAACCCCATTCTCGCGGGCAAACTGGATCGCCTTGATCTTGCCTTCAACGCCCCGCTTGCCGAAACCACCGGGCACCAAGACCGCGTCGACATCTGCAAGGATGCCGGTCCCATCCCGGTCGATGGTTTCCGCTTCTATGTACTTTATGTTCACCTTGCTGCGTGTATGTATGCCCGCGTGCGTCAGTGCCTCGATGAGCGACTTGTATGACTCGGTGAGCCCCACATACTTGCCGACCATGGCGATGGTCACCTCGTGCTGCGGATTCTCCAGTGCGAAAACCAGCTTGTCCCAGGAACTCAGGTCCGCGGGCCGCGCCAGGACACCCAGCTTGTGGCAAATGATCTCGTCCAACATCTGCTGGTGCAGCATGCCTGGAATCTTGTAGATGGAGTCGACATCCCAAACGGAAATCACTGCCTCGCCCTGCACATTGGTGAAGAGCGAGATCTTCCGGCGCTCTTCTTCCGGCAGCGGGCCATCGGTCCGGCACAGCAGCACGTCGGGCTGAATGCCGATTTCGCGCAGTTCCTTGACCGAGTGCTGCGTTGGCTTGGTCTTGATTTCCCCGGCGGACTTGATGTACGGCACCAGGGTCAGGTGGATGTAGCAGGTGTTGTTGCGGCCCAGTTCCATGCCCATCTGCCGTATGGCTTCGAGAAACGGCAGCGACTCGATGTCGCCCACCGTGCCGCCGATCTCGACAATGGCCACATCGGCAGTGCCCGCGCCGCGCGTGATGAACGCCTTGATCTCATCGGTGATGTGCGGGATTACCTGCACCGTGCGACCGAGATAGTCGCCACGACGCTCTTTCTTGATCACGGATTCGTATATCTGGCCAGTCGTGAAATTATTGGCCTTGTGCATTCGGGCCGACTGGAATCGCTCATAGTGTCCCAGGTCGAGGTCGGTTTCGGCGCCGTCTTCCGTGACGAACACTTCACCGTGCTGGAACGGGCTCATCGTCCCCGGATCGACATTGATGTAGGGATCGAGCTTCAGCATTGTGACTTTGATGCCGCGCGACTCGAGGATGGCGGCCAGGGAGGCGGCGGCCATCCCCTTCCCCAGTGAGGAAACTACGCCGCCCGATACGAATACATATTTTGTCATCGAATTACATGGGGATCGGATGGACCATGTTACCGCAAAAGAAATGCGCGCTCAATGACTCCCACCCGCATGTCAGGTAATTTTTTTCCATCAGACTACGAAACGTTCTTGACAAGCGGAAGCAGTCAGTCCAAGGCCTGGTCGCCTGGCGAGCGCATCTTCAAAATGGAACCGCAGCAGCGCATCCGGATGCCCGCATGATTGGCATAGAATGCGACCCAGCGATGCACGGGGAAAAGGCACGATGAGAACACTTTACGCGCCCGAGGCGCTGCTGGCCGAGGGCTGGGCCAGGGATGTACGAATCAGCATCAGCGACGCCGGCGATATTGTTTCCGTAGAAGCAGGGCAATCCCGTGGTGACGCCGAAGATGCCGGTGGCCCGGTGATCCCCGGCATGGCGAATGTGCATTCGCACGCGTTTCAGCGCGCCATGGCGGGACTGAGCGAACACCTGGGATCCCCCGAGGACAGTTTCTGGACCTGGCGCGAAACCATGTACGGCTTCCAGAAGCAACTGAATCCCGAGCAGGCTCAGATCATCGCCACGCAGACGTACATGGAGATGCTGAAGCATGGCTACACCGCAGTGGCCGAGTTTCACTACCTGCACAACGCCCCGGACGGCAAGCCCTACCCGCGACGCACGGAAATGGGTCTCGCACACTTGCGTGGGGCGGAGCTTGCAGGTCTGGCGATCACGCTGCTGCCCTCGCTGTATGCATATGGCAATTTCGGCGAAGAGGCCATGCTTCCCGCACAGAAGCGCTTTCGCATCAGCACCGAAGCCTTGCTGAGCATGGTCAAGGAACTGCACGATGCGGCCCGGGGAAATCCGGATATCCGGATTGGTGTGTCGCCGCACAGCCTGCGCGCCGTGAGTCCCCCGATGCTCAGGGACTTGCTCGCAGGCCTCGACAGCATCGATGCGGACGCCCCCATCCACATGCACGTCGCGGAGCAGGTCAAGGAAGTCAATGACTGCCTTACCTGGAGCGATCAGCGTCCGGTGGAATGGCTGCTCAACAACATGCCCTTGGACAAGCGATGGTGCCTGGTGCACTGCACGCACGTCACATCGACCGAAGTCGAACGATTGGCCGGCAGCGGCGTAATTGTCGGCCTGTGCCCCACGACAGAAGGCAACCTGGGCGACGGCATATTTCCGTTCTTGAAGTACCGGGACAAGGGGGGCCTCTATGCTGTCGGCGGTGACAGCCATGTATCACGCAATCCAGCCGAAGAATTGCGCTGGGTCGAATACGGACAGCGCCTGACCTTGCGCCGGCGCAACATCGCCGCATCCCCGGCAAAACCTTCGGTGGGAACAAACCTGTGGAGTGAAGCGGCATCCGGCGGTGCCCAGGCCCTTGGACGGAAAATGGGACGCGTTGCACCGGGCATGCGCGCGGACTTGGTCGTCTTGGACGCAAACAACGTGAATCTGGTTGGACGCAGCGCAGATCGCATCGCCGACACCCTGCTCGTGTGCGCGGGTACGCAGTTGGTGCGCCACGTCATGGTTGGGGGCAACTGGATTATTCGGGACGGACACCACGCGGACGAAGAGGCCATTTCCGCTCGCTACAGGGAAATCGCGAGAAAGCTAGGGGAAAATCCGGCTCGCGCCTAGCGCTGCACCTGTGAAGCGACCGACGGCACGCGAATTTCCTGCCCCTTGGAAACCCGCGAGTGCGCGTTCCACGTTACGCCAGCAATGCCTTGACGACCGAGGGTAGCGGAATGGATTTCTCGAGCTTCATGTCGATCCACACCGCCTTGGCACTGCCCTCGGCATACACCACATCGATGTCCTGCACGGGGCGCAGCTCGTAGAGAGTCATTACGCTTGCACGCCCAGGTTCGTCCACGAAAAGCCTGACCTCAACATCCCCCGGATACCGCAAGGGCTTGAGAAAGGTGCAACTGGCATTGATGACAACCGGCCCGCAGTGGGGGGGCAATGCCGGGCCATTGTCGTTGATGCCCATGCTGTCATACCAATGCGTGCGCGCCTCCTCCATGTAGCGGAAATAAAGGGTATTGTTGACGTGCCCCATGGCATCCATGTCGCCCCATCGGATGGGAATACGGTGCGTATGTACAAGCATTCTTGCCATCGGTGGTGATTCTCCATGGGCAGTGCGCAGCGCTCCTGCCCCTCTGAAATTGGCTCCCACGTTCGCGCGCGCTCGGTGAGCCATGACACTGAACCATTATAATGGCCGTGTTCGTCCCGATCTTGATCATGATGCTGCGTTGCGGGGCGATTACAGGTGGTCGCCCCCAACCAGGGCCTCCTGGGCGCACCCGGGCATCAGTCCCAGGATAGCCCTGACACGCCCCGAGGCGACAGGTTAAAGAACACAGTCAGACGCGAAGGAGCTCCAGTGGCAGAAGCCGTACAGCGCGATGTAATGGAATACGACGTCGTCATCATTGGCGGGGGGCCGGCAGGACTTTCCGCTGCCATCAGGCTCAAACAGCTGGCGGCAGCAGCCAATGCCGAGCTCGGTGTGTGTGTGATCGAGAAAGGCTCGGAGATCGGCGCCCATATCCTGTCAGGCGCAGTGATGGATCCACGAGGGATCGGCGAGCTCTTTCCCGACTGGAAGGAAAAGGGCGCGCCCCTCAACACACCTGTCAGCGAAGACCGATTCCTGTTCCTGGGGGAATCCAGCGCCAGGCGCGTCCCCAATGCACTGCTGCCCGACTGCTTCCAGAATCATGGCAATTTCGTGGTCAGCCTCGGCAATGTTTGCCGCTGGCTTGGGCAGCAGGCCGAAGAGCTCGGCGTAGAAATTTTCCCAGGATTCGCCGGCGCCGAAGTGCTGTACGACGAAAAGGGCTCCGTCAAGGGAGTTGCAACCGGCAACATGGGTGTGGGTCGCGACGGCGAGCACACCGGCCAATTTCAGCCGGGCGTTGAGCTGCACGCAAAGTACACGTTCTTCGCCGAGGGTTGCAGGGGCCACCTCGGCAAGCAAGTGATGGAAAAGTTTCAGCTTCGCGAAGGTTCGGATCCGCAGGTATACGGCATCGGCCTGAAGGAGTTATGGGAAATCGATCCGGCCAAGCATCAGCCGGGATTGGTCATTCATACGGCCGGATGGCCACTGTCTTCCGACACGTACGGTGGGTCGTTCCTGTATCACCTGGAGAACAATCAGGTCGCCGTTGGGTTCGTCGTCGGGCTTGCCTACGAAAACCCGTGGCTCAGCCCTTTCGAGGAGTTCCAGCGCTACAAGACCCAT
>CANJXQ010000166.1 GCA_947478805.1 Betaproteobacteria bacterium | reverse complement strand
GCGTACGGGCTCAGCCATGGCGCTGGGTTGGGTCGGACTGGTGCAAATCGCGCCGGTCATCGTGTTGTTTCTGCCCGCCGGCCAGATCGCCGACCGGCATGACCGACGCAACATCATCATTGCGAGCCTGGCGCTCGCCGTGCTGGCGGCCGCCTCTCTCGCCTACGCCGGGTTTTCAGGCGCCTCGGTCGGATGGCTTTATCTTGCCTGCGCCGCAGGCAGCGCCGCGCAAACCATCAACCGCCCCTCGAGGCAGGCCCTCCTGCCTAGCGTCGTCCCCGTTCCGATGCTCGAGAACGCGATGACCTGGAGTTCGGGGGCTTTCCAGCTGGCCGCCGTCGCCGGACCGGCACTGGCCGGCATGCTGATCGCCAGCGCCAATAGCGCGGCCGCCGTGTATGCGGTGAGCCTCGGGCTACTGGGGCTGGCCCTGTTGTTCGCCTCCCGCATCAAGCGTGCACCCTTGGTTGCGAAGCCTTCCGAGCGCACCTGGCGCGACCTGTTTGCGGGGGTGGCGCACGTCTGGAAAACACAGGTCATTCTGGCTGTCATCTCGATGGATTTGCTGGCCGTCCTGTTTGGCGGTGCCACGGCGCTGTTGCCGATCTACGCCAAGGACATCCTCCAGGTTGGGCCGACGGGCCTGGGTTGGCTGGCGGCGGCCACGCCGGCGGGCGCATGCCTGATGGTGATCGCGCAAGGGCATCTGCCGCCAACCAAGAATGCCGGCGCAAGGTTTCTCTGGGCAGTAGCGGGCTTCGGCATTGCCACCGTCGTGTTTGGACTGTCGACGACTTTCTGGCTGTCCATGCTGGCGCTGGCTGCCATCGGGGCCCTGGACAATATCAGTGTCGTCACGCGGCAGACCGTGGTGCAGTCCTACACCCCGGACGCGCTGCGTGGCCGGGTTTCTTCCGTCAATAGCGTGTTCATCAGCACCTCGAACGAACTGGGCGCATTTGAGTCGGGGCTGGTTGCATCACTCACCACACCGGTGTTCGCGGTGGTCTCGGGCGGCATTGCCACGATATTGCTCGTGGCCGCCGGTGCGAAGGCTTTCCCCGAGCTGCGACGCATGAAATCCCTCATCCGCCCCGGCACCTGACCGATACCAGCCTTGCGCTTCCTGCTGCCCTACAACACCACGCTGTCGACTGCCGCGTCTTCGTTTTACAGCGACTTTCACCTCGGTATCGCTGAAGCCGCGCATGAACTCGGACACGACACGCTGCGCTTCGACATTGCGGACGGGGCCCAAGCCAGCGCAGTGGAGCGCGATGCCCTTTACCGCGCGCTGGCCACGAGCCCCTGCGACACGGTGATCGACCTGTGCTGCTGGGGTCTGGGGCTGTCTCGGATCACCGTATGGGACGGATCCACGGGGGGCGAGCCGCTGTTCGACTCCCTGGACATGGACTACGTGGCCTTGCTCCTTGACCAGCCCTGGTTCCAGCCCATGCCCGGAGTGCATTCGGCACGACTGCATGCCGCCGTCCCCGACCGCGACAATCTCACCGACATTCCTGCGATCTATCCAGAGCTGCGGCTGCGCGGCATGACATTTGCGCCACCGGCCATACGGCTTGCCAACGATCGCTCACAGCCCTGGGACGCGCGAGACCTGGACGTCCTCTTCATCGGCCATTTGCAGCATGCCGCACTTGCGGCGCCCACAAACTGGCCTGAAGAGTGCGCCACCGTCTGCGAGGAAAGTGTCGCACAAGCACTCGCCACCCCTTCCGAGTCACTGTACCGCGTGGTGCTGCGCACTGCCGCACAACTGGGGCTGCCGGTCGGAGCAAGCGCCGGTGCATCCACCGCGCTCACGGTGTTGCGAGCGGTCGGGCACTATCTTCGTGCGCGCATGCGCCTGGATGCAGTGCGCGCCGCCGCTCAGAGCGGTGCGATGGTGCATGTCGTGGGCGACGGCTGGGACTCGATTGAAGTTCCCGACAATGTCATTTGCCATGCCCCGACCGTGGACTATGAAGGAATGTTTTCCCTCGCGGGACGCGCGAGAATCTGTCTCGACGTGTCCAGCTACCCGAGCGGGGCAAACGATCGGGTATTCAGCTACAGCCTTAACCGCGCCCTGTGCTTGTCCAATGCTGCCGGCTACCTCGGGGAGGTCTACCGCGAATCGGGTGGCGTGCAGTTCTACTCGGTCGCCGCACCCGGAGAGCTCGCGGAAACGATCGCTCGCTTGCTGGCATCCCCCAGACGGTTGCAAGAGCAGGCCGACGCCGGGCGGCAAGTCACCCTGGAATCGCAGAACTGGCGCGTGCGCCTGGAGACGATCCTTAACTGCCTGAGACCCTGAGCGCAGCCAGGCCTGTGAAGGGCGTTCTTGGAACGGGTTGCAAAATGCAATTTGCAACCCCTGATGCAGCGGTGCATGGGGGGATATATCCCCTCATTTTGCAATCTACCCTAGCGACAGACCAGATTCCCCGCCGAAACATCGATGGGGCGGGTGCAATCCTGAACTTGCACTCGTGGTGGGGCGATCCTGGCCTGGTCGGCAATCGCCGCCGACACGGGCGTGCGCCGCCCCCCGGGTGATTGCAGGAAATAGCGGATCTCGTCGGCAAAAAGTATTGCCACGATGATCGCGGCGCCCACCACCGAATCCGTTGCCAGTTGCACCTGGGTCGTCGTGCTCGTGACATTGTCCTGCCGACCGCTGCCAGCGCGAACATCGATGCTGGCGCAGCCCGGGAGCCACAGGCTCAGCACCAGTGGAACCGTCGGCAGCAGCGCCTTTCTTCCCCAGCCATAAGAACCGTGCATTATTATCATTTCTGACTATTGGCCTTTGCGTTACCTAAACCAATAAGAACAATGTATTCATACAGAAAATCGATTAAAAGCCCCGCCTAAACCGGTATCAGGCGCCATCCCGAACAAACGGGTTGCTTTCACGCTCCTCCCCGAATGTCGACATCGGGCCATGCCCGGGAATGAATGCCACGTCATCGCCCAGCGGCCACAGCCGAGTTCGAATCGAGCGCACCAGCGTGGCATGGTCGCCACGAGGAAAATCCGAGCGGCCGATCGAACCCTGGAACAACACATCTCCCACCATCGCGAGGCGATGTTCCTCATTGAAGAAAATGACATGCCCGGGCGTATGGCCGGGACAGTGGCGCACCTGCAGGCTCACGGCTCCAAAGCTCGCCGTATCGCCGTCCTCAAGCCAGCGATCCGGCTCGAAGGCATCGCAGTGCGGCAAACCATAGCGGGCACAACTATCCGGTAATTGTTCGATCCAGAAGGCGTCTTCCTTCTGCGGCCCTTCCACCGGGATGCCCAGGCGCTGGCGCAATTCGCCGGTACCCCCGCAATGGTCGAGATGACCGTGGGTCAGAAAGATTTTCTCCAGCACCGCGCCCTGAGATTCCACCGCTCGCAGAATCTGCTCGATGTCCCCGCCGGGATCGACCACGGCAGCGTGCTTCGTCGTTTCACAGATGAGCAGTGAACAGTTCTGCTGGAAGGGTGTCACGGGAATGATGGTCACTTTCATTCAGGGGATTATAACGATGACGGGGCGTCCGCCCGGCGCGCGGATACCCCTTCAGCGAATAACGGATCCGCAGGAATGTTACGATTCCCCTCGGTACGTCGCGCACCCTTACTGAATTCACCGAGGAGTTTTCGCATGAAGATCGGCGCCATTTTTCCGCACAACGAAATCACCGCCGACCCCGCTGCCGTGCGCGATTACGCCCAGGCAGTCGAGGACCTCGGTTTCAACCACATCCTCGCCTATGATCACGTGCTGGGTGCCAACGGCGCGACCTACGACCAGCAGCGGCTGCCCGGCCCCTATCGCGAGGGACACTTGTTTCATGAACCCTTTGTCCTGTTCGGCTACATCGCCGGCTTCACCAGCCGCATCGAACTGGCCACCGGCGTCATCATCCTGCCGCAGCGCCAGACGGCACTGGTGGCAAAGCAGGCAGCCCAGGTCGATGTGCTGTCGCGCGGGCGCCTGCGCCTGGGCGTAGGCACTGGCTGGAACTGGGTAGAGTATGAAGCGCTGGGAATGAACTTCAACGACCGCGGCGCGCGCCAGGCAGAGCAGATCCGCCTGCTGCGCGAGCTGTGGACCAAGCCGCTGGTGACCTTCGAGGGCCGCTTCCACAAGGTGACCGATGCCGGACTCAATCCGCTGCCTGTTCAGCGCCCCATCCCCATCTGGCTGGGCGGGATGGCAGATGCGGTGTTGAAGCGCGTAGGCGAAGTGGCCGATGGCTGGTACCCCCGCTTCCATCAACTGGACCCGCTGATGGTGTCGCATCGTCAGAAGCGTCCGGAGGAACCGGCGGAACTGGTCGAGCGCATGCGAGCGCACGCGAGGAACGCCGGTCGCGACCCATCCAAGATCGGCATCGAGGGATTCGTCGCGCATGCAGGGCGCACGCCGGAGGCATGGATGCGCGATGTGGAAGGCTACCGCGCGGCTGGCGCCACGCATGTGTCGTTCAACACCATGTACTCGGGATTGAAGTCACCCGCAGAGCATATTGCCGCAATCCGGGCCTTTCGCAGCCTCTTCTAGCTTCACAGCTGAAGCGAACATTGCGCACGGACAGGGTTCCCAGTTTTCTGCCGCGCTCTGCCCCTCCCGTGAGATGAGTGTCGGCGCTGAATCGATTGCAGGCGAGGAATCAGCGGCGTCGACGCGACAGAACTTCCGGATTGACCAGGCACGGCGGCGCCTCGCCGGCAAGCGCGCGCCTGAGGTTTTCAATGGCGAGCCTCGCCATGGCGAGACGCGTGGCGCGCGTGGCGCTGCCCATGTGCGGCGCCAGCACGACATTGTCCAGGGCGAGGAGCTTCGGATTGACATTGGGCTCGCCGTCAAACACGTCAAGGCCCGCGCCGGCAATCCGATCGTCACGCAACGCCTCGACCAACGCATCCTCGTCGACCAAGCCGCCGCGCGAGGCATTGACAAGGATGGCGGTGCGCTTCATCGCGGCCAGTTGCGCCGCGCCGATCACATGTCGGTTGGCATCGGTATAGGGCACGTGCAGCGACAGGAAATCCGACTCGGCAAGCAATTCATCCATCGACACGTAACGCGCATTGGCCACGCGCTCCAGGGCGGGCTCTAAGCGCGTGCGGTTGTGATAAATCACACGCATGTCGAAGCCGGCCGCGCGGCGCGCCACGGCTCGCCCTATCCTCCCCATGCCGAGAATGCCAAGCGTGGCGTGATGCACGTCGCGTCCAAAGCGGTCGCTGAACTTCATGCCGTGCCAGTTCCCGGCGCGCAGCCAGCGATCGGACTCGGCGATGCGCCGCGCCGCGGCCAGCAGCAGCGCCCAAGTCATGTCCGCCGTGGTGTCATCGAGCACGCCCGGCGCATTGGTGACGAGGATGCCGCGCTCGGTGCAGGCCGCGACATCGACGTTGTTGTAGCCCACTGTGATGTTGCAGACGGCCTTGAGGCGTGGCGCCACATCCAGCGTGGCCGCATCGATGCGGTCGGCGAACAGCAGCACGCCGTCCTTGTCGGCGAGGCGCGTGCGCAGCTCAACCACGGAATGCGGGCCGTCGCGCAGTTGGCTGTCATCGACATCCAATGTCGCTCGCAACTCCGCAATGAGCTCATCGACCAGCGTACGCGTGACAAGAATGCGATGGTTCATGTCTGCTCGATTCCCTTGCAACTTAAGTCCGCTGCACTCCGGACCCGCGCCCGCTCTGGTTCAACAGCGCAGCTGCCACCGGCGTGGATACCGCCAGCGCCGGTGTCGGTTTGTCCCGCGGGCGGGGCTGCCGGCTCAGCTATGAACCACGATGATTTGCACCCGGTACGGCCTGAGCGCACCGTTCACGATAGCCTGCTCCGTTTAGTCTGCTTTGAAATGACAGGCTGAGCAATCGGCATATCCAATTTTCAGAGGCCTCGCTATGCAAGTATAAGTTCTCGATTGCGCGGTCACGTATGCAACTTGCCCCCAACCTTGGGCAAGTTGCTTGTCACAGAACGGCGTGCCGTTGAATGCGCTGCAGGAGATGGGAACGTGGCAGTCGTCGGAAAAGGTGCGGGGCTACGCCACTTGGCTCCCGAGCAGTTCACACCGCGCGCCTAGGTCGCAGATGCCTTGATGGGCGGAGGCACAACTACGGCACAAGCGCAGTGCTCGTTCCCGAATCTCGGCCAAGGGCTTGATTGATGGTGCCGGGTAGAGGAATCGAACCCCCGACCTTCTGATTACAAATCAGCTGCTCTACCAACTGAGCTAACCCGGCCATGCTGGAATTATACGGGCCTGCCAATGGCCTGGGACTCGCGGGCGCCCGGCTTGAGGGGCGCCTTCGCGTCAGCGCAGCGACGCGTTGATCTTTTCCAGTGCCGCCGATCCCGGGCAAAGTTCCTTCGCGCCAAGCCGGTTCAATGGAACGTCGGCCGTGTTCAGGTGCGCGTGAAGATCTTCCGATTCCGGATTGACGTAAAGGAGACCGGTGACAATTTCACCGGCGGCCTCCTGCTGCAGCAGGTAATTCATCGCCTTGAGTCGATCCGAGGGGTCATATTCGGCATGCAGCTTGCGCAGCCGCACTACCGATCCGTCATGCTGCACGACATCCTTGACGCTGCCCGGCTCGTAATCGGTGGTGATGGCTTCACGGCCGGGGAAGAAGTCGATGCGATTGACCGCTTCGTTGTGCTCACGCACATAGTCGTAGCTGCGCGTCGAGCCGGTATGGTTGTTGAAGGCCACACAGGGAGAAATCACGTCGATGAACGCCGACCCCTTATGCTCGATCGCAGCCTTGACCAGCGGGATCAGCTGCGTCTTGTCACCCGAGAAGCTGCGCGCAACGAAAGTCGCGCCCAACTGCAGCGCAACCATGACCATGTCGATGGACTCGTCGGTGTTCACCACGCCGCGCTTGGACTTCGAGCCCTTGTCCGCAGTGGCCGAGAACTGGCCCTTGGTAAGGCCGTACACGCCGTTGTTTTCCACGATATAGACCATGTTCACGCCACGCCGGATGCTGTGCGCAAACTGGCCGAATCCGATGGATGCCGAGTCACCATCGCCCGACACGCCCAGGTACAAGAGATCGCGGTTGGCAAGATTGGCGCCTGTCAGCACCGAAGGCATGCGGCCATGAACGGTATTGAAACCGTGCGAGCTGCCCAGGAAATAGTCCGGCGTCTTGGAGCTGCAGCCGATGCCCGACAGCTTCGCAACCTTGTGCGGTTCAATCGCGAGCTCCCAGCAGGCCTGGATGATGGCGGCGGAGATGGAGTCGTGCCCGCAGCCGGCGCACAATGTGGAAACCCGGCCTTCGTAGTCGCGCCGGGTATAGCCCAGGCGATTGGTTGGCAGCGTCGGGTGGTGAAGTTTCGGTTTTGCGAGGTAAGTCATGTTTTCGCCTTGAAGGTGCAGGGGTTCGGCGCGCCGGATCAGGCAGCCTTGCCCTTCTTGATCGGCTTGACGTTGAATGCGGACAGGCGCTGCGAGATTTCAGCAACGATGAAACGCGCCGTGATCGGCGTGCCGTCGTAATGCAGCACCGGCATCAGCTTGGCCGGGTCGATCGCCCCCTCATTGACCAGCAGGCAGCGCAACTGTGCATCGCGGTTTTGTTCCACGACAAAGACATGGTCGTGCTCGGTGATGAAGTCGATGATGGACTCATGGAACGGGAACGCCTTGATGCGCAGTGCGTCCACATGCAGCCCTTGTTCCCCCAGTCGATCCAGGCATTCGGTCATGGCCGGGCTGGTCGAGCCGTAATAGATGATGCCGAACCGCGTCGCCTTTCCGGCCTTGCGGACCACCGGCCTGGGGACGAGCTCCTTTGCCGTTTCGAATTTGCGCAGCAGCCGCTGCACGTTGTACATGTAATCGGGACCAGCCTCGCTGTATTGAGCGTAGGCATTGCGCGTGGTGCCGCGCGTGAAATACCCCCCCTTGGTAGGATGGGTTGCGGGCAGCGTGCGATAGGGAATGCCATCGCCATCGACATCGAGGTAACGCCCGAAATCCTTGCCAGCTTCGAGCTCCTCGGCCGTCATGATCTTGCCGCGATCGTAGCTGTGGCTATCGTCCCATGCGAATGGTTCGCACAGGCGCTGGTTCATGCCGATATCAAGGTCGGTAAGGACGAAGATCGGCGTCTGAAGGCGGTCCGCCAGGTCGAGGGCGGCCGCGGAAAACTCGAAGCATTCGCGGGGGTCTTCCGGAAACAGCAGCACGTG
>CANJXQ010000165.1 GCA_947478805.1 Betaproteobacteria bacterium | reverse complement strand
TCCCGACAATGCAGCCGAGAAGCCCGACCAGGGCAAGGTCATTGCCGTGGGCAACGGCAAGATCCTGGAAGACGGCAAGGTGCGCCCGCTCGACGTCAAGGTCGGCGACCGCATCCTGTTCGGCAAGTACTCCGGTACGACCGTCAAGATCGGCAGCACCGAGTACCTCGTGATGCGTGAAGACGACATCATGGGCATCGTCGCCTAATACTTCCCAAGTCAAAGATCAGCATAGGAGTCCACCATGGCAGCAAAACAAGTACTGTTCCACGAAGACGCGCGGCACAAGCTGCTCGAAGGCGTCAACATCCTGGCCAACGCGGTCAAGGCTACCCTGGGCCCCAAGGGCCGCAACGTCGTGCTCGAGCGCTCGTTTGGCGCCCCGACGGTGACCAAGGACGGCGTTTCGGTCGCCAAGGAAATCGAACTGAAGGACAAGTTCCAGAACATGGGCGCGCAGATGGTCAAGGAAGTCGCATCCAAGACCTCCGACGTGGCCGGTGACGGCACCACGACAGCGACCGTTCTGGCGCAGGCCATCGTTCGCGAAGGCATGAAGTACGTGGCCGCGGGCATGAACCCGATGGACCTCAAGCGCGGTATCGACAAGGCGGTCGCCGCCGTCGTCGCCGAGCTGAAGAAGAATTCCAAGCCCTGCACCACCTCCAAGGAAATCGCCCAGGTCGGTGCCATTTCCGCCAATGCGGACGCCGACATCGGCAAGCGCATCGCCGATGCGATGGACAAGGTTGGCAAGGAAGGCGTCATCACGGTTGAAGACGGCAAGGGCCTGGAGTCGGAGCTGGACGTCGTCGAAGGCATGCAGTTCGACCGCGGGTACCTCTCGCCCTACTTCATCAACAACCCGGACAAGCAGATCGCCATCCTGGACAATCCCTACGTGCTGCTGCACGACAAGAAGATTTCCAACATCCGCGACCTGCTGCCCGTACTGGAAGCGGTTGCCAAGGCTGGCCGTCCGCTGCTGATCATCGCCGAAGAAGTCGAAGGCGAGGCGCTGGCCACCCTGGTGGTGAACAACCTGCGCGGCATCCTCAAGACCTGCGCCGTCAAGGCTCCGGGCTTCGGTGATCGTCGCAAGGCCATGCTCGAAGACATCGCCATCCTGACCGGTGGCCAGGTGATCGCCGAGGAAGTCGGCCTCACGCTCGAGAAATGCACGCTGAAGGATCTCGGCCAGGCGAAGCGCATCGAAATCGCCAAGGAAGAGACCACCATCATCGACGGCAACGGCGACGGCAAGACGATCGAGGCGCGGGTCAAGAACATCCGCACCCAGATCGACGAGGCCACCTCCGACTACGACAAGGAAAAGCTGCAGGAGCGCGTGGCCAAGTTGGCAGGCGGCGTTGCGGTGATCAAGGTCGGCGCATCGACCGAAATCGAAATGAAGGAAAAGAAGGCGCGCGTCGAGGACGCCCTGCACGCAACCCGTGCAGCCGTCGAAGAGGGCATCGTGGCCGGTGGCGGCGTTGCGCTGCTGCGCGCCCGTTCGGCGCTGGACAAGCTGAAGGGCGACAACGACGAGCAGAACGCAGGCATCAAGATCATTGCCCGCGCGCTCGAAGAGCCGCTGCGCGCCATCGTTGCCAACGCGGGCGCAGAGCCTTCGGTGGTGGTGAACAAGGTCGTCGAAGGCAAGGGCAGCTACGGCTTCAATGCCCAGACCGAAGCCTACGGCGACCTGGTCGAGATGGGTGTTGTCGATCCGACCAAGGTAACCCGCACCGCGTTGCAGAATGCGGCATCGGTGGCCGGCCTGATCCTCACCACCGACTGCGGCGTTGCCGAGCTGGTGGAAGAGAAGAAGGGTGGCGGCATGCCCGACATGGGCGGCATGGGTGGCGGGATGGGTGGGATGGGCGGCATGGGCGGCATGGACATGTAACAGTCCGCGCCTGAGCCGCGCGGGCGTCGTTGCGCCGCCTTGCCGTACTGACTGTGTACTGTCTGCGGCGGCGCGCCTAGCCCGCACGGCTCATCCGCAGCCTGCGCTCCGTAGTAATGGGGTGCAAAAAAGCCTCACTTCGGTGGGGCTTTTTATTTATGTCTTCGTCCCCGCGCCTAGCCCTGACGCGCCATGCTCGCTCGTCGCTCAATGCGACCGACAAACAAGACCCGCCTCGGCGGGTTTTGTTTTTAGGGATATCCAGGGCATTGATACTAATTTGTCAGTCTATATCCGCCAGTCGGATATCTGCTATCGAATTTGATAATAATTATCGTCCCAGATCGGTTGTAGCCGTTTCGTGATGCTGTTGCTACACTTGCCGCGCGGCTGCTCCAGCAGCGCAGGCAGGGCGCCCGGGGAGGGGACGATGCGGATTCTGATCGCGGAGGACGATGCCATCCTGGCCGATGGCCTGACGCGCAGCCTGCGTCAGGCGGGCTACGCCGTCGACACGGTGGACAATGGCGCAGAGGCGGATAGCGCGCTCCTCGGTACCGAGTTCGACCTGCTGATCCTCGACCTGGGATTGCCGCGCTTGAGCGGCCTGGATGTGTTGAAGCGATTGCGGGCGCGCGACTCGCACGTGCCCGTGCTGATCCTGACGGCGCTCGACGGGGTGCAGGACCGCGTGCGCGGGCTTGACCTCGGAGCGGACGACTACCTGGCCAAGCCGTTCGAGCTGGCCGAGCTCGAAGCGCGCGTGCGCGCGCTGACGCGGCGTGGTGCGGCGGGTGCGCCGACCCTGTACCGACACGGCGTGTTGACCTATGACCAGGTCGGGCGCATTGCGCAGGTCAATGGCCAGTCGCTCGATCTGTCCGCGCGGGAACTGGCGTTGCTGGAAATCCTCCTGCAGCGTACCGGGCGGATGGTGAGCAAGGAGCAGCTGGTCGATCACCTGTGCGAATGGGGGGAAGAGGTCAGCACCAATGCGATCGAGGTCTATGTGCACCGCCTGCGCAAGAAGCTGGAACCGGGCGAAGTGAAGATTGCCACGGTGCGGGGACTGGGTTACTGCCTGGAGCGCATCACGAACCAGTAGCCCTCGCGCCCGTCCCCTGCAATTCGCTGCTGGCGTGCAGCACGCGCTTCGCTGGGTCGGAGGCCGTCGGCGCGGTGGGAATGTCGACTCGAAACACTGCGCCGATGCCGCGAAGCCCGTCGTCGATCGTCACCGTGGCGCTATGCAATTGCGCGATTTCGCGCACGATCGCGAGGCCCAGGCCACTGCCCTCCTGGTTGGTGCCCAGGCCACGATAGAAGCGCTCGAACACGCGTTCACGATCACCGTGCGGGATTCCCGGACCGTTGTCTTCGACGCGCACTGTTGCCAAACCGCCGTGCGCCGAGAGGCTGGCCGTGACGCGCCCGCCGGATTGGGTATAGCGGACCGCATTGTCGATCAGGTTGCCGACCATCTCCCGCAAGCCCACGGGATCGCCGTGCACGATGAGCGGCGTGGCGTGGGCCTCGAAGCCCAGGTCGACACCCTTGGCCATGGCGGCATCCACGTACTGCGTTGCTGCTTCCCGCACGACGCTGTTCAAGTCGATGCGCTGGAACGGTGCCTCATCGTGCTGGCTGCGCTCGTGCCGTGCCAAGGTCAACAGCTGGCTGGCGAGACTGGAGCCACGCTCGGCTCCTGCAAGAACCTGTCTCAATGCATCGCGGATCTCGTCGAGGCTGTCCAGGCGCAATGCCAATTCAGCCTGGGTTTTCAGGCCGGCAAGCGGCGTGCGGAGCTGGTGCGCGGCATCGGCGACGAATCGCTGTCGCGAATCGAGCAGGTTTCGCATTCGCTCGAGGATCTCGTTGAATGCGTCGATCAGCGGGCGAACTTCATCCGGCGTGTCGTCGTCAACGCTCACCGGGCTCAGGTCGTACTGGCTGCGTGCCGTGAGCGCCGCCTTCAGGCGCTCCAGCGGCGCGAGGCCGGATCCGACACCAAGCCATAACCCGCCAATGGGCAATGCGGCAAGGATGATTTGCGGGATCAGCAGCTTGAAGAAAATCTGGCGAGCCAGGCGGCTGCGCTTGTTCAAGGTCTCGGCAATCTGCACCGTCAGGGGCGACGCATCACCGGACGCGTTGGGCACGCGCAATTGAATTGTGCCGATGCGCATGGCCACACCTGCGATCTCAGTCGTGATCAGCTCGGGCTGCGATAGGGCCTCTTCATCCGACAAGCTGGGAAGCGGCGCATCGCCACTGATCATCTGACCTGTGCTGGTGGTAATGCGAAAGATCGCGCGATCGTCTTCGTCATAGAGCAGTGAATCGCGGACCGCATCCGCGAGATCGAGCGAGGGTCCGCTGCCGCTGTCGCGCACATGCGAGCCCAAGGTGCGTGCAGTGGCGAGCAACTGGTGGTCGTAGGGCAGATTGGCAAAATCGACGGCTGCAACGTAGCTCACTGCGATGCTGATCAGGAGCAGGATGCCGAACAGCACCATGAGCCAGTTGACGACCTGGGCACGCAGGCTTTTTTTTCCGGAAGTCATGAGGTCTTGTTGTGGCGCTGCAGCAAAATCCAATAGGGAAGGCCATGTTCAGACTAGCATAGACGATCAACCAGTCAATTCAGGGCATGCCTCGGCCCCAGCTGTTGTGCGTTGCGTCAATCGGGCTGATGACACGCCGTTCCTGAAAGTAAGTTTTGCGTAAGGTGACGCTTATATAAAACGCTCACGACTCCGCAAGCGCAACAGGGAAACAACCGCGGAGAATGGGAAAGCACCGGTGCGACATGCTGGCGCTTTCCATTCCAGGACGAACATGAGGAGGGGGCCACATGTCTTCAGCAGCGGCAACAGACAAGAACTTCGCACCGGAGGAGAAGAAGGTCATATTTGCTTCTTCCCTTGGGACCGTATTCGAGTGGTACGACTTTTACCTGTACGCGACGCTCGCGCCGTTCTTTGCGGCACTGTTCTTCCCGCGTGGCAACGACACGGCGGCGCTGCTGTCTGCCTTCGCGACGTATGCGGCGGGCTTCCTTGTGCGCCCATTCGGCGCATTGGTGTTCGGGCGCATCGGCGACCTGGTCGGGCGTAAATACACGTTCCTGGTCACCATCGTCGTGATGGGCGGGTCGACATTCGCCGTGGGCCTGCTGCCAACGTATGCAACCATCGGCTGGGGCGCACCCGTCCTGCTGGTGCTGCTGCGACTGCTGCAGGGCCTGGCGCTGGGCGGCGAGTATGGCGGTGCGGCAACCTACGTAGCCGAACATGCGCCGCACGGCAAGCGCGGATATGACACCTCCTGGATCCAGACCACGGCGACGCTCGGGTTCTTCATGTCGCTGGCCGTGATTGCCCTGGCCCGCGTCAACATGGAGCCCAAGGAGTTCGCCGACTGGGGATGGCGCATCCCGTTCCTCGTGTCCCTCGTACTGCTGCTGTTCTCCATCTATATCCGGCTCAAGCTCAATGAGTCGCCGGTGTTCCAGAAGATGAAGGCCGAGGGCAAGGGATCCAAGTCGCCGCTGACCGACAGCTTCCTCAAGTACCCGAACAACAAGTTCGTGCTGCTGGCCCTGCTGGGCGCAACCGCAGGCCAGGGCGTGGTGTGGTACACGGGACAGTTCTACGCGCTGTTCTTCCTCACCATCACGCTGAAGGTCGATTACCTCACGGCCTATACCTTGATCGGCGCATCGCTGCTCTTGGGAACACCGTTCTTTGTCGTGTTCGGCGCACTCTCGGACAGGATCGGGCGGCTGAAAATCATCCTGGCCGGTTGCGCGATCGCGGCGCTCACGTATTTCCCGCTGTTCGGCGCACTCACGCATTACGTGAACCCGGCACTGGAGAAATACTCGGCCTCGACCCCGATCCAGGTTGCCGCCACCGACTGCAACTTCCACATGTTCATCGGGCCGTGGAGCAAGTTCACGGATTGCGACCGGGCGAAGGACTTCCTCACCAAGCAGGGGCTGTCCTTCAAGTCGGTGCCGGCGCAACCCGATGCCGCGGTCGTCACGAAGATCGGGTCGGTCGAGATCAAGGGCTGGGATGAAAAGGCTTTCGCCGAGGCGCTGAAGACCACGGGCTATCCGGGACCTGCCAACAAGGACGCGATCAACTATCCGATGACACTGCTGATCCTGTTCATCATGTTGATTTACGTCACGATGGTGTATGGCCCGATCGCCGCCTACCTCGTGGAACTGTTCCCGACGCGGATCCGGTATACGTCAATGTCGTTGCCTTATCACATCGGTAATGGCTGGTTCGGTGGCATGTTGCCGCTCCTGGCGACTGCGCTGGTTGCCGCGAGCGGGGACATCTACTACGGCCTCTGGTATCCGATCATCGTGGCAGTGATGACGCTTGTCATCGGTACCCTGTTCCTGAAAGAGACCAAGGATCGGGACATCCAGACGCACGATCATTGATGGTCAATCGCGGTGCGAACCCGCTGATAAGGGCTCGCACCGCGAATTATCGGCGTCAAGCATTGGAAAAGCCCGCGAATGCGGGCTCTTTTGACTGGGGCGCGCCTTGGCCGGACAGCGGAATCCCCGTATAATTTGCGCTCTTCGCTTCATGTGGCCTGCAACAGTCCGCATCACAGGCGTAGTACCCGCGCAGCGTTCTCGCAATGCCCGGACGGCCAAGTAGCTCAGTCGGTAGAGCAGCGGACTGAAAATCCGTGTGTCGGTGGTTCGATTCCGCCCTTGGCCACCATTAAATTTTCTCTTATTGGTCAAGCCCATAGTGGGGGAGCAGCGGACTTCCCGGCGATCATGGCGATGTCTCCGCTCGCCCAGAAACCGAAAGTCCGCGGGTCGGTATGGGGCAACTGAGGGGCTCCGCATCAATTGCTGGAGTCGGTGGCCATCATCCCTCAAACACCGGTTGCAACCTACACTGCATAAAAGCCTCTACCCTCTTGGTCTTACCACAGCAATAAGCCAATGGTGACCGATTGAAAGCCTGATGAGATCTTTTTCGCGTTGCGACTACAATTCGCGAACGAACTTCGGACCTCATTTGGAGAACTCGGTGAAGCGCGCTCGACAGTGGCTAATTGACGCCAATAGTTGGCAACGCCTTTGGCTAGTTCTCGCGGTACTTTGGTTTGTCGGTTCCGTGGCTCTTACGTTTCTTCGATTTCCCAACGAAGAGGAAATGCGATTGGGGCTAATCGCCTCACGCGCAATTTCGGGACTGACAGTGCCAGCTTTAGAGGCAAGTCATTGCGATACAAGGTTTCCGAACGAAGGAAACGCAAAATGCCACTTGGTAAACATGAAAATTTACGGCGAGCAGTTGATAGTGTATCGGGCGCTTTTAGAGGAGAGGCAGGCATGGGAGACCAAATACGTTGAGGACAACCTTAGAGATCAGCAACTGAAGACTGCCGGTCTTGGATTTCTGTATTGGCTGATTCCCGTGATATTGCTTTATCTCATTGGGATGGGCGCGGCGTGGGTGCGGAAGGGTAAATAACTCGCGCTTGGCAAACCTTGCACCGCTCAGGCGCACATCGGTAACTATCAACTTTCTGGCACCTCGTACAATGCCTTGTGTTCGAAGAAGCACATAGTCACCCCCCTCAACGAATAAAGACCTCCATCTAAAGGGATGCTGTGAAGCCCTCAATTCAGACTTTAGGTCAAATTCTGTATTCGCCTAGTCAGTATGTGATTCCGGTATTCCAGAGAAACTACCGCTGGGAGGCCCCGCAGTGGGGAAAACTGTGGGATAGCCTAGTGGAGATTCAGAACCCCGAGAAGCGAGGAAACCACTTCATGGGATTCCTGGTGTTTGTTCCGGGTCTGGCACAACCTGGGCAGCACACTATGTTTCACCTGATTGATGGTCAGCAGCGGCTAACCACATCATCAATTCTCTTGGCGGCTATACGCAATGTTGCGCGCCAACAAGGACAGACGGAACTAGCGGAAGAAATTCAGCAGTACTACCTCATCCATCCGCTCAAAAAGGGTGAACAACGTTACCGCTTGCTACCAAAGGAAAGGGATCACGATAGCTATTTATCCTTAGTGTCTGGCGAAGGGCAGCCTACCGGACGCATGGCTGATGCGCTTGCGTATTTCGAAGAGCGTCTTACAAGTTTGGTTACTGACGCACCGGAACGATTGCGTGCCATCTTCGATACCGTGTGTCAGCGATTGGAGTTCATGTGCGCAACGTTGGAAGCTGAGAATGCATACAACATTTTTAAAAGCCTAAATTCAACCGGAATTCCGCTCGGCGCTTCAGATTTGATTAGAAATTTTGTATTTATGCATGTTTTGCCAGATGAGCAAGACGAATTTGACCAAGAGCTGTGGCGCCCAATTGAAGCCCGGTTCGCACAAGCAGATGGCACGCTAAATGAGGAGGGGTTTTCTAAGTTCTTCCGGGACTTCCTGATGTCTGGAGGACGCTACGTGCCACCAAAGGAAACCTTTCCAAT
>CANJXQ010000164.1 GCA_947478805.1 Betaproteobacteria bacterium | reverse complement strand
TGGCTGGAGCTCTTTGCCGAAGACCTCGTGTACTTCATGCCGATGCGCCGCAACGTCCGCCACGGCTACCACGAGGACGATGAAAACACGAAGGAAGGCCAGGGCATCAGTTGGCTGGAAGAGGACAAATGGACGCTCACCAAGCGCGTCGAGCAGATCCGCACCGGCATCCACTGGGCCGAGGAGCCGCTGTCGCGCATCTGCCACATCGTCACCGGCGTGCTGCTCATGGACGCGAAGCCGGACGTCGCGAACGCGAATGAAGTGGTCGTGCGCAGCCGATTCCTCATCTACCAGAACCGCGGCGAGACGGAGAACTACACCCTGATCGGGAAACGCACCGACACGCTGCGCCGCGTCGAGGCCGCCCACGGGCCGGACTGGCGCATCGCACGGCGCGAGATCATCCTCGACCAGAACGTGCTGCTCGCCAAGAACCTCACGGCGTTCTTCTAGTCATGGCAGCCGCAACGCCCGGCGTCGATCGGGTGATCGTCATCACGGGTGCGAGCCGCGGCATCGGCTCGCACACGGCGCAGCTGGCCGCGCGGCGCGGCTACCGTGTGTGCGTGAACTACCAGTCGAACCGCGCGAAGGCCGATGCGGTCGTGCGCAGCATCGAGGCTGCGGGAGGCCGCGCCATTGCGGTGCAAGCCGACGTGGGGGATGCCGCCGCCGTGGCGCGGATGTTCGAGACTGTCGACCGGGAACTCGGCACCGTCACCGCGCTCGTCAACAACGCCGGCGTGAACGACATCGCGCAGGGCCGCGTGGACGAAGTCGCCGCCGATGCCGTCCGGCGACTGTTCAACACCAACGTGGTCAGCCTTTTCCTCTGTTCGGGCGAGGCCATCCGGCGCATGTCGACCAGGCACGGCGGCCGGGGCGGCGCCATCGTGAACCTCTCCGCCACCCTCGCCCACACGGCGGCAGCGGGCCGCTTCATCGCCTACGGCGCGACCAAGGGCGCGATCGAAGCCTTCTCCCACAGCCTCGCTCAGGAGGTCGCCGCCGAAGGCATCCGCGTCAATTGCTGCCGCCCCGGTCCCAGCGACACCGACATGATCCCGCCCGGGCGCATCGCGCAGATCGGCGCGCAATTGCCCATGGGCCGCATCAGCACGCCCGACGAAGTCGCGAACGCCATCCTGTGGCTGCTCTCCGATGAGGCATCGTACGTGTCGGGAACCGTTCTCGGCGTGACCGGCGCGCGCTAGGGCTTTATTCCCCGCCCACGGAAGGCACGGTGTCAGTTTTTACGGTGTTTATGTACGTGTGAAGCATATTTACCAAGTAAATTGGCAGTATTCATTCACCCATTGGGAATGCCGGACCCCGTTGGTGACACCCAGAAGCAGAAGCGCGCAACACGCGGTGCTGCGAAATATGACCCCTACCTCAACGCCGCCATCGCCCCCGCCGGCCCCGCGTTCGGCCGCAATGCCACCATCGCCCACTCCGGCGCATCCGCCGACAGGATCACCAGGCGGCTCGCCTGCACGGAGGCATCGGCGCGCCGCAGGTTCCAGGGCTCGCTGTCCTCGCGCCCGACGGCGACACCGGCGCACAAGCTGAGTTCCGACAAGTAGAGCGTCTCTGACTGTTGCATTTCCATCTCCCCGTTTGATGTGATGAGCGTTGATCGACTGGGGCGATGATTGCCTTTGCGTTCCACGACGAACAGCACGGCGTCGATCGTCTCGTCTCCTTTGACCGGCGGTATCGCCCGGTGATACTTTTTGTCGGGCGGGGAAAATCCAGGGGAGGGAGAAATGGCTCAGAGCGCGGCACTGGTGGATGCATTGAAACGCGCGCTGAAGGCGCGCGGTGTGACCTACGCCGCGGCGGCCAGGGCGCTCGGCTTGAGCGAGCCCAGCGTGAAGCGGATGTTTTCCTCGCAGGATTTCACCCTGAAGCGCCTCGACCAATTGTGCGAGCTCGCTCAGGTCGACTTGCCGGAACTGGCGCGTTCTCTCGAGCAGAAGGAGCACCTGCTTGCGAAACTCACTGTGCAGCAGGAACAGGACATCGTCAGCGACCGCTCCCTGATGCTGGTGGCTCTGCGCGTCATGAATGGCTGGACCGCCGACCAGATCGTTTCGACGTACACCCTGAGCGATGCCGACTGCACGCGGCTGCTCGTCAAGCTCGACCGCATCGGCATCATTCGGCTGCTGCCCGGCAACCGCATCCGCCTGCTGCTGTCGCGCGCTTTCAGCTGGCTGCCGGACGGCCCCATGCAGAACTATTTCCGGACGCAGGCCCAGGACGAATACCTGCGCGAGCGCTTTGACCGCCCCGACGAACTGATGCTCTTCCTGAGCGGCCACCTGTCGCGCAAATCGACTGCCGCACTCATCGCCCGATTGAAGCGGGTCGCGCATGAACTGGGCGACCTCCACCGCGATGACGCCCGCCTGGGATTCGCCGAGAAGAAGGGCGTCAGCATGCTGCTGGCCTTGCGGCCCTGGGAGTTCACCGCGTTCAATGACCTGCGCCGCGATGCCGGCGCGCAGCCATCAGCAAAGACGGCTACGAAGCGGCAGGGGCGCCAGCCGATGCCGATGCCGGCGCCGCGACTCGTTCGACCTCGCTGATCCGCTCGCGCATCAGCCACACGAGCGCCAGGCCCGGCAATGCGGCGACAAAGGTCAGCAGGAAAAATCCGTCCCAGCCCAGCGACTCCACCATCTGCCCGGCCATCGGGCCGAACAGGATGCGGCCGAGGGACGCGATGGCCGAGAGCAGCGCGTACTGCGTGGCACTGAAAGAGTGGTTGCATAGCGCCATGGCAAAAGCGACGAAGGCCGCCGTCCCCATGCCGCTGGCCAGGTTCTCGAAGCCGACCGCGAACACAAGCAACGGATAGCTCTTGCCCGCCCACGCCAGCCACGCGAACGACAGGTTCGAGACTGCCTGCAGCACACCGAACAGGAACAGCGCCCGGTAAAGGTTCATGCGCGAGAGCAGCATGCCCCCCGCCAGCGCGCCGAGCAGCAAGGATGCGAGCCCAAGGCCCTTGTTCACCACCCCCACATCGGTCGCCGTGAAGCCGACCCCGCGAATGAGGAACGCCGTGGTCAGCGTGCCGGCAAGGGCATCGCCGAACTTGTAGAGCAGCACCAACGCGAGCAGGCTCAAGGCACCCGGCCGCGTGAAAAGGTCCGCCAACGGCTTGGTAATGGCTTCGCCGAGGCTTCTCGGCACGCCGGGCGGCGCCGCGGGTTCGGGCGCAAGCCAGGCGGTGGCCATGCCGACGAGCATGAGTGCCGCCATGATGAAGTAGGTGGTCTGCCAGCCGATCTGGTCGCCGAGCACCAGTGCCAGCGCGCCCGAGGCCAGCATCGCCATGCGGTAACCGAACACGCCCACCGCCGCGCCGGCCCCCCGTTCGGATGCGTTGAGCACATCGGTTCGGTATGCGTCGATCACCACATCCTGCGATGCCGACATGAAAGCCACCCAAAGCGCCGCCAGCCCCAGCACCCAGAGCGCCTCACCCGGCGGCGAGACGGCCATGGCGCCAATGCCGGCAATCAATCCGAGTTGCGTCAGCAACATCCAGCCGCGCCGGCGGCCGAGGATCGGCGGCACATACCGATCCATCAGCGGCGACCAGAGAAATTTCAGTGCGTAAGGCATGCCGATCCAGGAAAACCATGCGATGGTCTTGATGTCGATGGCGGACACCGCCAGCCAGGCCTGCAGGGTGCTGCCCGTCAGTGCCAGCGGCAATCCCGAGGAAAAGCCCAGCACCAGTACCGCGGCAATGCGCGGGCTGCGGAACACGTCCAGATAGGGCGAAGCCATTGCGGAATTCTAGCGGTTCGTTTGCGCTTCTCGGTTGATTTGGTTGGCAAAAGCCTATAGTCTTTGAAAAGTAGGCGGGACAATCCCGCCAGGCTGCAGGATCGGATTTCCCGGCATTTCCAATCCCCCTCGGTCGAAGCTCTTGTTTGCGCTTATTTCCTTTTGAATCATCCTTTTTCCGACTCAACAATCTGTGAGGTTTGACATGAACACCGAAGTGACCAAGGACAAACTGGCTGCCGATCTCAAGGTCGTCATCGCCGATGCAGAAGAACTCCTCCGGGCGACCGCGTCCCAAGCCGGCGAAAAAGTTGCCGCTGCGCGCGTCAAGATCCAGGAAAGCCTCGATGTTGCCAAAGGCAAGCTGGCGCGCCTCAGCGAGGCCGGGGTGGACAAGGCCAAGGAAGCCGCCCGCGCGACCGACGACTTCGTTCACGAACACCCCTGGAAGGCCGTCGGCATCGGTGCCGCGGTAGGTGTGATCGTCGGCATGCTGATCAGCCGGCGCTGAGCCGGAGCGCCTGATGAGCTCGGAGGCGGGTCGCAACAGCGGCCTGCTCGACTCGCTTCGCAGGGTCGGCGCAACACTCGTCGAAATCGTCCACACGCGCCTCGAGCTGCTCGTCACCGAGCTCGAGGAAGAGCGCGCGCACATTGCGCGCGCCCTGTGGTTGGCCGCCATCGGCGGTTTTTGCCTGGCCGTGAGCGCGCTGTTGCTGGTCGTCTTTGTCGTGGCGCTGTTCTGGGACAGCTACCGCCTGCTTGCAGTGGGCGTCCTCGCCTTCGGTTTCGGCGCGGCGGGATTCGTGTTGCTGATCGCAGTACGAAACCTGGTCACCGAGCGAAAGCGCCTGTTTGCCCAGTCCCTCGAGGAACTGCGCTCGGATCGCGAACACCTGTCGAAGTGACATATACGAAGACGATGACACCCCGCGATGACATTTTGACGCGCAAGGCCCGGCTCGCCGAACGAATTGCGGGACAGCGGGCAAGGCTTTCCGAACAGGTTGAGTCGGTGCAGCCACTGATCCGACTGGCGGACAAGGGATTGTCGGTGTTGCGTACTGCGCGGGCGCACCCGGGCTGGGTGGCTGCCGGGGTAGGCGTGCTCATCGCACTGCGCCCAAAGCGGGCCATCACGATCTTGCGTCGCGGGTTCTTCGTCTGGCGGACCTATCGCTTGGCGCAACGGGCGTTGGCCGGCGCGCTCGCGCAGGGACTGAACCGCTACTGACCGCGGTTTTGCCGGCGCACGGCGGGACAAGTAAAATCCCCGTAGTGCGCTGCGAATGCGCTGCGAACCAGGCTCCAAGAAGGATTTCCGCCAAGGCGGGAGAGGACTGAGCAGGACGACATGCTGAAGGTCAAGGGTTTCATAATGCTGATCGACCGGGAAAAGAAGTACCTGGTCGCCGAACTGAGCCAGGTCAAAGGCCTGATGCCATTGCTCATGAAGCCGCGCAACCGGCAACGCTGGTCGCCTGAAGATCGACACGAATTGGCGCAACACATGCGCCGACTACGCGATGTCAGCCCCTATATCGTCGTGTTTGCAATGCCTGGGGGGCTGGCCATGCTACCCGTGCTCGCCTGGTGGCTCGACCGCCGCCGTGGTCGCCACAGAGTGGTCGCCTAGCACACGACGACCAGCAGCTGCATTTGCCACCGATACTTCAGGCCAGGGGCTTGGTCACATCGATCAGTTCTGCTGCCTCGGGATTCCTCGTCAAGTGAAACCCCAGCGCCTTTGACAGGTCCAGCATGCCCCGGTTGGCAGCAAGCACGCTGCCGGTCATGTGCCGATAACCGGCGCCCCTCGCCGCATCGATCAATCGCGACATCAGCAGGGAGCCCACGCCGCGGCCCTGCCAGGCATCGGCGACGGTCACCGCGAATTCGCACGATTCGCCGTCCGGGTTCGGCGTGTAGCGCGCGACGCCGATCATCGGCGCGTCGCTGTCGCGCAGCAAGGCAATCAGCGCGAGCTCCCGCTCGTAATCGACCTGCGTGAAACGCGCCAGCATGGACTCCGACAGCTCGCGCGCCTGGCTGAAAAAGCGCATGTGTCGCGAACGGTCCGACAAATCCTGCACGAAAGCCGCCTCCAGCGCCGCATCCTCCGGACGAATGGGACGAACGCGCAGGTCCAGGGCGTCCGCTCCCGTCCCCACGCACGCATCCGCTTCCAACTCGACCGGATAGGGGCGAATGGCAAGGTGGCTGTGACGCGCATCGGACTGCATCCGGTCGGGGTCGATGACCACGCGCGCATCCAGCGCCGTGCATCCCGATTCGTCGGCCAGCAGCGGGTTGATGTCCATCTCCGCAAGCCAGGGCAAGGCGCACGCCATTTCCGACACCCTGAGCAGCACGTCGACGATGGCTTGCATTTGCGCGGCAGGAATGTGCCGGTACGCTCCCAGCAGCTTGGCGGTGCGCGTGCGTGCCACCAGTTCGGAGGCGAGCAACTGGTTCAGCGGGGGTAGGCCGATGGCCGTGTCGCGCAACAGTTCCACGGCAACGCCGCCGGCACCGAAGCTGATCACGCGGCCGAACACCGGGTCGGTGGATATGCCGACCAGCAGTTCGCGGCCAAAGCGCTTTTCGATCATGGGTTGCAGTGCCACGCCGTCGATGCGCGCATCCGGGCGCAATGCGCGCACATTGGCGAGCAGGGCGGTGAATTCGCGCGCCAGTTCCTCGGTGTCGCGAATGCTGAGCTTCACGCCGCCGACGTCGGACTTGTGCGCGATGTCCGGCGACAGGATTTTCATCGCCAGCGGAAAGCCGAGCGTGTGCGCGGCAGCAAGCGCCTCCTCCGGTGTCGCCGCAATCACGGTCTGCGGCACCGGGATGCCGAAACAGGCCAGCAAGCGCTTGGATTCAGGCTCAGTCAGCAGGGTTCGGCCTGTCGCCACGGCCGCGGCGGCGATGGCCTGCGCGATGTCCAGATCGGGCGGTCTCGCGGACGCGCGCGGCGCCGGCACTTCCAGCATCAGGCGCTGGGCTGTCTGGTACTCGGCCAAGGCACCAAAGGCCGCCACCGCCCCCTCCGGGGATTGAAAAACCGGCAAATGCGCCGCCGCTGCCAACTCGCGACCTGCGCGCACCTCGGCCTCGCCCAGCCATGCCGTCAGCAGCGGTTTCGCATGGCCCAGCCCTGCCGCGGATCGGGCCGCTGCAACAATGGCGTGCGCTGCATCCACCGCGGGAAGCACTTGCTGTGGGCAGAACAATGCCAACACCGCGTCAACTTCCTTGTCTGCCAGCACGGCGGCGAGCGCCTTCTCGAGCCGGGGCGCATCGGCGTCGCCCAGCACGTCGACAGGATTGGCGCGCGACCAATGCGCCGGAAGCACCGCATCCAGTGCCGCCAGCGTGACATCGGAAAGATGCGCCAAGGCCACGCCAGTGTCCACCACAGCGTCTGCGGCGAGGACGCCCGGACCACCGCCGTTGGTGACGATGGCCAGCCGGCTGCCCTGCCTTGCCCCATAGGTTGGCGAACCGCTACCGATCAGCTCGGCCGCGGAGAACAGCTCCGAATAGGTCTTGACGCGCACCACGCCGCAGCGGCGCAGCACCGCATCGAACACGGCATCGTTTCCCGCCAGGGAACCGGTATGGCTCATCGCTGCCTTCGATCCCGACAGGTGGCGCCCCACTTTCAGCACCACGATGGGCTTGGCGCGGCCGGCAGCGCGCAGGCCCGAGATGAAGCGCCGGGCCTCGCGCACGCCCTCGACATACAAGAGGATGCTGCGCGTCTCGCTGTCGCAATAGAGGAAGTCCAGGATTTCACCGAAATCCAGATCAACTCCCGCGCCCATGGAGATGACGCTGGAAAAGCCGATGCCTGCAGCGGCGGCCCAGTCCACCAGTGCGGTCGCCACCGCGCCCGACTGGGTCACCAACGCGACGTGTCCCGGCCGCGCTGCACCCCGGGCAAAACTGGCGTTGAGGCGGATCGACGGTCGCAGGATGCCCAGGCAGTTTGGCCCGATCATGCGCACGCCATTGCGGCGTGCGGCCTCGCGGACCGTCTGCTCGAGCGCCTTGCCTCGCGCTCCGGTCTCTCCGAATCCCGCCGACAGCACGACGGCATTGCGGACCCCGGCCCGGCCCGCATCGTCCAGGAGCCCCGGAACGCTTTTCGCCGGCGTGGCAATCAGCGCCAGATCGACCGCATGACCCATGGCCGCCAATGAGGGGAAGCATGGCCGCCCGGCCACGCTTTCGTACTTGGGGTTGATCGCGACCAGCTCGCCCGCATACCCCCCGGCAATCAGGTTGTCGAACGCATAGCGTCCCAGCGATCCCTCGCGCTCACTGGCACCCACCACGGCAAGGCTTCTTGGAATGAATAGATTCTGCAGGTAATGCCCGGCCATATGGAACCTATTCTGCGATTGTGATCACATTGGAATGTTCGCCGACATATTCCATCGCGTAAGCGAGCTCGCCCGGCGCATCCTGACCTAGCCCGAAATAGCTGTACCAGTAGATGTGAGAGGATTTCACGAACTGGACATTATTTTGGAGGAACAGGTTATGCCGACCAAGCACCACAAGGCGGAGCAAATCGTTGCGAAGTTACGGCAAATTGAAGTTTGTATGGCGC
>CANJXQ010000163.1 GCA_947478805.1 Betaproteobacteria bacterium | reverse complement strand
GCAGCAGGGCGGCCAGCACCGATTGCACGGCGGTGGCGAGGTCGGCATGCGCCAGCTCGCTGCCGCCGTGCAGGCCGATGCCGATCAGCAGGTAGATCGACAACGCCCGCTGGAGATCCGGAGGAAACTTCAGGTCCGAGCGCAATGCCTGCGCGCCGGCGCCGAGCGCGAAAAACAACAGGGGGGGAATCAGCAGGCCGGAGAGCATGGGAGGGAAAGGCAGAGCCTGGAAAAGTTGAATGGGGAAAGATCAGAGGGGTCACGCATGGAGCGGCATGGTAGCCATCGATATGAATAGAGTAAAATGATAAATATTGAATCTGACTATAGATATTTATCTATGTTCCTCCGATGTGAAAGTGTCCGTGATCCGCACCCTGCACTGCCCCTCGACGGGGATGTGGAATGCGTGGGCGTGCCAGCATGCACCTGACCCTGCGGCAGTTGAAAGTCTTCGAGGCGGTGGCGCGGCGGCTGAGTTTCAGCCGTGCCGCGGAGGAACTGCATCTTGCCCAGCCCACCGTGTCGATGCAGATGAAGCAGCTCGCGGACAGCGCCGGCCTGCCGCTGCTGGAGCAGGTGGGCAAGCGCATCCACGTCACACAGGCCGGCGAATCGGTGCGGGCCGCTGCCAGGGAGGTGCTCAAGTCCCTCGAGGTGCTGGAGATGACGCTCGCCGACTTGAAGGGTCTGCGCCAGGGCAAGCTCAAACTGGCCGTCGTCACCACCGCCAAGTACTTCGTGCCGCGGCTGCTGGGCCCGTTTGCGCGGCAGCACCCGGGCATCGACATCGCGCTCGAGGTGGGCAATCGCAGCGAAATCATCCGCCGGCTGTCGGCCAACGAGGACGACCTCTACATCATGGGAGCGCCCCCCCAGGGCATGGACATCGAGCGCCATCCCTTTGCAGACAACCCTATCGTCGCCATTGCGCCCAACGACCATCCCCTGGCCAGCAAGCGCCGCGTCACCCTGGCCATGCTGGCCGGCGAGTCCTTTCTCATGCGGGAGGAGGGCTCGGGCACGCGCATGGCCGTCGAACGTTTCCTCAAGGAGAAGGGCGTGCGACTGAAGATCAAGATGGAACTCGGAAGCAATGAGGCCATCAAGCAGGCGGTGTCCGGCGGGCTGGGCCTGTCGATGCTGTCGTTGCACGCTGCGGCCCAGGAGGCCCTGCGCGGGGAACTGGCGGTGCTGAACGTGGATGGATTGCCGATACGTCGCTCCTGGTACATCGTGCACCGAAGCGGCAAGGTCCTCTCGCCCGTGGCCAGGACCTTTTTCGATTTCCTCGGCCAGGAAGGGCCCGCCCTGCGACTGGAACTGGATGCGCGCCAGCGTGGCGTGAGTGCCGGGCGCGCCGGCAAGTGAAGCTAGAAACGCCCCCCGGCCAGGAAGAAAGCAGTCTTGGCGAACTCGAGCAGCGTGTTGCGCGCCGCATCCTGGTCCGTCCACCATCGACGGGGAAAGGGATCCTTCGGGTCGCTGACGACGCGGATCGTCGCCGCAGGGAAGTGTTCCTCGAAGACCATGCGCGAGCGCCGCGTGTGATACGGCGAAGTCACGATGAGGAGCGTGGTTCCCGGTTTCACGGCCGCCTTGAGCGCCAGCGCTTCGGCCGCCGTGCTGGCCAGTTCATGGCCGACAGTGCGGATGGCGTCGCCGGGCACGCCGAGCTTGAGCAGGACGTCGCGATACACATTTTCCATGCGCGGGAAGGGAATGCCGAGTTCATCGAGCTTCTCGCGCTCGCGCCCACGCCGCTCTACCGTCAGGATCACCTGGGGGGCCAGCCCTTCGCGAAACAGCTCTGCCGCATAGACCACGCGCAACGGATCGCCCGAGAGCACCAGGATCGCATCGGCCTTGGCCGGCGCATCGCCGCGCACCAGCCAGTCCGTGGCGAGCCAGGCGGCCCCTCCCAGCGCCGCAGCGGCGAGCAGCAGGAACGACAGCAATACAATCAGGCAGCGGCGCAGGCAGGTCATGGCGGTGGATTGTACTTAGAACCGGTTGCAAAATGATATTTTGCAACCCCCGTAGTAGGGGAGCATGAGGGGAGTATCCCCTCATATTGCAACAGACTCTTCGTGGTTGCCCGTCGCCCGCAGGCAATGCCCGACTTCAAACCCCACAGCGAAGGCTGAATCACGCGTGATGAAACGTCTCAAGCGCTGGACCACCAGCAAGCAGGCCGCGGTCGCCGTCAGCGAGGAGGGCGGCGTGCGCTTCCTGCATATCGGCGGGGATGCCATCCAGAGCGCCATGCGCCTGTCGTCCCCGGACCGCCTGGAGCTCCATTACACGCGCGCGATGATGGGGTTCCTTCTTTTTCACCCGCAGCCGCGCCGCGTGCTCATGATCGGCCTGGGCGGCGGCTCCATGGCGCGTTTCCTGCACCAGGCCTACCCCAGGGCCCATGTGCTGGCGCTCGATATCAGCCCGGAGGTCGTCGCTGCGGCCCGACGGCATTTCGATTTTCCCGAGGACAGTGCGCGCCTGTCCGTGGTGCTCGAAGACGGGGCGCAGTGGGTACCAGCGCATCCTGCCAGCGCCGATGTCATCCTGCTGGATGCCTTCGTCGATGGCGACCAGGTGCCGGACCTGTGCACCGAGTCGTTCTATGCCGCGGCGCGCGCGGCCCTGACCGAGCCTGGCGTGCTGGTGCAGAATTTCATGGCCGACGACAAGCACATGGACCGGCATGTCGAGCGCATGGAGGCGGCATTCGGCTGCGAGGCCACGCTGTTGCAGGCGGCTGACCGGGTGAACGTCATTGCGATGATTTGTCGCGGCGGCCCGGAACGGATGACATGGAAGGAGCTGCGCACGCGCGCGGACGCGCTCAGCGAGCGCCACGACCTGCCGGGCGACCATTACCTCGCGAGCTTGCGCCGCCTGAACGGCGGTACCGACAAGCACTTCTTTCTGCAGAGCAAGGCGTAGCGCGGCCTGATCGTTCAGGTGGCCAGCATGATCTTGCCGATGTGCGCGCTCGACTCCATGAGCGCGTGCGCCTCGGCTGCCTGGGCCAGCGGGAAGGTCTTGTAGATAACCGGCTTGATGGCGCCCGAGTCCAGCAGGGGCCAGACGGTTTCACGCAGCCGCGAGGCGATTGCCGCCTTGAACTCGATGCTGCGCGGCCTCAGGGTCGAGCCGGTGAGGGTGAGCCGGCGCATGAACAGGCGCGCGATGTCGATCTCGGCCTTGGACCCGCCCAGCGCTGCAATCATGGCCAGGCGGCCATCATCGGCAAGGCATTCCAGTTCGCGGGGAACGTAGCTGCCGCCCACCATGTCGAGGATGACGTTGACGCCCTTGCCGCCGGTGGCTTCCTTGATGACGGCGGCAAAATCCTCCGTCTTGTAATTGATGGCGCGCTCCGCACCGAGTGCCACGCAGGCCGCGCACTTCTCGGCGCTGCCGGCGGTGGCGAAGACACGGTGCCCCAAGGCCCGCGCCATCTGGATGGCGGTGACGCCGATGCCGGAACTACCCCCCTGGACGAGCAGCGACTCGCCCGGCGCGAGTTTCGCGCGGTCGAACACATTGCTCCACACCGTGAAGAAAGTTTCCGGCAGCGAGGCGGCCTCGAGAGGCGACAGGCCCCTGGGCACCGGCAGGCATTGCACTGCCGGTGCGCTGCAGTACTCGGCGTAGCCGCCGCCCTGCACCAGCGCGCAGACCGCCTCGCCGACGCGCCAGCCGGCGACTCCTTCACCCAGCGACACAATGGTTCCTGCCACCTCGAGGCCCGGGATGTCGGACGCACCTGGCGGCGGCGCATACAAGCCGCGCCGCTGCATGATGTCCGGACGATTGACGCCTGCCGCGGCGACCCGGATCAGGACTTCGCCCGCGCGTGGCTGCGGCAGCGGGCGGGTGCAAGGCTTGAGCACCTCGGGCTTGCCCGGGGCGGTGATTTCCACGGCGTTCATCGATGGGGGGAGCGAAGAGGGTGGGGTTGACATTGCGTAGCCTCGGGTTGGCGATCGTGCTTGTAGGGGAGGGTTCTGGAGCGGTCCAAGTCTACTTCATGGCCGCCTCGGGCTATTCCCCAAACCGTTCGCAGGGGGCTGCCGGCATGGCCCGGTGCAAAGTGGCAAGATAGCGCTGTGCGGCCAACTCAGGGGAAACCAATGCGCAACGGTCAATGGGCCTTTCCATCGAAGGACAATGCGTTGCGTTCGGCCCTGATTTTCGTTGCACTGATTGCGTTGCTGGTTAGCCCAGGCGCACATGCGCTGGATGCAGCGACGGGCCAGCCCGCCCACCGGGCGTCCGGGGAGCCGCCGTTCCGCCCCTGGTTGGCGCAGGCGGAAGGGCGGGCCCCGCGCGCACGGCTCGATGTCGACGCGCTGATGGGGGCCGTGGTGCGTGTGAGGATGAAGGCCATCGATGGCGCGCGATCCAGCGCGACGCTCGGGGCCAGCCGGGAAGGCAGCGGCGTTGTGATCGACGAGCGCGGGCACATCCTGACCATCGGTTACATCGTCACCGAGGCGGACAGCATCGAGGTGGTCACCAGTCGCAACAGGACGGTTCCGGCAATACTGGCCGCCTACGACCATGCCACGGGGTTCGGGCTGTTGCGCGCCGCGGCGCCATTGGACCTCACGCCCATGGCGCTGGGGAATTCGGACGCATTGTCGGTCCGCGAACCGGTCATGATCCTGCCTGCCGGCGGCCAGGAAACGGCGATGCTGGCCTCGGTGATGTCCCGGCGCCAGTTCACGGGCAGTTGGGAATACCTCCTGGATTCAGCCATCTTCACTGCCCCGCCGACCATGCAGTGGGCGGGAGCGGCGCTGGTCAATCGCGAAGGCAAGCTGGTGGGCGTCGGATCGCTCCTGGTGCGCGACACCGTGGAGCCCGGCACGCCGCAACCGGGCAACATGTTCGTGCCTATCGATGTGGTGAAGCCGGTTCTTGCAGAGTTGATGGAAAAGGGCCGTCGCAATGCCCCGCCCATGCCATGGATCGGCCTGGCCACCGAGGAAGTGCAGGGGCGCTTGTTCGTCGCTCGCGTATCGCCGGAGGGGCCGGCGGAGAGGGCCGGGCTGCGGCCGGGGGACATCGTCATGGGTGTGGGCGCCGACGGGGTCAGCTCGCAGGCCGAGTTCTACCGGCGCCTGTGGGCGCAGGGGCCGGCTGGGACCGAAGTGAAGCTCATGGTGCTGCAGGGTGCGAACCTGCGCGATGTCGGGATACGGTCCATCGACCGGCAGGCCTATTTCAAGGACAAGCCATCCCTATGAACTCAACCGAAGGGTTTCGCGCCCGCCGCGGGTTTCTCCATCGCAGCGGCGCCCTCGTGGCGGCAGCGCGCGCAGGGTTGCTGGCCGCATTGCTCACCCAGGCCATGCCGGCCCGGGCGCAAAAGCTGGTCAGCACGCCGCGCCAGGCCAAGGGCCCCTTCTACCCCGTGGAGCTTCCAGCGGACCAGGATGCCGACCTGATGCGCGTCGGCGCGGGTACCCAGCTCGCGCAAGGCGAAATGACGCACCTGAGCGGGCGTGTGTTCGATGAGTCGGGCAAGCCCGTCGCGGGCGTGCGCGTGGAAATCTGGCAATGCGATGCCAACGGCCGCTACCACCATCCCGGCGATAGCGGCAGTGCGCCGGCGGACCAGAACTTCCAGGGATTCGGCGCAACGCTGACCGACGCGTTCGGGTCGTATTCGTTTCGCACCATCCGGCCGGTGCCATATCCGGGCCGCACGCCGCACATCCATTTCCGCTTGGCGGGAAAAGCCTTTCCAGAGTTCGTCACCCAGATGTACATCGCCGGCCATCCGGGCAACGGGAGTGACGGATTGCTGTCGAGCGTGCGCGACCCGCGGCAGCGCGATGTCTTGCTCGTGCCGTTTCGATCCATCAAGGGGGAAGCCGGTCGAACCGAGTGGACGGCCGCATTCGACATCGTGCTGCCGTATCGCGTGTAGTCGGGGCGCAAGATCGCGCGGCGCCTTAACGCAACGGGCGCCAACCCGCGCTCAGGACTCCTTGGGCACTGCCCGCGGCTTGCGGTCCTCGCCGGTGGCAACGAAGGTCAGCGTTGCCTCGGTGACCTTGACGGTTTCCACGTCGATGGGATTGCGCTGCGCATAGACGTCCACGCTGACGGTAATGGAGGTCGTGCCCACGCGCACGATGTCGGCATAGAACGACACCAGGTCCCCGATGTACACGGGCTGCTTGAACTGGAAGGAATTGACTGCCACCGTGGCCACGCGGCCGCGGGCGCGCCGGGCCGCGACGACGCCGGCGGCAATGTCCACCTGCGACATGACCCAGCCGCCAAAGATGTCGCCATGCTGGTTGCAGTCGGCCGGTCGCGGCACCACGCGCAGCACCGGCTCGCGTCCTTGGGGAAGCGTCACTTCACTCATGGGATGCCTTTCTATTTCGAGGCTGCGTAATGCATGGGACCGCCGAGAAAGGGCGCGAACCCGGTGCCGAAGATGAGCCCGGCGTCGGCGAGGTCGGCGTCGGCAACGATGCCCTCTGCGACGACAGCCTTGGCCTCCTTCAAGTAGGGCGCAACCAGGCGTTCGGCGATATCCGGCCCAGCGCCTGACCCCGCGCCCGCCCCCGACGCCTTCTGCGCATTGCCGTCCGTCCAGCGATAAAAGCCTTGCCCGGATTTCTTGCCGAGCTGGCCGGCGTCGAACAGCGCCTTCAGGCGCTTGGGTGGTTCGGCGCCGTCGCCGAGTTCCTTTCCGACGGCCATGCAGATGTCGAGCCCCACTACATCGGCCAGCTCGATCGGACCCATGGGCATGCCGAAGGCGGTCATGGCGTCATCCAGCGCCTCCGGCGCAATGCCCTCATCCACCATGCGGAAGGCCTGCTGCATGTAGGGCCCCAGCACGCGGTTGACCAGGAACCCAGGCGAATCCTTGACATGCAGCGGCAGCTTGTCGATCTGGCGCACAAAGGCAGCAGCCTTGTCCGCGATCGCCGCATCGGTGCGGGTGCCGGACACCACTTCGACCAGTTGCATCTGTGCCACCGGATTGAAGAAATGGATGCCCACCAGCCGTCCGGGATTGGCGAAGTTCGCGCCGATGTCAGCCAGTTTCAGGCTGGACGTGTTGCTGGCGAGCACGGCATCGGGCTTGGCGATGGCTTCGAGCTTGGCAAACAGCGCGCGCTTGGCCTCCAGGTTCTCGAAGATGGCCTCGATGATCACATCGGCGTGACGCGCGCCCTCGCCGCTGACATCCGGGATCAGCCGATCGGTGGCGTCGCGAATGCGCATTTTGTCGCGCAGTCGTCGCTTGAACAGCTCGCCCGCGCGTTTCATGGCCGGGACCAGGCGCTCGGCGTTCTGGTCCTGCAGCGTGACCGTGAGCCCGCGCAGAGCGCACCAGGCCGCGATGTCGCCGCCCATGACGCCGGCCCCGATGACATGCACGTGCGACGCCTCGAACCTGGATGCCTTGCCCAGCGCCTTCATGCGCTCCTGCAAGAAGAACACGCGAATCAGGTTGCCCGCCGTGGGCAGCGACAGCAGGTGTCCGATGGAGGCCGAATCGTCGTCGGGGATCGCGAACGGGTCACCGTTGAATTTCGACCACGCGCGCAGGATCGCGTAAGGCGCCGGGTAGTGCTCGCGGCGGGCGCGTTTTGCCACCTGTTTCTCTGCCTGGCCGGCGATGAGGCCGCGCAGCAGCGGGGAATTCATCAGGCTGGCGACGAACGGCAGTTTGCGCGGGGGCGGGGCCTCCAGCGCCAGCATGCGCGCCGCATTCATCATGACCCGCGGCGGCACCGCCAGGTCGACCAGGCCTATGCGCTTGCCGCGACGCGCGTCGATGGCGCGCCCCGTGAGCATCATGTCCAGCGCCTGCGGCGGGGCGACATAGCGCGACAGGCGCATGACCCCGCCCATCAGCGGCCATATCCCCAGCATCACCTCAGGCAGCGCCATGCGCGTGCCCGGCTGGTCCACGGCGATGCGATAGCGGCAGGCGAGCGCCAGCTCCAGTCCCCCGCCCATGCAGAACCCGTCGATGAGCGCGACCGTGGGAAAGGGCAGCGCTTCGAGCTTGTTGAACGGATCCCAGCCGCGGCGGATCATGCGCTTGGCATCCTCCGCGGTCTTCACGTCGAGGAATTCCTCGATGTCGGCACCGGCGATGAAGCCCGACGCCTTGCCCGAGCGGATGACGAGGGCGCGCGGGGCCATGGCCTTGATATCGTCGAGGACGCGGTCGAACTCGCCCAGCACCTCGGTGGAGAGGGTGTTGGTTGAGCTGCCGGCGCGGTCGATGATGAGCCAGGCGATGTTGTCGGGGTCGGTTTCGATGCGCCAGTGTTTGTAGTGTTCAGTCATTTTCTGTTTCCCCTAAGTACTTTCGCCTGGCGGCAATTGACTTTACGGCCAGGGTTTCGCCTGACGGCGAGTTACTCTCTTTTGCTTGTGCAAAAGAGAGTAACCAGAGAAAAGCACACCCCCGATGCATCGGTCGCCTGCGGCGACTG
>CANJXQ010000162.1 GCA_947478805.1 Betaproteobacteria bacterium | reverse complement strand
GCTACGCCCGCGCGCCCAAGCCTGAAGCTGGCGTGCCTGCGTCTCGGTGATTGTGATCGTGGGTGCGATTCGCATGTCTGTGCCCTCCTAATACTACAGACACGGCAATCGCAATTAAGTTTTAATATTTACGGCGCACTACACTAGAACGCTGCAAGCGCTGGCAAGGGCCGCTCCGGTGCAAACCGGGGCGGCCTTTTTATGTCAGTATTTGTTACGTTTAGATAAGTAAGAATTTGACTTCAGTATGAAGATGTCAGGATTCAGGATTTCCTGAACTGCCTGAAATTCGGCTTGCGCTTCTCCATGAAGGCGCTCGCCCCCTCGGTCATTTCCGGTCCGCCCGCAAGCCGGATCAGCACCTGCTTGGCATGTTCGTTGGCCGGCTGCAGCATGTCCCACCAGACGTTCGAGTTGATCTTGGTGATCTCGAGATAGGCCGGGCTGCGATCGAGCAGCTCTTCCGCCCACGCGGTCACCTCCTTCTTGAGTTCCTTCAGCGGCACCACCTTGTTCACCCAGCCCATGTCGTAGGCCTGCTGGGCGGTATAGAGGCGGTTCAGGTAGCAGACCTCCCGCGCCCGCTTTTCTCCGATGGTCATGGCGAGCAGGTTGTTGGCGCCGAAGATGGGCGAACTGCCGATGCGTGGGCCGGTCTGGCCGAACTTGGCGTTGTCCGCGGCGATGGCCAGGTCGCAGGCGATCACCAGCTCGTTGCCGCCGCCCACGGCATAACCGTTGACCGCGCCGATGATGGGCTGCGGGATGCGGCGCATGGTGTTGATGAGATCCTCGGCATGGTTGAAAAGCTTGCGACCCATGCCGATGTTGAAGTTGGCGAGGTCCTTGAGAAAGCCGCCCGAGCAAAAGGCCTTGTCGCCGGCACCGGTGAGCACCACCACGCCAATGCCGCCGTCTTCGCCGCACTCCTGGAACGCGAGGTTGAGCTCGCGAAAGGAGTTGGCATCCACCGCGTTGTAGCGATCCGGCCGATTGAGCGTGATCCAGGCAATCTGGCCCTTTTTCTCGACGATGACGTCGCTGTACTTGCTCTTCGCAACCTTCGCCTTGCGTGTGGATGCCTTTTTCGCTGCGGCTCGTTCTGCATCGACCTTCTTCGCCTTTTCCTTCTTTGCCATGGTGTTCCCCCTGTTGAATGATTGTTCGACCTAGCGCTTTGACGCAATCAGTTCCCCCCCATGCCTCGGCCTATTTTTTTCGATAAGTGCCGACAATGTTCTTGGGGAAGTGCCTGTTCAACCGTCCGAGATGGTTCCCTGCAGTCGATCCATGGCATCGCTGTACTCGGTCAGCATGTCCGTAATAACCTGCCGCACCGTTGTCTCATCGGACATCGAATGCACGATCTGCCCGACCGGCGGGCTCATGAAATCCTTGGCGTGGCCGCGCGCGATGCGAAGGCGGGCCTCCATGGTTGCTATCGTTTGCAGCGGCATCGGCAATACCGGAGGCGCCCCTGGCTTCTCCCAGGCCTCGGTCAGCTTGCTGCGCAGCACGCGGCACTGCTTGCCGGTACGGCTCAGGGTCTGGACGGCGTCCTCCGCCCTCGCCGCGAACAATGCCTGCTTCTCCTCGGGAAGCAGGTCGCTTTCCTTCGTTCCCAGCCAGATGGACCCGCACCAGATGCCGCTCGCGCCCATGGCCAGTGCCGCCGCCATCTGCCGGCCGCTGCCGATTCCGCCCGCCGCGAGCACGGGCGTAGGGAAAACGGCATCCACGACTTGCGGCCAAAGGACCATGGAGCTGATGTTCCCGGTGTGCCCGCCCGCCTCGGCACCCTGGGCCACGATGACGTCCACGCCCGCCTCGCGCTGTTTGCGCGCGTGTTCGACCCTGCCGACCAGCGCGCCCACACGGATACCCAGCGCATGCACCCGCTCGACTTGCTCGCGCGATGGCACCCCCAGCGCATTCACCACCATCTTGATCGGGTGCTTGAGCGCGACATCGAGCAACGCCTCGCTCTCTTCGCGCGTCATGTTGACCTTCGCGATCTCAGCCTCGATCATTGCATCTGCTTCGGCGCGTGGAAGCGGCGGCACATGCGCCGCATCGAGCAGCTCGCGCAGGAACCGCACCTGCTGTTGCGGAACGGAATGGACATCGAGTTTTACGCTGCCGAGATCCGCGTGCCGATTGGGCATCAGCAGGTCCACGCCATAGGGCTTGCCGTCGACGTGATCGTCGATCCAGCGCAACTCCTCCTCGAGCTGATCCTTGGTGAAGTATCCGGCGCCGAGACAACCGAATCCGCCAGCACGGGAGACCGCAGCAACCACGTCCCTGCAATGGGAAAAGGCGAATATCGGTAGCTCTATGCCCAGCATTTCGGTGACTGCAGTTTTCATCGTTCTCCCGTCCGGACAATCCGCTCAGGTTATGACCGGACTAGGCGCCGTGCTGTCCGAGAATGGTGATGGAGCACACGTTCTGGTTGGGCAATCCGCCCAGGTTGTGAACCAGGCCGCGCACCGGGTTTTTCGCGCGCTGGCGCGCGCCCGCCCGTCCCAGCAACTGCAGGTAGAGCTCGTAGGTCATGCGCAGCCCGGATGCCCCTATGGGATGCCCGAAGCACTTCAAACCGCCGTCGATCTGGCAGGGCAACTTGCCATCGCGATCGTAGAAGCCGTCCATGACATCGCGCACCGCGCCGCCCTCGGACGAGAGCTGCAGGTCCTCCATGGTCACCAGCTCGGTGATGGAAAAGCAGTCGTGCGCCTCCACCAGCGAAATCTCGTCGCGCGGGCGCTTCACGCCTGCCTCCGCGTAGGCGCGCCCGGCGGCGATGCGCGCGGTCATGAAGTACGAGCCGTCCCAGGAGTTGTGTTGCGCCTCGGTGCCGTTGGACACCGAGAGTTGCATGGCCTTGATCGAAATAAGGTCCTTCTTTCCCAGTGAGCGGGCAATTTCCGGCGTGGTGACGATGGCGCATGCTGCCCCATCGGACACCCCGCAGCAGTCGAACAACCCCAGCGGTTCGGACACCATCGGCGCATTGAGCACCTGGTCTTCCGTGACCTTGTTGCGCAGGTGCGCCTTGGGGTTGAGGCTGGCGTTGTCATGGCTCTTGACCGAGATGTGCGCCATGGCCCGCTTGAGGTCTTCCTTGCCCACGCCATGCTTTGCGCGGTAGGCCGAGGCGATCTGCGCAAAGTTGCCCGGGGCGGAGACATTGGCCCAGTACATGGAATTGAGCGCACCGCGACTGCGCTGCGGCAGCCCTCCGTAGCCCGTGTCCTTGAGCTTTTCCACGCCCAGCGCCAGCGCGATGTCGCAGGCGCCGCTGGCCACCGCGTAGGTCGCCCCGCGCAAGGCCTCCGAGCCGCTGGCGCAGAAGTTCTCCACCCGCGTCACCGGGATGTAGGGCAGTCGCAGCGCCATGGCGAGCGGCACGCCCGACTTGCCGACGTGGATGTCCTCGAAGGCCGTGGACAGCCAGGCCGCCTCGATCTGCTTGGTCTCGATGCCGGCGTCCGCCAGCGCCTCCGTGTAGGCCTCGACCATGAGGTCCTCGGCGTTGGACTCCCAGCGCTCGCCGAATTTCGAACACCCCATGCCAAGGATGGCCACCTTGTCGCGTATTCCTGTTGCCATTGATTTCTCCCTGATTCTTCAGGCTGCCGTCACCGGAGCCGCTTTCCAGAAATAGCGCACGAAGCCGCGCTGTGGATCCACCTCCTTGATGCGGAACACCATCCGCATGTGCATGCCGACGTCAACCGCACCGACATCGACATCGGTGAAATCGACCGTCATTCGCCCGCCCTCCTCGAACTGCACCATGCCGTAATGCGCCGGCGGATCCGGGCAATAGGTGAGCTGGTCCGCCGACCAGGTCTGGATGCGCCCGTGGAAGTCCGCGAACGGCTGATCCACCTGGCTGCCGCTTGCGCCGCAGGCCGCGTTGACGCAGATTGCCGCCTTGGGAAACTGGATGGTGCCGCAACGCTCGCAGCGCCCGCCGACCAGCCCCAGCACCATGTCGCGGTTGCGGTACAACGTGGTGAGCGGCGTCTGCTTGTCGGCCTCGGCACGCAGGCCGCGCTCCAGCTTCACCAGGTCATTGAAGGCGAGAAAGCGCGAATAGCCCGCCAGTTCCTTGCGCGCAGCCAGCGATGAAGCCACGGTGTCGGGTCGCGCCTTGTCGATGCCGGCCGTCACCTCGAACAACAGCGCATCCACCCCCTGCCCGAAGCCGATCACGAGGATGCGCTCGCCCGGCTTGGCGGTTTCGAGCACCTGCGCGAGCATCAGGAGCGCGTGCGCCGCGCCGGTGTCACCGCAAACGCCGTCGAGGTTGCCGCGCACGCGATCATCGGCAATGCCGGCCTTCTTGGCCACGGCCTGGGGCACGCGCGACAGCGTGCAGGGCATGCAGAAGTGGTGGATGGCATCGGCCGCGAGCCCCGCATCGGCCAGTACCGCGGCAATCACCGGCGGAACGAGCTTGAGGTAACCCTCCTCGCGGATCCAGCGCTCTTCCCAGCCGTAGTCGAACTCCCGCCCCTGTGCACGGTAATGATCGACGAAATCCACCGAGGTCGAGCGCTGCGCCACGAGGCGGGCGATGCCGTCGCCCTCCTCGACCATGACGGCCGTGGCCGCATCGCCGGAGGTCATTTCCTGCACGCTGCCGGCCGGACTGTGGCGCTTCTCGGCGGCGAGCACCAGCACCCGTTGTTTGCGCGCCATTGCGGTATCGAACGCGGCCAGCAGCGCCGTGGTGCCGGCGCGCTGCGAGGCGCCCACGTCCATGGTGCGCAATGCACCCGCGGCATGCAGGGCCTCAGCCACGATGCCTGCGTTCTGGCGCGCGGCGAACGGCGCCGTCGTGCTGGCCAGGTAGATGGCACCCAGGCCGACACCGGATGTCTTGCCCAGCACGCCCCGCGCCGCCTCCACCGCCATGGTGACGACATCCTCGTCCCAATTGGCGATTGCGCGCTCGCCGCGGCCGAAAGCCTTGAGCGCCGGATTGAACCAGGCGTTGGCATCGGTCATGAGCTTGCGTGACAGTCTCAGGCGCGGGATGTACGCGCCGATTGCAGATATTCCCCCCATTTCCCCTCCAGAAAAACCACTGGACTTTGCTCCAGTCGCCACGGGAGTTTAACAATGAATCCGCAGAAACCAGTCGCCAGCCTGCGGGGCACCCGGATTCGCTCCCGGTTCAGCATATTCGCCCCGGGCGCCCTTGTTCGGCTCGCCCAGTGAAGCCTCATAATGTGCAGATGGCCTTCCTCAAATCCTGGCGCCGCAAGCGCGCCCTCGAAAAAACACAGATTGACGCGGCGCTGTGGCTGCGCGTGATCGGTCGACTGCGCTTTCTTCGCGGACTGACCGCCGATGAACTGTCGCGCCTGCGCGAACTGGCCATCGTCTTCCTCGATGAAAAGGAATTGCACGGTGCGGGGGGGCTTGCGATCGACGATGACATCTGCCTGTCCATCGCAGTTCAGGCCTGCCTGCCCATATTGAACCTCGGCATGGATGCCTACGAAGGCTGGGTGGGCGTTGTCGTTTATCCCGATGAGTTCGTCATCGAGCGCGAGGAGATGGATGAAAACGGCGTGGTGCACCGCTTTCATGAGGGCGTATCCGGCGAAGCATGGGACGGCGGGCCGGTGGTGCTCTCCTGGCGCGACGCATCCAGCGGCAGTTTCGCCGGTTACAACGTGGTTATCCACGAATTCGCGCACAAGCTCGCCATGTCCGGCGCCGACAACGAAGGTTTCCCGTTGCCGCACTCGGACATGGACCGCGCCCGATGGCAGGACGCTTTGCACGCCGCATTCCAGCGCTTCACCGGCCAGGTGGATCGGGGCGAGCCGACCATCGTCGACCCCTACGCCTCCGAGCACCCGGCTGAATTCTTTGCGGTCATGAGCGAAATGTTCTTCACGGCCTCGGCCGTGCTCGCCCGCGACTGGCCCGAGCTGTATGCGCAACTGGCCGCATACTACCGGCAGGATCCCGCCGGAACGCTCCCCCCTGCTGCCTGAGACGACCCACTAGCCGGCGCACAGTGAAAAAACTCCTGATCGTCTATCACACCCAGGGGTCGCGCACGACGGAGCTCGCCCAGGCGGCGCTCGCCGGTGCGCGCGGCATCGAGGAAACCGAGACCACGCTGAAGCGCGCCTTCGACACCACGGCGGATGACCTCCTCGAGGCCGACGCCATCCTCTTCGGCACGCCGGAGAACTTCGGCTACATGTCCGGGGCGCTCAAGGACCTGTTCGACCGGACCTTCTACGCCTTGGAGAACAAGGTCGACGGCAAGCCCTACGCAGTGTTCGTGTGCGCCGGAAACGATGGCAGCGGTGCGGTGTTCAACATCGATCGCATCTGCACCGGGCTGAAGCTGAAGAAGGTGTGCGAGCCGGTGATCGCCCGCAAGGTCAATACGCCCGAACGGGTGGAGGCGGCACGTGAGCTCGGCGCGACGCTGGCGGCAGTCATTGCATTCGGGGTTTTCTGACCTGGCCACCGGCCCGGTTCGGCCTTGTTATTATCGAATTCGAATTGAGTCGCCCGACTCTATTGTGGAAACGCCCTATTTATTATCAAGCAGGAAATTCATTACTGCAGCAACCTGGTCCTCTTGCATCAGCGTAGGCGCGTGGCCCACGCCGGCGAATTCAACCAGTTTCGCTTTCGGCCCGCGCTGGGCCATTGCCATCGCCGTCTCATGGGTCAGCAGGTCCGATACAGCCCCCCGCACGAGCAGCGTCGGGCAGCGAATGGCGTCGTAGTACGGCCACAACACGATGTCCTTGCCTGGGATGGCGGCCGCGTCAGGCGCTGCAATGGCCGGATCGTAATGCATGCGGTACTGCCCGTCCGGATCGCGCCGAATGACGCTTTCAGTCAAGGTTCGCCACTGCGCATCGCTGTGCGGCCCGAACGGCGCGCTGACTGCACGAACATAACGCTCGGCTGCCGCCATATCCGGGAAGCGTGTCGCTTTCCCGATGTACTCCCGAATGCGCGCAAGCGACGCCGCGGTCACCACCGGGCCGACATCGTTGAGCACCAGGCGCGTGATCGGCGTGCCCGGCAAGGCCGCCAGCGCCATGCCGATGAGGCCGCCCATCGACGTGCCGACCCAGTGCACTTCATCTACCCCGAGCCTGGCAATCAGCGTCGCCATGTCGGCGACATAGGTCGGCACCACGTATTCCATGGGATTGCGCAACCACTCGGACTCACCACGGCCTGCCACGTCCGGGCAGACCACCCGGTACTGCGGCGAAAGTGCCCGCGCCAGCGTGTCGAAATCGCGACCGGTGCGCGACAGGCCATGGGTACAGATCAACACCCTCGGGTTGGCTGAATCGCCCCACTCCACGTACGCCATGCGGTGAAATCCGCTAGGTGTAATGCAATTGACACTAGACTGGCGCGGGACTCCGGGCATGGGAATCTTTCTGGATGTTGAACGCCACGAGTATAGCCAGAACACATTGCCCCTACCGTTTGGCTTCAGCCGCACCATCCGACGCACCAAACCGCGGCAGGAAGCACCACCAAGGTGCGTTCGTCGTCGCGAACTTGGCGGATGAGGAGCACAATGCCAAGGTTTGGGGCGTTGACCACAGGGGAATCCGAAACGCCATACGGCAAGTCTGCGCCGGCACGGGCATTGCTTTGGTAACCGACAGAGGGATCGTATCCGGGCTCGAGACCATGGAACGGCAACTGAAACTCAAAAAAGGTATTCCGAACCCCTAGCAGCAGGACAGCCGCAAGAATGAACAGAACCATCTACGATGAAATGCGGGGGCTCAATGGCTCGGGCGGCGATGTGCTGCCGCACTACCGCAGCTATTGCGACTGGCTGAACGCCATGCCGCCGGACCGGCTGGCGCAAAAGCGCAATGAAGCCGAGGTGATGTTCCATCGCCTCGGCATCACCTTCGCGGTGTACGGCGAGGAGGCAGGCGGCGAGCGGTTGATCCCCTTCGACATCATCCCGCGCATCATTCCGGCCGCCGACTGGCAGGTGCTGGAGCGCGGCCTGGTGCAGCGCGTGAAGGCGCTCAATCACTTCCTGCACGACATCTATCACGACCAGGCCATCCTCAAGGAGGGATTGATACCCTTGCCCAAGGTGCTGGAAAACGCCCAGTACCGGCCGCTCATGCAGGGCCTCAACGTGCCGGGGGACACCTATGCGCATGTCGCGGGCGTGGACATCGTGTTCACCGGCCCCGGAGAGTTCTATGTGCTGGAGGACAACCTTCGGGTTCCCTCCGGCGTGTCCTACATGCTCGAGAACCGCAAGATGATGATGCGGCTCTTCCCGGAACTGTTCTCACGCCAGCAGATCCAGCTGACCTAGCCCGAAATAGCTGTACCAGTAGATGTGAGAGGATTTCACGAACTGGACATTATTTTGGAGGAACAGGTTATGCCGACCAAGCACCACAAGGCGGAGCAAATCGTTGCGAAGTTACGGCAAATTGAAGTTTGTATGGCG
>CANJXQ010000161.1 GCA_947478805.1 Betaproteobacteria bacterium | reverse complement strand
GGCTATGCGAAGGCCAATCCGGGCAAGCTCAACTTCGCGGTCCAGCAGGGCACGGTGAGTCATTACTTCGCGGAGCTCTTCCGGCAAACCGCCGGCATCGAGCTGACGCTGGTGCCCTACAAGAGTTCGGCTGCGTCCCTGCCGGACCTCGTCGGCGGCCAGATCGACCTCGCGATCTCGAACGTGACGGTGAAGCCCATGGTCGATGCGGGGAAACTCATCGCCATTGCCGTGTCGAGCAAGGAGCGCTGGGCGCCATTCCCCAACCTCCCCACGTTGATGGAGTCCGGCCTGCCGATGCTGGACACCTCCTGGTACATCCTCGTATCCGGTGCCGGCACGCCTCGCGATGTTACCGAGCGTGTGCGGCTGGCTTTCTCCGAATCGCTCAAGCTGCCGGCAATCGAAAAGATGTTCGCCGATGCTGGCTTGATCGGCCACCCGAACATGACGCCGCAGGAAATCACCGACCGCCTGCGCGCGGAGCGCAAGATCTGGGAGCCGGTCATTCGCAAGGCGGGCATCAAACTGCAGTAGTCCTGCTGGGAGGCATCGTGGCTTCATTGAACGGCAAGGTCGCCATCGTCACCGGCGCAAGCGGTGGCATCGGCAAGGGCATCGCGCACAAGCTTGCCGAAGAGGGCGCAATCGTCGTCGTCAACGGGCGCACGCGCGCCAGCGGAGAAGCGGTGGTGCGGTCGATTCGCGAGGGCGGGGGCAGGGCCGACTACATCGGTGGCGACATCCTCTCCGGCGAGGCGATGCGGGCGCTGGCGGAGCAGACCATCCAGCGCTTCGGCCAGATCGATATCCTCGTGGCCAGTGCCGGCGGGCAGGTCGCGGGGCAAGGGTCCGATGACTCGCGGCTCGACCCGGAGGCGCGGCTGTTTCGTAATCTCGATCCGGCGGTGGTGGCCGAGCGCGTGTCGGCAGCCACGCTGGGAAAACTCAACCCGGTGCATGCCGTGGTCAATCACATGCTCGCGCGCGGCAGCGGAAACATCCTCTTCATCACGTCCGAGGGCGGTCGCGTGGCGACCAAGGGGCAGACGGTGGCTTCGCTTTCCGCGGGCGGCCTCATCATGATGGCCAAGGTGCTGGCCAAGGAACTCGCGGCATCGAAGATCCGCGTGAACACCATTGCCGTCACCTTGGTGGAGGACACGCCCTCGTGGGATGTGTTCATGCGCGGAGATGCTGATCGCCGCAGCATGTACGCGAAGATCCAGAAAAAGGCGCCGTTGGGGCTCGCCAAGCCTGCGGACATCGCGGAGCTGGCGGCATTTATCGTGTCGGACAAGGCGGCCTACATCACGGGTGCCACGGTCAGCCCGACAGGCGGGCTGACCACCTCGTAGATCATCAGCCCGACAGGTGGGCTGACCTATTCTTAGTCGATCAGCCCTACAGGTGGGCTGACCTATTCGCAGAGTTTCAAAACGAGGGGATACATCCCCTCAGTCGACGATCCTGCGCGCCCCGTCGTAGCGCTTGCTCCAATAGGCAAGCTTCATGTTCTCGGTGCGCACCACGGCGCCGGGCTTCGGGGCGTGGATGAATCGTTCGTCGCCAAGGTAGATGCCCACGTGCGAGTAGGGTCGGCGCTCGGTGTTGAAGAACACCAGGTCGCCGGGTTCGAGCGCCGCGCGCTCGACAGGCGAGCCCTGCGCGCTTTGCGCCGCGGCGTTGTGCGGGAGCTTCACGCCATAGGCTTCTCGGAACACGTGCGCGACCAGGCCGCTGCAATCGAAGCCCGAGGCCATGGACTTGCCGCCGCGCTTGTAATCGAACCCCGCTGCGGCCAACGCAGCGAAGAGCATTTCGGGGGAACGGGCGGTGGGGGTATCGCTGCGAGCAATCGCGGCAGCCGGCGTTTCAACGCGCTTGATTGCAGTGGCTCTGCCGGCGGGTGCACCAGGGTGCTTCGATGGGGCTGTTGCCGCAGGAGGATTTGACGGAGCACCCGGTGTGGCGGTTTGCACTCGCGCTTCTTCAACCGGTGCCGGCAGGTAGGTCGCGCAGCCGGATAGGGCCATCAAGATGGCTGATATTTCAATAAAAAACAGTGTCTTGAACACCTTCATTCATGTAATTTAGTAAAATATCGACGCAAAGTAAAGCCCCCTTCGACGCAAGCGGCAAATCCAGCCTTGAACATTGCGCGATTCGCGCGTCAGCGGGTTCCGATGTGGCCCGTTACTTGGATACCATGCTCGACATGAATTCCTTCCCGATCCCCTCTGCCCGATGCCACCTGTCGCGCCTCCTGGCGGCATGGGTGATGCTCGTCACGCTCGCCGTGAGCGCGCCGGCAGTCAAGGCCGATATCGAGATCATCACGTTGCGCTATCGCAGCGCCGAGCAGGTGATCCCCGTGCTGCAGCCGCTGGTGGAGCCGGGCGGCGCGCTCACCGGCATGCAGAACCAGCTCGTCATCCGCGCCAGTCCCAACAACATCGCCGACCTGCGCCGCGTGCTTGCCACCATCGACAGCAGGCCGCGACAGCTGAAGATCTCGGTGCGCCAGGGCGCCGAGGGAGCGGCGAGCGATCGCGCGGCCGCGGTTTCGGGCACGCTCTCGAGCGGCGGCGGCAGCAGCGTGCAGGGACGCATCGTGAATTCGCAGGATGCCTCCGACAGTCGCGTCACCCAGACGCTGCAGGTGATGGAAGGCAACGTTGCGGTGATCCAGGTGGGAACATCCCAACCGGTGCCCAATCGCGTGGTCACGCGCACCCCCTCCGGCGGCGTGGTGATCACCGATGCCACCGCGTATCGCGACGTCACCACGGGTTTCTCCGTGTTGCCGCGCGTCTCGAGCGAGCGCGTCACGCTGGAGATTAACCCGCAACGCGATACCGTGAACACCAATGCGGGGCCGGTCGGCACGGTCAACGTGCAACGTGCCAGCACCGTGGTCAGCGGCCGGCTTGGCGAGTGGATCGAGCTGGGCGGCATGAGCCAGACCGAGACGCGCAGCGGGTCGGCAATACTCTCCAGTTCCAGCGCAAGCCGAAGCGACAATCGGTCGATATGGGTCAAGGTTGAAGAGCTCAGGTAGTGTGGCCGAGGCCGAGCCTGGCATGACCGGAGCGGCGGTCGTGGATGCGGCCCCGCAACACGCTATCCATCCTGTGGCAGATGCCGATCTCGCCAGCGTGTTTGCCGCCGACGGCCCGCTCGCGCGCGGCGTGCCCGGTTACCGCGCGCGACCACAGCAGTTGGAGATGGCCTCGAAGATCGCGCATGCCATCCGCGACGCCGGCGTGTTCGTGTGCGAGGCCGGCACTGGTACCGGCAAGACCGTCGCCTATCTCGTCCCGGCGCTGCTCTCGGGCGCCAAGGTCATCATCTCCACTGGCACCAAGCCGCTGCAGGATCAGCTGTTCCGGCGCGATCTGCCCATGGTGCGCGAGGCGCTGGGCATCCCGGTCACCGCCGCCCTCCTCAAGGGGCGCGCCAACTACGTCTGCCACCACCACCTCGAGCGCAACCTGCATGACGGACGCCTGCCCGACCGCGACGCCGTGGCGCACCTGCAGCAGATCGTGCGCTTTGCCAAGCAGACGAAATCCGGCGACCGCAGCGACTTTCCCGAAGTGCCCGAGGATGCGTTCGCGTGGAGCCTCGCCACCTCCACGCGCGAGAACTGCCTGGGGACCGCGTGCAGTGAGTACAACCGCTGCTTCGTGATGGCAGCACGGCGCGATGCGCTGGCTGCCGACGTGGTGGTGGTGAACCACCATCTCTTTTTCGCAGACGTGATGCTGCGCGACGAAGGTCTCACCGAGCTGCTGCCCGCCTGCAATGCAGTGATCTTCGACGAGGCGCACCAGCTCGCCGACGTGGCAACGCTGTTCTTCGGTGAAAGCGTGTCAACCGCACAGTTGATCGATCTTGCGCGCGACACGCGCGTGGCCGCGGCCACCGCCGCCAAGGACGCCGCCGACCTGCCGCTGGTGGCCGCGGCGCTGGAGCGCGCGGCGCGCGACCTGCGCCTGGCCCTCCCGCGCGAGGGCGCGCGCCTCACGGCACGCGAGCTGCGCGCTCAGCCGGATTTTCGCATGTCGGTGGCGGGGGCCGAGGCCGCGCTCGCGCCGCTGGCGGCAAGCCTTGCTGCAGTGGCCGAGCGTGACGAAAGCCTGGATGCCTGCTCGCGCCGCGCCACCGACATGCTCGACACGCTGCGACGCTGGCGCGACGCGGATGATGGCGCGAGGATCGTGCCCGCCGCCATGCCGCGCGCGGGGTCGAAGGCCGATGAAGCCGGCGATGGCGATGACAATGCGTCAGGCGCTGGCATCGAGGGCCTCGCTGGCGGTCCCGCAGCCGGGCCATTGGTGCGCTGGGCCGAAGCCTACACACAGTCGCTCGCGCTGCACGCCACGCCGCTGGAGATCGGGCCCATCTTCCGTCGTCAGATGCAGGGACGGCCGCGCGCGTGGATCTTCACCTCGGCCACGCTCGCCGTAGGCGGCAACTTCAAGCACTACCTTGCGGAACTCGGCCTCGACAGCGCCGAGAGCCCGGTCGACACTGCTTGTTGGGACAGCCCTTTCGACTACCAGAACAACGCCATCCTGTGCGTGCCCAAGGGGCTGCCCGAACCCAATAGCCGGGAACACACCGAGGCGGTGGTGGAGGCTGCGCTGACGGCCATACGCGCCAGCGGCGGCAGGGCGTTCCTGCTCTTCACCACGTTGCGCGCCATGCGCCACGCACATGAGCTCCTGCAGTCGCGCTTCAAGGACCTCGGCCTTCATTATCCGCTGATGGTGCAGGGGGAGGGATCGCGCAGCGAACTCCTCGAGCGTTTCCGGCGCCTTGGCAATGCGGTGCTGGTGGCGAGTGCGAGCTTCTGGGAGGGCGTGGACGTGCGCGGCGAGGCGCTGTCGCTCGTCGTCATCGACAAGCTGCCTTTCGCCCCGCCCGACGACCCGGTGCTCGAGGCGCGCCTCGAGCGCCTGAAGGCCGAGGGCGGCAATCCCTTCATGGACTACCAGCTGCCGCAGGCCGCCATTTCATTGAAGCAGGGGGCAGGCCGGCTTATTCGCGACGAGAACGACCGTGGCGTGCTCATGATCTGCGACCCGCGCCTTGCCACCAAGCCCTACGGCCGGCGCATCGTTGCGAGCCTGCCGCCGATGCGGCGCACGCGCGAGCTGGCGGACGTGGAGGCGTTCTTTGCTGCACCAAATATCGGGGCGAGGAGTTCGTCGTGATGGAACACGCCGGCGAGGTCGTGCGAGGCATCGAGCCGCTGGGCTTTCCCTGGAAGACGCGCGATCCGTTCCTGTTCTGTGTTCATCACGATGACGCCTATCCACCTGGCAACGACAAGCTCGGGCCGGCGGCGTCGCTGGCCGGCCGCGACCTGGGTTCGGACTTCGCCGGAAAGGACGGCTGGCGCATGTACCACGGCACCCTGGTGCCAGGGTTTCCGCAGCATCCGCACCGTGGCTTCGAGACGGTGACCATCGTGCGCCATGGGGTCATCGATCACTCCGACTCGCTGGGTGCGACGGCGCGCTTTGGCGCCGGGGACAGCCAGTGGCTGACGGCGGGGCGGGGCATCGTGCATTCGGAAATGTTCCCCCTGCTCGATGCCGGCGGACCCAACCGGCTGGAGCTGTTCCAAATCTGGCTGAACCTTGCCGGGCGCGACAAGATGGTGGCGCCGCATTTCGGCATGTACTGGCGTGGAAAAACGCCCGTGCACCGCGAGGTGGATGCCGCGGGGCGCGCGGTGGAGGTGGTGGTGCTCGCCGGGCGGCTCGGCAATGCAGTGCCGCCGGCGCCCCCGCCGCACTCCTGGGCCAGCGATCCTGCGAGCGATCTCGCGATCTGGACCATCAAGCTGGCGCCGGGGGCTCGCTGGACGCTGCCAGCGGCGCGTCCGGGTACATTGCGCACGCTGTATTACTTTCGTGGCGAAGGGCTGCGCATCGCCGGTGGCGAGATACCGCGCTATCACGCTGTCGACCTCGCGCCAGATGCCGCGGCGCCTATGGAGAACGGTGCTGATGAAGGGGAGCTCCTGTTGCTGCAGGGGCGTCCCATCGGCGAACCGGTGGCGCAGTACGGCCCTTTCGTCATGAACACGCGCGCCGAAATACAGCAAGCCTTCACGGACTACCAGCGCACGCAGTTCGGCGGCTGGCCCTTTGCCGACGATGCGCCGGTTCATCCGCGCGATGCGGCGCGCTTTGCGCGCCATGCCGACGGGCGGCTGGAGCCGGCCGCTTGAGCTTGCGGCCGGAGACCGTGAATACGCCGATCAGGGACTACCTCCCTTTGCTCAAGCAGGCGATTGCCGAGGCAAGGACGACCGGTCTTGTCTCCGCGGTGAACGACCTGGAGCGGGCGGCCTTCGCGGCGCATACCACTTCCTCGGAAATGCTCCAGGAACACGGCATGGCGATCCGACATTTTTTGAAGGTTTCCCGGGACACCTTGCCCCGGGAAACCAGGCGAAAGCTGGAAGCGTGCCTGGCGGAGACGGAGTTGGCGACCACCGGTTGGCGCGGGCTGCTGGCACGCCTGAAACGGCGCCCCAGCCTGGGCTGAGTGTTCAAATCGGCAGCCGGGCAGGTTCGCTTGCGCGGGCGCAGGTACACTGTTGGGGGCGATATCATCCGCCCAATCGAATGCATTAAAACGAGGGAATCAAGACATGGCTCGGAAAGAACCCAGTTTCGCGGAGCGGCTGCAGACGGCCGCCAAGGCGAAGCAAGCCCAGATGGAAAAAATTCGCGCAGCGTCGCAGGCCAACGAGGCACAGTCCGCCGAACGGATGGCCGCGCAGGTGGAAGCAGAAAAGGCGCGTCAGACCAGGATTGCAGAGCGCAAGCTCGCGAACCGGGTTGCCGCCGAGCGCAGGCGCGCAGAACAAGAGGCCGAAGCCGCGAGGCTGGCACTCGCCGCTGCCGAGGAAAAGGCGCGCAAGGAGGCCGAGCGTATTGCCCGGGCCAAAGCCGAAGAGGCGCTCAAGAACGAGCAGAAGGCCGCACGCGACTCCCGCTACGCTGCGCGCAAGGCGCGGCAGAAATAAGAGTGCCTAACAATGCGAGGGGACATATCCCCTCGCGCTCCCCTAAATCGGGGCGCCTAACGGCAATTCTGTTAGGCGCTCTAAGCGTCCGCTTCGACATGAGGGGCAATCCCCTCGTGTCGAATCCGCCGCTATTCCGGCTTGAAGTTGGCGAGCTTGGCGGCTTCGGTCCAGAAACGGATTTCGTCGTTCTGCGCTTTCAGGAGGCCTTCGGGCGTGGAGCCCACGGCCTGCGCGCCGAAGGCGCTTTGCATGCGCTCGACCACCGCGGGTACTTTCAGCGCTGCTGATGCCTCGTTGCTCAGTTTCTGGACGATCTCGCGCGGCGTGCCGGGCGGCGCCCAGATGCCCACGTTCGACGCAAGCTCGAAGCCCTTCAGTCCGACCTCGGCCGCCGTCGGCACGTCGGGCAGCGGGGGCAGGCGCTTGGCGGACATCACGAAAAGCCCGCGCACCTTGCCCGCCTGCACGTTGGCGAGATAGCCCTGGGCCACCGCTACCACCAGGTCGACCTCGCTGCCGAGGATGGCCGCCATCACCTGCGCGGTGGACTTGTACGGAATGGGCTCGGCTACCAGTCCTGACTGTGCGCGAATCATCTGCATGGTGAGTTCATTGGTCGGCACGGCGTTGCCGTGGCGCAGCGGCTGCGGCTGCTTCTTGGCATAGGCGACGAGCTCGGCGAAATTCGTGGCCGGTACGCGTGTGCTGGCCAATAAGCCGTAGGGCGCGGAGGACAGGTGCGACACGGGCACAAGGTCCTTGGCCGCATCCACCGAATTGTTCGCCATCAGCACCGGGTGGAAGATGATGGTGTTGCCGAGGAAGAGCGTGTAGCCGTCGGGCGCGCTTCCGGCAACGAACTTGGCCGCGATGGTGCCGTTGGCACCGGCCTTCACTTCGAAGACGATGGTCTGGTTCATCGTTTTCATCATCTCGTTGGTGACCAGGCGCCCCACGCCCTCCTGCACGGAGCCGGGCGCAAAACCGAGGATGATGCGGATCGGCTTGTTGGGGTAGGGCTGGGCCAGCGCGGCACCTGCAGCAATCAACATTCCAAGAAGGATGGCGACACTGCCGAACAATCGATGCATGTTTCTCTCCCGGAGTTTGGGTGGCCCTGCTGATGACGCGTTGGGCGGCGGGCATCGACGTATCGAGTGATGCCCGCCGGCGAGGTAAAAGCGGCGCTGCGCGCTAGCCGCGCTTCTTGCCCGACTTGCCCTTTTTCTTGGCGGCGAGTTCCTTCTCGAATTCCACGGCGAACTCGGCGGCCTTTCGACCGGTCTTGCCCCAGGCCGGCGCGCCGTACACGATGATGCCGAGCAGCAGGCCTTCGGCCACTTCCTGCGCGGTCAGGCCAGCCATCATGGCGGCGCGCGTGTGGTTGATGATGCCGATCTGCTCGTCGCGAATGGCATCGAGCACAACCAGGATCAGGTGCTTGTATTTCAGCGGAAGGATCGCGCCTTCGGCTTCCGACTTGAGCAGCGCCGCGCGCATGGTCGAATAGCCGTCGAACGCATCCGGGTCGAAGGATGCGAACTGCCCGAGTGTCGGGGGCATCTCGCCCATGTCGTGCGTGTAGTGATGCGCGTGTTTGGCCAATACCTT
>CANJXQ010000160.1 GCA_947478805.1 Betaproteobacteria bacterium | reverse complement strand
GGTGACATTGTCGGCCGCGCTGTTGTACGGTATCTCGACCATATCGATCCCAGTCAGCTTCATGAAGGTGATGGTGTCGAGGTATGACGTGCTGTTCGGCACGATGCCTGCGTTGAGCCGTTTCGGGTTTGCCTTCACGTAGGCGACGAAATCCTTCACATTCTTGACCGGAATGCTGGTCGCGGCCAGGGCCATCAGCGGTACCTGAGCCACCGAAGCAATGGGCGCGAGGTCGCGGGACAGTACCATTGCCTGGCCCTTGGTGAACAGGCCGGTGTGCATGATCGGCCCCGCGCCTAGGAGCAGCGTGTAGCCGTCAGGCGTGGACTTGGCGACATATTCGGCGCCGATGTAGCCGCCGGCGCCGGCGCGGTTCTCCACGATGACCGACTGCTTCAGGCGCGTCTGCATGATGGAGGCGACCATTCTGCCGACCGTATTGGTGGATCCTGCGGCTGGGTAGGGAACGACCAGCGTGATTGGCCTTGTTGGGTAGGCTTGCGCAAGCGAGTCCGTGACTGCAACCATTGTCATGGCAAGGGCTCCTATCGTAAGAATCACGCCGCGACAGGCAGTGCGCGCCCGAGCGAAGGCTGACGCTGGTTCAATTGTGTCCTGAATGCTCATTCATTGGCTCCTGTGTGTATCGATCGATGGGATTGCGGTGATGTGAATCCCGGCTTCCAATGCCCTTCAACGCGCTTCGGGTGGCCGCCCGGGAAAGTCCTGGTCGGAGTCGATGCGGATTCGGTGCGCCTTGAATTTCCACCCGCCCGGCTCCTTGACGATTGTTTCCAGCATGACGCCGGCGTGGTCCACGAAAGTGGACCCATCCGACTTTGTCACCAGGAACGTAACGTAGGACTGCACTGAAATTTCACTGGTGCTGCTTGCGGTTACATAGAGATTGGTCACAAGGTGCCGCGGTTGCCACCCAAGTCCCGCCCGGCGCTCCCGCGAGGCCACCAGGTATTGCCGGATAGCATCCTTGCCGACGATGGGCTTTCCGCCGGCTCGAAACGACGGATCGTGGGGCCTGCCATCGCTGCGTTGCGCCTCTGCCGAAGGCGTGCGCAGGATGGCATCCTCCGTGAAGCAGGCGACTGCGGTATCGATGTCGCCCGTATCGAATGCCGTGCAATATCGATAGACGAGCTGTGCCATTTCATCGACTGAAGCGTCTACGGCGTTCATCGTCGTGTCCTCCTGTGTAATTGGGGCATTGCGCGCCAGCGGACGTCCCGCTCGATGGGCGCGCCGCAACATGGGCAATCTTACAAGGGATGATTACCCCTCGTTGGTGATCGTCGTCCAATGCGGGAGAGCGGCACGATAGGCGCGGATTGCAAAGTAGAATGCCCGCGCGTCCTTCACCGACCTGCACGGTGCGCCGCGACAGGAACCATGGCCTTGTCCATTTTTGATGAACGTCATGCTTTCTGGAGTCGCGCGTTCTGCGGAAACATCGCACGCTTGGCCTCATCGTCCATCTCGGCCTTGAACGCATGGCGTGCCTTGAGCGCTTCGGCGCGCTGGGCTGCGGGGCGCAGGTTGATTTCATCCAGGAATCGCTTCACGTTCGGCAGCCGCGCATACGCGTCGGCTGCGAGCACAAATCCCAGCAGGCGAGCCCACCCCCAGACCGCCATGTCCACCAGCGTGTACGCGTCACCGAGCATGTAACGGCGATCGGCCAGCCGCGCCTCGATGATGTTCCAGTGGCGCCATGCCTCGAAATCGTAACGGTTGACCGCGTAGGCGTTGGGCTCGGGCGCAAAATGCTTGAAGTGCACGCATTGCCCCGAATAGGGGCCGATGCCAGTCGCGACGAACATCAACCAGGAGTACATTTCCCCGCGCGCTTTGGGCGTGTTTTCGGGGAGGAACTGGCCGGTTTTTTCGGCGAGGTAGAGCAGGATGGCATTGCTGTCGAAGATCGTGGTGTCGCCATCGATCATTGAGGGCGCCTTGGCATTGGGGTTGATCGCAGTGTACTCGGGGCGGTGCTGTTCACCCTTGCGGGTATCGACGGGTATGGGTTCGTATTGCAGGCCGCTTTCTTCGAGAAAAAGCGCGACCTTCATCGGGTTTGGGCCAGTGTTGTAATAGAACTTGATCATGAGTGCTTCCCCCAGATTGTTGGAAAATTGGCCCGGTCAGATTACCTCATCGGCGGCGTGATTCGGTGCACCTGGGTCATCGTCGCATTCATCCGGCATAGTGCTACATGCTGCGTTGCCCGTTAGAATGGCAAATATTGGATTGCGTCTGATTGGAGGGGCTGTTTCATGCGTAGATTCGCGCTGATAGTGATGCTGGGAGTTTTGCTGGGCTCGCAATCGGGTCTGTCGGTTGCCCAGGAGTTCCCTTCAAAGCCAATCCGCGTCGTGGTTGCCAGTTCGCCGGGCTCGAGTTCGGACCTTGCGGCGCGCGTCGTGGTTCCGGAAATGTCCAAGGCCTTGGGCCAGCCGGTCATCGTCGAGAACAAACCGGGAGCTGGGCAGATCATCGGACTTGAGTATGTCGCCAGGCAAATGCCCGCGGATGGCTATACCCTGGCAGTGCCCACCGTGGAGGCCCTGGTGTTGCTTCCCTTGTTGACCAAAGACCTGCGATTCGACCCGCTCAAGGAACTGCCGATCACCGCCATGATCGCGGAGGGTAGGCTTGTACTCGCCTCCGCGATCAAGTTCCCCTGGAAGACATTCGGGGAATTGGTCGCTTACATCAAGAGCAATCCGGGTAAGCTGAATTACGGATCGTCGAGTGCGGCGATCCGAATCACCACGGTGGCGATCACCCGGCAGTTCGGGCTGGACGTCGTGTACGTGCCGTATAGCGCGGGTGGCCCGTACATCCAGGCGCTGAGTGCCGGGCAGATCGAGATGGGCATCGCCGGCGTCGCAAGCGCGGTGGCCATGGGCGACAGGGTTCGGGTTCTGGCAGTGACGGGGACGCAGCGGCGACCGCCATTCCTGGATGCGCCGACCTTCGCGGAGCTCAAGCTCCCGCCGTTGCGGGGCACCAGTTATTCCTTGAATTCGCGCATCGGAACGCCGAAGGCGATTCTGGACAGGATTCATGCCGCCACGGCGCGCGCGCTGCAACAGCCCGAGGTGAGGGCGGCACTGGCCAATATCCTGCTGGAGCCCGTCGAAGAGTCGATCGAGGCATCGGCCAAGGGGCTGGCTGATCTTGCCGCGCTATATGGTGATACGGTCAAGAAGGCCGGAATACAGCCTGAATGATCAATGGACGTAACGATGAAGGATGACGACGGTGACTATCCACCCGCTTGACGCCAGTCACAAGGCGGTTCTCGATGGCCTGCTCCTGAAGATTCGCGGTGTAGAGGGCGCAGACATGACCGGACTCGCCGCCTACTTTGTCGGGAAAAAAATGTTCGCGTGCATCTGCAACGGGGGCGTCGGCATTCGGCTTTCGGCGGGGGATGCGGCGAACCTGCAATTTTCCAATGGCAATGTCGTGCCGTTCCAGCCCAAGGGCAGGCCGAGCACCCGCGAGTGGGTGCAGATCAATCATGAGAACTCCACTGATTACGAAAAGGACCTGCCGCTGTTCGAGGCATCGATCGCCTTCGTCAAAGGCACGAAGTCCTGAAGTGGTGCGAGAGAAAAATTCTCTGGAGAACAAGCACAAATGAGTCAATCTACCCCCAAATCAGCAACTAGTGCCATCGCTATCGGATGGCCAGACAATTTTGACTATTCCTTTGTCAGTGGGACATCGGCCTGGCGAGACTCGCCGATAAAGGGTGTCCAGTGCAGAGACTTGGGATTGTTCAAGGCTTCGCAGGGAAAGATGTCCGCAAACCTGTTGCGGTTCCAGTCGCCGCTGCAGGATGCCGCGACACCGGAATGGACGACGGTTGGGTCTGCATTCCATCTCCTGTATGTGCTTTCGGGCACGACACGGCTGGAGAGTCAGGCAGGAAAAGCTGGCGATCTTCTGTCTGGCACGGCGGCCTATCTGCCCCCCAATGAGCGGATTCGGATCTTCGGGGCATCAGCGGACTTCATCATGCTCGAAATCGCTACGCGGGGGGCTGAACCCGAGTTGAAACAGATGCCGGCTGGGGCGGACAGCCGACCGCACGTGCTGAGCGAAGCAAGGGACTCCTACATTCAGGGGGATGGCCTGCGGAAATATTTTGCATACCGGGATCTGGGTTCAAAGTCCCGCTCGCAAGGCAAGGTCCACATACAAGCCTTCCACGCCGTCGACATCATGCCCGGGGGAACTGGCTGGCATAAGCACAGCAATATGTGCCAATTCTTCTATGTCATCGACGGCGGCGCCGGGTTCGGCGTAGAGAATGACAGCGGACTGACTCGCCTTGAAACCGGGGACGCAGTCTGCATGCCCAAAGGCCGGGCCCACAACGTGCCTTCATATACCGCCGCCTACAAGGTGCTGGAAATGTGTATTCCCGGCGAGTTCGACACGATTCCTGTCGATGCGCCGGCATGGCTTGAATTGACTGGAGCGCGATCCGCGCATACGAGCAACGTGGAGGAGAACCAGCAATGAACGATTACGAATCGGTACGACGCACCATATCGTTGTATTCGCAATTGATGGACCAGGGGCGGTTCGAGGAATTCGGGGAATTGTTCACCGAAGATGCGGTATCAACCTCGATCGCGGGGACGGTCAATCCGGTTTCGTGGACCGCGCACGGGAGGGCCGACATCGTCGCGAACACGAGAAACATTGTCGGCAAGCTGTTGGAGCAGGGCGATGTCATTCACCTTGCGGCAAACCCAGTGATCGATGTGGATGGCAACACGGCCAAGGCATGGTGGGACGTGGTCGTATTGCAGATCACGCCCACGGGTTTCACGCCGCTTCGCTCCGGGCGCTATCAGGCGCAATTCGTGAAAAGGGGCGACCGGTGGCTGGTTTCATATCGCACGCTGCTTCAATGCGGAGGCACGGTGCCAAAGGACTTTGAGCGCGTGCCGCCGGTTTGAGTTTGTTCCCGTCATTGGGCTCGCAGACGTCTCAACGCTGAAATCGAGGGCTGGCGATGCAAGGTATCAACCTGGACGTTGGCACGCTGTTGGGTGTAGGTGCCCTGTTCCTTGTCAAGTTCCTGCTCTTGCCGCGATACAAGTGGCCTCGTCAGGATTGGCAGCGATGGGTTCTGGCGACCGCTGTCGGCCTTGCGGTGAGTGTCACCGTGAAGGTGTTCTTGCGGTAATGCAGGCGCCAATAAAAACCGGCGTCGGACCGCTACCCAAAAGGCAACGGCGCGACACCGGAAGGGGGGAGGAACTTATTGGCTTTGCTGTATTCCGGCCAGGAGCCAGCCACTGTCGCCGGAACGCGGCTTGACCAGATGCCAGATCTCGTCGACCGCCTCGGCAGGTGAGTTGGCTTCTTCGCGGATCTGCCCGGTGAACCGGACACTCACGACATAGCGGGCGGCCTCTTCCGACACTTCAAGCACGTCTGCGTTGATGCTGACGACATCCGTTGCCTGCGGTGCATTACCCCGTTCTTCGATGTTCATCTTCAACTCGGCGAACATCTCGGGGGTCGTGAACTCGCGAATGTCATCCAGGTTGCGGGTATCGTTGGCAGCCTGCAGTCGGATGAAGCCCACCTTGGCGTTGCGCACGAAAGCCGGGACATCGAAGTCCGCGGGAATGTTCGGTACCGACGGCGCTGCCGCAAGGTTGCTGGCCGATGTGCCGGGCATGGCCACGTCGAATGGGCGCGGCGACACCGTGGGCTGCTGCGCGCCTGGTGCGTTGTACTGGAACGCGCCAGCTCCCGGCATGGCGGCCTGCTGGCCTGCGGCTCGACGACGCATCACGAATCCGATGACCACCATGACGACCATCACCAGGAGGCCGATCATCATCATGTTGGCCAATTGCTCACCGAAGCCAAAGTGCGATGCAAGCGCGGCCAAACCAAGGCCGGCGGCAAGTCCTGCCAACGGGCCCATCCACGAGCGCCCGGGAGCCGGGGCTGCGGCAGGTGTCGCCGGCTTCGCCACGGAATTGGCCGATTGTGCGGGCGCGGCTGCGGGAGGCGTCATTTGCTTCTGCATGCCGGTCGATTTGCCGCCGCCAAGACGCCGCGCGGCATCAGCATCGCTGGAAGCCATTCCGAGACCCAAGGTCAGCATGACAACCAGCAACGAAAGCATTTTCATCGAGTACTCCATTAAGATTGAATCAAGCGTGCCGCAGTATACGCCTATTCCCAGCAGAAAGAAAAGAAGGATTGTCAGTACCAAGTGTTCGAAAAAAACTGATCTAAAACGGGCCCTTCTGACCGGAATTGACGGCGACAAGAACGACCCCACAGGCTTCCATATTGGGGCGTGCCCGCGATTAGCAATGGCGTGTCGCCAATTGCAGCGCCGGCCGAGTTCTGCCCATGACAATCCGTGGAATGGGGGGCGTTAGCGACTAAGCTTGCTCGCGAAGAGGCGGTCGCATGGCAGGTGCAAGCCATGCCGGAGTAGTCGATAATCGACGCACCAGTACGGCGGCAGTTCAGGGCGGATTTCGCGCCGTCCTTGAATATCAAGAGGGAGGAGCTTCGATGTCATCAATGCTGAAATTCCGGACGGTGCTACTGGGTGTTGCACTGTCGATTGTTGGCGCCTCGGCGCTGGCGCAGGATTATCCAAACAAACCGATCAGAATCATCATTCCCTGGGGTTCCGGCCAAAGCCCCGATGTGATCATGCGATCGGTGGGACAGGGAATGTCGAAGTACCTGGGGCAGCCGGTTGTGATCGAGAACAAGCCTGGAGCCACCGGTGCCATCGGGGCGGATTTCGTTGCTGCAAGTGCGCCGGATGGATATACGCTTCTTGACCTGGCGACAGCGTACCTGATCGGCCGGGGGCTACGCGGGCAGTCGTTTGATGCGAACAAGGACCTCGCGCCCATTGCCATGGTCACGAATTCGCTCACGTTCCTGTCCGTGAATTCGAAGTCGATGAAGGGCGTGCGCACGCTGGACGAATTTGTCGCGTTTTCCAAGGCCAATCCCCAGCAGGTCTTTCACTACGGCAGTTCAGGCATTGGATCCAGCACCCACCTGGCGATGGCGCTCATTGCCAAGAAATTCAACCTGAACGCAAACCATATCCCCTACAAGAGCGGAGCACCAATGATTGCCGATTACTTGTCGGGACAGCTCATTGCCATGGTGACCGACTACACGCCGCTTGCTGCCTACGTGAAGTCCGGCCAGGTAACGCCCATCATGATCCTCCAGGCGCAGCGCACCGACCAGATGCCGGATGTGCCGACCGCCCGTGAACTGGGTCATCCGGATGTGGAAGTTGTCATTTCGCATGGCTTGTCCGCGCCTGCGGGCACCCCAGCCCCCATTCTGGAAAAGCTGGCTGCGGCGGTCAAAGTGGCGCTGTCCGAGCCCGAGGTGATGAACCCCCTGCGCGTCACGGGGAACCGGATCGTCTACATGAGCCTTGGCCAGTATGCGGCGGCGCTGAACGAGTCCTACGTGAAGTGGATGAAATTCGTTCAGGACAACGGCATCAAAGGTGAATAGTTGATGCATTTTGGGGTGCCTCTGCTCAGGCTCGGCCCATCCACTGTGTTGCCCAACGCGATTGCTTTCGAAATTCCAGGTATTTGACGCCGGCCGGCCCAGTGCTCAAGTCAATGGGGGTCTTCCCCGACACGAACATTCCGCTGCCGCTGCGCAGCGGCGATGAGGTGCCCTGCAACCGCATCTCTCCGGATAGCACGTACAGGATCTTGTCCGAATCCTGTTGATGGCACGGGACATCGAGCGCTCCGTCGATAGCCACGCTGATCATGCTGTAGCCATTGTCGTCGGACATATGCAACGCTTGGTAGCACGCGGACCCGGTTAGCACGGACGGGGCATTGATCGCCTGGTCCCCGGGGCCGAATCCCGCGCATTCGATCCTCGGGCAGGTCTCCGCATCGAAGAATACCGTTTTCCTCCGGTCATCCTTGGGCTTGGACCACCCGGGAATTGCGGTAGGTGCATTGGGGCCGATCAGAGGTGCGTCCTTGACGCTGAATGCGGTCTGGTAGGCGGGAGTCTCGCGAAACTCGAGAAAGCTGCCGCCGGCCCGGCCCCAGGTCACGTTGTAGGGATTGCCCGCAGGCATGAACGCGCCCTGGCCCAGGCGCAGCCTGTGGCTTCCCATGCTGAATTCGCCGCGGATGACGAGCAGGAACTGATCGACTTCGTGGAAGTGGGTCGGGATGTAGAACCCGGGTTCGAATGCCACGCCGTACAGGCTCAGGCGATCAGGCGGGTCCACCAGCAGGGATGCGCGCCGAATGTTGGTCGTGAAGGTAGTCTGTTTTCCCGACAGCGGGACTGCCGAGTGCTGCCTTTCCTCCAGCGGCGTATACCAGTAGGCATCGTGAACGTCGAAGTGTCGCGGCGAGTTGTCCGAGGCTGGCGAGTTTGATGTGGTACCCATCATGATCCTCCGTCGATCTGCAATGCTTGCAATCAAGTCTTTGGTCCGAGTCCCAGCGCGCCCTGGGTCGAGTCGCTCGCGCCCTTGAACTCATAATTCTTTGCATTGAAGCTCACATTGCCGTAGGACTCCACGAACGGCACTTCCTCGACCTGCTTCATCCACGCCTTGCGCTTCATCGCCGCTTCGAT
>CANJXQ010000159.1 GCA_947478805.1 Betaproteobacteria bacterium | reverse complement strand
GCTTACTCGTGCTTTGATGGCGCGATATCCAATTGAAGAGATCGTAGCCCATTCGGATATTGCCCCGGACAGGAAAACAGACCCGGGTCCCGCATTTGATTGGGCCAGATTCAACTCCTTGCTGAAGTCCTAGGTCTCCACTCTCGCCGTAGCTGCGCGCGTGATGACTTGGATGAGTCTGGCGTTGATTGATCGAAGGCCAAGACATCATTCCGATGGTTCCCGCCACGCGTATGCGGCCCGGTAGCACGGTCGCGACACATATTTGTCAGGACAAAGCGCCAGTACCGGAGCGCTTCTGTTTCGGCCTGCTTGGGCGTGTCCCTCCTCGGTGACGACCGGCGGCCCTGCGGACCGGTGGCCCTGCGTCGAAACCAAAACACTAGAATTAGTTGCAAAACAGCCAAGAGATACTATATATTGTGGTCGTGCCCATGGGTTGCTGGGTAACAGACGAATAGTTGCTGCGCTGTGATGTGGCCTTGGAAATACGGCTTTCCCACTGCTCGGTGACGGATACTAAAAACAGAATTCGAGGAGAGGGTTCATGCAGATCGCAGCGGAAGTAGGCCAAAATCAACAGGCTGCACACATGAACGCCCCGCAATCCGAGCATTCGGATTACAAGGCGGAGTTGGGTCAATACAAGATCATTCGGCGAAACGGCGCAGTTGTCGGATTTGAGCCGTCAAAGATTTCGGTCGCAATGACGAAGGCGTTTTTGGCCGTTGAGGGAGGTCAAGGTGCAGCATCGGCCCGAATTCGAGAAATGGTATCCAACCTTACTGAAGGGGCCGTTTCGGCGCTGATGCGAAGGCAGCCCGGGGGAGGGACCTTTCATATCGAGGACATTCAGGATCAGGTGGAACTGGCTTTGATGCGTTCCGGCGAGCATGAGGTGGCGCGGGCCTATGTTTTGTACCGGCAAAAGCGTGCCGAGGCGCGTGCACAGGACGCCGCGATGCAAAAAAAGGCCACCAAAGGGCCTGCGGTGTCTGTAATCGACGGTGGAGTAAGGAAGTCGCTCGACAAGGTGGCACTTAACGAGGTTGTAAAGGCCGCTTGCGAATCCTTGGGATCGGATGTGGATCCCAATCTGATCGTCGATGAAACACTGAAAAACATCTACGATGGCGTGCCGATAGAGGAACTTCGCAAATCATCCATTTTGTCGGCGCGGGCGCTGATCGAAAAGGATCCGGCATACAGTTACGTCACAGCGCGATTGTTGCTCCACACGATTCGATTGGAGGTCCTTGGGGAGGAAGTCGGGCAGGCAGAGATGACGCATCGTTACGCGACTTATTTCCCGGAATTCATCAAAAAAGGTGTTCAGGCAGAGTTGCTGGACCCGCAACTCGCCACATTCGACCTAAAGCGAATCGGCAAGGCGCTCGACGCAAGTCGCGACTTGAAATTCGGTTATCTCGGCCTTCAAACGCTGTATGACCGTTATTTCCTGCATATAAGGGAGGCGAGGATAGAGCTTCCGCAGGCTTTTTTCATGCGGGTTGCCATGGGCTTGGCATTGAACGAGATCGATCGCGAGGCTCGGGCGATCGATTTCTACAATGTTTTGTCGACTTTCGACTTCATGAGTTCCACGCCCACACTCTTCAATGCGGGTACCCTGAGATCCCAACTTTCGTCCTGCTATCTGACGACGGTAGCGGACGACCTTGACGGAATTTTTGAGGCGATCAAGGAAAATGCGCTGCTTGCGAAATACGCCGGAGGCTTGGGCAATGACTGGACTCCGGTCCGGGCGCTCGGGTCCCACATCAAGGGGACAAATGGAAAATCCCAAGGCGTGGTTCCATTCCTGAAGGTGGTGAATGACACAGCGGTAGCGGTCAATCAGGGGGGCAAGCGCAAGGGGGCGGTGTGCTCCTACCTGGAGACTTGGCACCTGGATATCGAGGAATTCCTTGAGTTGCGAAAGAACACCGGGGACGACCGTCGACGCACGCATGACATGAATACGGCAAATTGGGTGCCCGATCTTTTCATGAAGCGCGTGGTTGAGGGGGGGGAGTGGACACTTTTCAGCCCAGCGGATGCGCCGGATCTGCACGACAAGTTTGGCAAGGCATTCGAATTGGCTTATCTGGGCTATGAGGACAAGGTTGCCCGTGGCGAAATCACCTTGTTCAAGAAGGTTCCGGCATTGCAACTATGGCGGAAGATGTTGAGCATGCTGTTTGAAACGGGGCATCCGTGGATCACATTCAAGGATCCGTGCAATGTGAGGTCTCCGCAACAGCATGTGGGTGTCGTACATAGTTCGAATCTTTGCACCGAGATCACCCTAAATACGAATGAGCGCGAGATCGCGGTTTGCAATCTCGGTTCGGTCAACATGGTTGCGCACCTAGTGGATGGCAAACTCGATCATGCAAAGCTGAAAAGCACTATTTCAACCGCGATGCGGATGCTTGATAACGTGATCGATATCAACTATTACGCGGTGGACAAGGCTCGCAATTCAAATGTCCGGCATCGACCGGTAGGCATGGGTATCATGGGGTTCCAGGATTGCCTCCATGTATTGCGCATCGCATATGGATCCGACGAGGCGGTGGAGTTCGCGGATCGCTCCATGGAGGCGGTTGCATACTACGCGTACCTTGCCTCAAGTGACCTAGCCGAAGAGCGTGGCAGATACGCGTCTTATCGCGGATCGCTCTGGGACCAGGGAGTTCTGCCCCAAGACACGCTGGCACTTCTGCGTTCTGAGCGAGGCGGACATGTCGAGGTAGATGAGACTACAACCTTGGACTGGGATGTGCTTCGGGATCGCATCAAAGCCCATGGAATGCGCAATTCGAATTGCCTGGCCATTGCGCCAACGGCCACTATATCGAACATTATCGGCGTGTCCGCTTGCATCGAGCCGACGTTTCAGAACCTCTATGTAAAGTCGAATCTGTCGGGCGAGTTTACCGTTGTCAATGAGTATCTCGTTCGCGACTTGAAGGCATTGGGGCTTTGGGATGAGGTGATGGTTTCCGATCTCAAGTACTTTGATGGAAACATTGCTCGAATCGACCGTGTGCCGCCGGAACTACGGCGTATTTATGCAACGGCTTTCGAAATTGACCCGGGCTGGCTGGTTGAATGCGCTGCACGCCGGCAAAAGTGGATTGACCAGGCTCAATCTCTCAATATCTACATTGCCAATGCTTCGGGGAAGAAGCTGGATGAAACCTACCGATTGGCGTGGCTACGCGGCCTGAAGACAACCTATTACCTACGCACGGTCGGCGCCACACACGCAGAAAAATCAACGGTAAAGGCCGGGCAACTGAATGCAGTTCCATCCGATGGGGGAGCTTCAGCGGCTGCTGCCGATGTAGATGCAGCCAAGTTTTGCTCCATTGACAATCCGGAATGCGAGGCGTGTCAGTAATTGAGCGATGTTGGGTGCTGAGTCGAGCACGTGATCTGACGAGAATAAGACGCGGGGGAGTCTGAATATGTTGTCTTTTGATGAAGAAGTGGGAACGCAGGCGCCGCCAAGCATTGTCGGTCTTGTGTCTCGTGGAAATCCGCAAGCCGTTTTGGCGCCGGTGGGGCGCGAAGCGCTGGAGACTTCGTCAGCGGTGGATCCCAACGAATTTCGCCGGATCCGGGTTGAGGACAAGCGCGTGATCAATGGCAGAACCGACGTCAATCAGTTGGTGCCATTCAAGTATAAGTGGGCATGGGAAAAATACCTTTCCTCATGCGCAAATCATTGGATGCCGCAAGAGATCAATATGAGTCGGGACATTTCCCTTTGGAAAGATCCCAACGGATTGACGGCGGATGAACGCAGGCTTATTAAACGGAATCTGGGTTTCTTCGTTACCGCAGACTCACTCGCGGCAAACAATATTGTTCTGGGAACGTATCGACATATCTCAGCCCCCGAATGTCGTCAGTACCTGCTCAGGCAGGCGTTTGAAGAAGCCATACATACCCACGCCTATCAATATATTGTCGAGAGCCTTGGATTGGATGAAGGTGAGGTATTCAATGCTTACCATGAGGTACCCTCCATACGGGCGAAAGACGAATTTCTGATTCCCTTTATCGACACCCTGACGGACCCTTCGTTCAAGACGGGAACACCAGACACTGATCAGCAACTTCTCAAGAGCATGATTGTGTTTGCTTGCCTGATGGAGGGACTGTTCTTCTATGTGGGCTTCACCCAAATCCTGGCACTTGGCCGGCAAAATAAGATGATGGGCGCTGCCGAGCAATACCAGTACATCCTGCGCGACGAATCGATGCACTGCAATTTCGGGATCGATCTGATCAATCAGATCAAGATGGAAAATCCCCACCTGTGGACTGCGAAATTTCGCGAGGAAATACAGGATCTGATCAAACAGGCCGTTGAGCTCGAGTACCGGTATGCCGAGGATACGATGCCTCGCGGCGTCCTCGGGTTGAACGCGCCGATGTTCAAGGAATACCTACGTTATATTGCAAACAGGCGTTGCCAGCAGATCGGCGTAGAGGTCCTTTATCCAGGAGCCACGAATCCTTTTCCCTGGATGAGCGAAATGATCGACTTGAAGAAAGAGCGAAATTTCTTCGAGACGCGGGTTATCGAGTATCAAACGGGTGGGGCCCTTTCCTGGGAGTGACGGGAAAGTTAGGCATGAATTGGCAGGCGGCTTCTACGGGGGGCGAAATGCATCGAGTCACGGATTGCAAGGCATCTCAAGATTACCGTTTGTGGCTTCGTTTCGAGGATGGTGTGGAGGGAAGTGTTTTTCTTGGCAACCTGCTTGAAATTGGCGCTTTTCGTGCGTGGCGGGACGTCAATCAGTTTTGTCGGGTCTCGATTGACCCAATGGCAGCGACGGTTGTTTGGGAAGCGGGTGTCCGGTTGGACCCGGACATTCTCTACCAGGACCTGCTCTCGGTGAGGGCAGGAAAAGGGTTCAGTCCAGCGGGGCTTGCTCCGATGGCTGGATAGTCCGTGCCAGTTCGGACGGATTTCACATGTAGTTCTTTTAAACCTTGATGGAGATAATTACCATGGCTACGAAGAAAAAAGCGAAGAAGGCAGCAAAGAAGCCAGCCAAGAAAAAGGCTGCGAAAAAGAAGGCTGCGAAAAAGAAGCCTGCTAAAAAAAAGGCCGCTAAAAAAAAGAAAGCGGCTAAGAAACCCGCAAAAAAGAAAGCGGCCAAGAAAAAAGCCGGCGTAAAAAAGCCGGCTAAGAAGAAACCCGCAAAAAAAAAGAAAGCGGCTAAGAAACCGGCTAAAAAGGCCAGCAAGCCTGCAGTAAAGGTGGTTGCTCCGATGATAATGCCAGTTGCATCGGCACCTTCAATCGCCGCGGCCCCTGGGGTGAGAACCGCCCTGAACCCTGCAGCAGCATGGCCCTTTCCAACCGGCTCAAGGCCGTAGGTGGGTTCCGAATGAACTGCGGACAGTGTGTGCTTTCCGGCATGCACTGTTCCGCAGACATTCGGTTACTACGGGATATCACCCGGCACTGCTGCCGAACGACTTGGTAAGTCTAACAGGTCAAGGCGGGGCATTGCCGGGTTCTTTTTGTTTAAGCTGCAGGCGTGCACTGCGTTGCAAAGAGGATTGATGCAATAGATTTTTTCCCATTTGACATTATGTAAGTATTTAATTAAAATGGGTTTGTTGCGTTGCGGTACAAGAAACTTACGCGTGGTGGTGAGACCTAAATGTCGTTGAGGTCTTCCGGATTCCGCGTGTAAAAAGCCTTCCAAATGGCTACCCAAATCAGGGTTTTGCCCTCAGCTAGTCCCTAACTTCGACTCGATCAGCGCACGGGGATTGAATGGGCGTGTGTGAAGTCATGGAAATGCTCAATCAGCCAATCGAGCCTGCTTGCTGAGCCGGCTCCATACAAGGAGGAGTGTGATGAACACTACCGAGTTGATGACCAAGCTGGAGTCGCGTTTCGGTCGAGTTTTTATACACCTATACAATGGGTTGGCGATTGTTGGTCTGATAGCCATTCTTGCCGCTCTAGGTCACGGGAGCCAATTGATCGCCTTTCCGGCGCCCTCGGCTACCAGCGCGTTTGGGACCATACGCTTTGCAGGGGAGTCGTTCTTGGCGACCTCCGAAGAAGCGGGCAATGCCCGGTACAAGGTGCTCGCCAAGCATCTTGCCAGGCGATACCGGGTGGCAAATGACGCAACCGAGCAAATGGTCGAGGTAGCCCATGAGGCAGGTCAACTGGTTGGCTTGGATCCCCTTGTGATCCTGGCGGTCATGGCGATTGAATCCCGTTTTAATCCGATTGCCGAGAGCGTGATGGGGGCAAAAGGGTTAATGCAAGTCATGCCGCAACAACATCAGGACAAGCTTGCGGAGCACGGTGGTGAAGATGCCGTGCTGGACCCAAGCACCAACATTCTGGTGGGTGCGCGAATTCTCAAGGACTGCATCAGGCGGGCGGGGGGGCTCGAGTCGGGCCTGCAGCTGTATGCGGGGGCCTTTAGCGATCAGACCAATCAATACGCGCAAAAGGTCCTTGCGGAAAAGGACCGTCTTGCACAGGTATTGCGTCGTGTCGAACGAGCATCAACTCGCCCAGGGCAAATCACCGCGTCGATCAACCCTTCGTCCTGATCGCGTTGCGTGGCACGCTTGATCCCACGCTTTCCCCGCGATTCGTAACTGCACGAGCTGAGTCACGCTCACTGCGAGTCCATTGGTATCGGTGCTGGGGGCAGGGTGCCGAATGCTTGTGGCCCCAATCTAGCCGTGGAAGAGGTCGCGCAATCGTCGCAGGCCCTCTCCAAGATCGTCGATCGAACTCGTATACGCGAAGCGCACATGGCTTGCCGCACCATTGTCGCCGAAGTCCAGTCCGGGTGTAATCGCGACCCCTGCTTTTTCCAGTGCAAGACGGGCGATTTCCCGGCTGTCGGCTCCGAACGACCTGCAGTCCGCATAGATATAGAAGGCGCCGCCAGGATTCACGGCGACGGAGAATCCCATTTCACGCAGGGCGGGCAACATCAATTCCCGGCGTTGAAGGAATTCCAACTTTCTAGACTCCAGCACTTCGATGGTTTCGGGGGTGAAGGCGGCGAGCGCTGCGTATTGTGCCGGCACCGAGGGGCAAATAAAAAAATTCTGCGCCAGTTTTTCAAGGTCCCGCATGTAAATTTCGGGCGCAACCAGCCACCCCAACCGCCATCCGGTCATGCAAAAGTACTTTGAGAAACTACTAACCACAAACACATTTTGGGCGCACAGTTCCAAAGCAGTTCTGGGGGGCGCGTCATAGGTCAGGCCCAGGTATATTTCGTCAACGATCAGGAATCCCCCCCGGGTTTTCAACCATCCCGCGATCGCGGCCAATTCTGTCGGGGAAATGAGGGTTCCCGTGGGATTTGACGGAGATGCGAGCAGGACGCCCCTGCTCCGTGGGCTCCAGGCAGCCTGAACGTCAGCCAAGGTCAGCTGATAGTGTCGATCGGGGCCCACTGGGATGGTCAGTGGTATGCCATCGACCAAGCGCACGAAATGGCGATTGCAGGGATAGCAGGGGTCAGGCATCAATACCTCATCGCCGGGGCCGACGAGCATTCCGAGTAACAGGAGAAACGCACCTGACGCTCCGGGTGTCACAACCACTGTGTTGGCGGGCACGGCGACGCCAAACTTCTCAAGATAATGAGAGGCGATAGCCTGACGCAGCGCCGGTATTCCAAGTGCGCTGGTGTACGCGAGGGGGAGGGAGCGCATGGCGGTGACGGCTGCTTCAACAACCGTTTGCGGAGCGCCAAAATCAGGCTGTCCAATTTCCATGTGGATGATGTGCCTGCCTTGCGCCTCCAGCTGGTGTGCACGCTCCTGAATCTCCATGACGTGAAACGGAGCAATGTTCGACATGCGAGAGGCGATACGCACGGTTTCTGACGGATGACTGGAATTCACGAGACTCACCTCAAAATGTCGGATTGAAGTTTACTGCTGTCGTCATTGGGCGCACCCATGTTGCCCTGGGACTGTTCGGTGGTGCAGTGATGCATGACAGGGATCCAGAACTCTGGGCTGTCTGGCTAGTGGGCAATTGCGCGTGGACTATAATCTTCCCGCACTGCATGATAGCTTCCTGGCTACATACATATATATGGACCTGCACTGAAAGACAGTCATGGATGAGGCCCTCCGAAAGAGCGCGCTGGACTATCACCGGTTGCCGCGCCCTGGAAAAATCGCGATTGCGGCCACCAAGAGCCTGGTCAACCAACGCGATCTGGCACTGGCGTATACGCCAGGGGTGGCGGCCGCTTGCCAGGAAATCGTGCGTGATCCGGGCGAGGCGCGAAATCTCACCTCGCGCGGGAACCTTGTGGGTGTCATTACCAATGGCACGGCCGTGCTGGGCCTGGGGGCTATCGGCCCGCTGGGCGCCAAGCCGGTCATGGAGGGCAAGGCCGTATTGTTCAAGAAATTCGCTGGCATCGACTGCTTCGACATCGAACTGAATGAACGGGATCCTGACCGGCTCGTAGAGATCATCGCCGCAATGGAGCCGACCTTCGGTGGCATAAATCTGGAGGATATCAAGGCGCCCGAGTGCTTTTATGTAGAGAGCAAGCTGCGTGAACGACTAAAGATCCCCGTCTTTCACGATGACCAGCATGGCACTTCGATCATCGTCGGCGCCGCAGTCCTGAACGGCCTGCGCGTACTCGGAAAGGATATCTCCAGCGTAAAGCTCGTCTGTTCCGGTGCCGGAGCGGCGGCACTGGCCTGCCTTGACCTGCTC